>NZ_JBFAKM010000011.1:109029-163784 GCF_040655695.1 Polymorphospora sp. NPDC050346 | reverse complement strand
GGCGGGCGGGGGCGGCCCGCCCGGGGCGGTCGCGTGTCCGTCGCCGGCGGGGAGCGGCGGGAGGGTCCCCGGGGACGGACCGGCCGGTGCTGTCACGCGCAGTTGGTCGGCGGGGCGACCGGTCGCGCGGTGTCCATCGGCCAGTTCCAGCGGATGTCGTTCTGCCAGCCGGAGTTGCCGCCGCCGTCGGTGATCTCGAACGGGTCGCCGCGCCAGGTGCCCCCGACGCCGAGGTTGCGGGCCTCCACGCCGGTGAAGCTGCCCGCGCCGGCCACCTGGAGTTGCAGCGCGTACGTGCCGGCGCCGTCGATGCAGGCCCCGTCGACGTGGATGTTGCTGACCGAGTGCGCCTCCGGATGCCCCTTCACCGCCATGATCGCCGAGTAGGTGCTGTCCAGGAACGAGTTGTCGACGACGTCGATCCGGGCGTCCATCGGACCGTCCAGCGAGTAGAACCACAGCGCCCCCACGCCGAAGTTCCAGTTCAGGTCGAGCACGCCGGCCCGTACGGTGGTGTTGCGGGCGAACGTGAGCGTGCCGGAGAACCGGGTCGACCCGTGCCGGTAGCCGGCGTGCAGGCCGCCGCCCTCGCGCACGGTCTCGGCGACGACGTTGTCGGACACCACGTTGTCCCGGCCGCCGTAGATCGCGATTCCGTTGGCCAGCACCGGCGCGATCACGGTGTTGTGGTCGTAGACGTTGTCGTGGTCCTGGTCGGCCTCCTCCGACGTCTCCGGGGTCCCGTCCGGGTTCTTGACGAAGTGCGACCACATGGCCAGCCCGTCGTCGCCGAGGTTGCGCAGGAAGTTGTTGGTGACCCGTACGCCGGAGATGCCGCGCCGCAGGTTCAGCCCGTCGGCCATCTGGTCGACGATCATGTTGTCCCGCACGGTGAGCCCGTGGAACGGGCCGTCGAACCACATCCCGACCTTGGTCCGCTGGATGTAGAGCCGCTCCACGGTGGACCCGCCGCCGAGCGCCCCGCCGATCCCGTTGACCTGGAGGTCGTCGCGGCGTTCCCGGATGTTGCCGATGATCGCGAAGTCGGACAGGTGCACGTCGTGGCTGCCGCCGTCGGCGGCCCACTTCCCGTAGAACCCGACGCCGTCGCCGCGCACGACGCTGTGCCAGTTGCCGGCCCCGGTGACGGTCACGTCGTCAACGACGACGTGCCGGTTCACCTGGTACGTCCCCGGCGGGATGAACACCGTACGGCCGCTCGCCCGGCCGGCGGCCACCGCGGCGTCGAACGCGTCGGCGGATTCCCGTACGCCGGTCGGGTCGGCGCCGAAGTCGACCACCGACAGCGCCCCGCGTGGCATCTTCTTCGGCTTGGCGACCATCTCGAAGTCGACCAGGTCGATCACCGCCCACGGCAGCGTCGAGTCGTGCGGCAGCTTCAGCTTGATCTTCTGCCCGGCGTGCAGGGTCTTGCCGAGCAGGAGCCGCTGCTCGGCGTAGAAGTGGTGCGGCCGGAACGGGGTCTTGACCGGGCGCGGCTCTGGAATCCACCAGTCGTCCGGCGGGACCGCCTTCGGGTCGTTGGAGAACGGGTACGTGCTGTAGAGCCAGGAGAACTCCGACGTCAGCGTGATCGTGTGCCGGCGCTGGTTGTTGAGGTAGACGTCCAGCGGGCCGGTGATGCCGCCGCCCTGTTCGGCGTCCGGGATGGCGTACCGGACGTTGAGCGAGTTGGTGTCGCGGGTCAGGGTGAACTCCACCCACTCGCCGGGGGCGTCGAGCTTGACCGCCCGGCGCCCGGACGCCTCCGACGGCAGGGTGTAGGCGTTGCGGTCCGGGCCGATGATCTCCCCGGTGGTGGCGGCGTTCTCGGCCTCCTGCTCGACGAACGGCACGGTGGCGCCGCGGCCGGCGGTCAGGTGCGGTGGCAGCCCGGCGACGGTCTCGACGCCGGCCGGGCCGGGCGGGTCGGCGGTGGCCAGCGCGGGGTGCGCGCCCAGCGTGCCGGCGCCGAGCGCGACCACGAACGATCCGGCCACGACGGCCCGGATCCGGCCCCGCCGCGCGGGCCGGCGGGGGTGTTGCGAATGCTGGTCAGACATCGATGGCGACTCGATTCTCGCGGGGCCGGCCGGCGCGCACTGGGGGACGGGCGGCGCCGATCGGCGGCGGTGGTTGCGATGACGTTAAATCTCGACGCAACATCAGACAAGACCCGATCGGAGGATGAAAATTTCTGGCGTTGCCGTGCAAGAACGGGACGGCTGCGGATCGACCCGCTGACCTGTCGGGTCGAAGGGCCGCCGGGCAAGAGGACAGCCGGCGGGCAGGGACGGCCGCCGGGCAGACAGCCGGCGGGCAGGGACAGCCGGCGGGCAGGGACAGCCGGCGGAAAAGAGCTCCGCCCGGCTCGGACGGGCCGAACCGGGCGGATCAGGTCGGGGTCGGGCTCAGCCGAGGTCGACCGAGGGGTAGAGCGGGAACCCGGCGAGCAGTTCGTCGGCCTGCTTGGCGATCCGGTCGGCGACGGCGGGGTCGAGGACGTACTTCGCCTTGGAGGGCGCGCCGTCCGGGCCGACGCCCGGCTTGGTCTGGCTGAGCACGGTGTTGATCAGGTCGGCGGTCTCGTCCATCTGGGCGGTGCCGAGCCCGCGCGTGGTCAGGGCCGGGGTGCCGATCCGGATGCCGGAGGTGTACCAGGCGCCGTTCGGGTCCTGCGGGATCGAGTTGCGGTTGGTGACGATGCCGGCGTCGAGCAGCGCCTGCTCGGCCTGCCGGCCGGTGAGCCCGAAGCCGGTCGTGTCGATGAGCACGAGGTGGTTGTCGGTGCCACCGGTGACCAGCCGTACGCCCCGGCGCAGCAGACCCTCGGCGAGGGCCTGGGCGTTGTCGACGATCCGCTGGGCGTAGTCGGCGAAGGCGGGCTGGCGGGCCTCGGCGAGCGCGACCGCCTTGGCCGCCATGACGTGCGGCAGCGGGCCGCCGAGCACCATCGGGCAGCCGCGGTCGACCTGGTCGGCGAGTTCGGGCTGGCAGAGCACCAGGCCGCCGCGCGGGCCGCGCAGCGACTTGTGGGTGGTGGTGGTGACGATGTGGGCGTGCGGCACCGGGTCGAAGTCGCCGGTGAAGACCTTGCCGGCGACCAGTCCGGCGAAGTGGGCCATGTCAACCATGAAGGTGGCGCCGACCTCGTCGGCGATCTCCCGCAGGATGCGGAAGTTGACCTTGCGCGGGTAGGCCGAGTAGCCGCCGACGAGGACCAGCGGCTTGAACTCCTTGGCGGTCTGCCGCAGGGCGGCGTAGTCGATGAGCCCGGTGGCCGGGTCGGTGCCGTAGCTGCGCTGGTCGAACATCTTGCCGGAGATGTTCGGGCGGAAGCCGTGGGTGAGGTGGCCGCCGGCGTCGAGCGACATGCCGAGCATGCGCTGGTTGCCCAGCTCGCGGCGCAGCGCGAACCAGTCCTCCTCGGTCAGGTCGTTGACCTGCCGGACCTGGGCCTTGCGCAGGGCCGGTGCCTCGACCCGGTCGGCGAGGATCGCCCAGAAGGCGACGAGATTGGCGTCGATGCCGGAGTGCGGCTGCACGTACGCGTGCGGGGCGCCGAAGAGTTCACGGGCGTGCTCGGCGGCGATCGCCTCGATGGTGTCGACGTTGCGGCAGCCGGCGTAGAAGCGGCGGCCGATGGTGCCTTCGGCGTACTTGTCGCTGAACCAGTTGCCCATGGCGAGCAGGACGGCCGGGGAGGCGTAGTTCTCGCTGGCGATGAGTTTGAGGGACGCCCGCTGGTCGGCGAGTTCGGCGGCGATCGCGTCGGCGACCCGGGGCTCGACCGTGCGTACGACGTCCAGCGCGCTGCGGTAGGCGGTGGACTCGGCGTTGAGCGACGACATGGCACCTCCGGTTGCGGTTGAGGGCCCAGGCGCTCGGCATTCGTCGTGGTGACGGGGCCGCTCCCCGATGGTTTGTGCCCATCCCAGCGCGCCAGTCACGGCCCAGGGAAGACCTTACCGAATCGTGGTCGGCGGTCGTCGCGGTGTCCGGCGGGGTGTCGGGGCCACCGCCCGTGGGCGGGGTCCGGTGGCGGTCGGGGACCGGTGGGTACGGCCGGGTTGGTCAGGCCCGGCCGGTGTGGGGTGGTCAGCCGTTGGCCGGTACGGGTTGTGCCCCGGCCTGGTTGCCGCGCCGGCTCAGCAGCGCGTCCAGGGACCACGGCCCGGCACCGAGTACGGCGATGACCAGGAACGTCCACGCGTAGAGGGCGGAGGTGACACCGCCGTTCTCGATCGGGAACAGGTTGGTCGGCTGGTGTACGACGAAGTAGGCGTACGCCATGGAGCCCGAGCTGAGCACGGCGGCCGGCCGGGTGGCGAACCCGACGAGCACCAGCAGCCCGCAGACGAGTTGGATCAGGCCGGCCCACCAGGCGGGCCAGGCGCCCACCTCGACGGCCTGCCCGGTGCCCCGGGCCCCGCCGAAGAGGCCGAGCACGGTGGCGGCCCCGTGGCAGGCGAAGAGCAGGCCGACCACGGCGCGGAACAGCGACCACACGGGCGCTGCGATGCGGTTTGACGTCATTCGTGACCCTTTCGTGAGGTGGACCGTGAAGAGCAGGATGGCCTGTCCACCTGCCTCTTCCGTGTCCGAGACGTAAACACCTATCGATATATTGCCCGGACCGCACCGCCCCCCGCACGACCGTCCCATCGGGCACACTTTGCGTGGCGACGGGAGCACGTGTTCAAGGGCTGACGCCGGCCCCGGCCTGTGGTGGTGAATGAGGTGGCGAGTGCGCCGGTCAGCGGGGCCGACCAGGAGCGGGTCGAACTGCTCAGATCGTTTCTCCGGGTGCGCCGGCTGCGGCTCGACCGGCCCGACGCCGGCCTGCTGCCCCGGGTCGGCGGCCGGCCGGGGCTGAGTCAGGACGACCTCGCCGAGGCGACCGGCTACTCCGCCCGCATCATCAGTCAGCTCGAGCAGGGCCGGCTGCGCTCGCCGTCGGCGCAGCTTCTCCAGGCGGTCGCCACGGCGCTGCGACTCGACGCGGAGGAGCGGCACGTCCTGTGGATGCTGGCGACCCGCTCGGCCCCGCCCGCCCAGGGCTACGCCACCGCCGCCGATCCGGTGCTGACCCGGCTCGCCGACCAGTTGCATCCCCATCCGGCGCTGGTGACCGACGTGGCGTGGCGGGTGCTCGCCGTCAACCGCGCGGTCGCGCGGTGGCTCGTCGACTTCGACCGCCTCGAGCCGGACCGGCGCAACTTCGCCTGGTGGTTGTTCTGCGACCCGCACGCCCGGCACGCGATGGTCGACTGGGAGTGCGACTTCGCCGCCGCCTTTCTCGACGACCTGCGGGCCACGTGGGCCCGCTGGCCGGACGATTCGGCGCTGCGGTCGCTGGTCTCCGGCCTGCGCGCGCAGAGCCCGTTCGTCGACCGGGCCTGGCGGGACGGGGCCGGGATCCACCCCCGGCCGTCGGGCCGTACCCGCGCCCTGCGCCGCCCCGGGCACACCGATCCGGCCCGGGCCGGCGACGCCGGCCACCACGTACGGGTCGAGATGACGACGCTCGCCCCCGGCCGCCCGGACGACGAGCGGCGGCTGCTCGTGTTCCTGCTGCCCGAGGGGGAAGAGGGCGCCGGCCCGCTCTCCCGCGACGCCTGCTCCGCGTGCGAGCCGTCCGGGGGTGGGCGATGACGCTTTCCGAGGTCGGGCCGCCGGCCGTCGATCCCCGGCTGGGGCACTGGCTGCGCCGGCTCCGCCGGACCACCGACCGGACCGGGCTGGGCCTGCCGCCCGGTCCACGGTCGAGGGGAGACTGGCTGACCCAGGTGGAGGTGGCCCGGCTCGCCGGCTGCACCCCACGCGCCTATCAGCTCGTCGAACAGGGCGTACGGGTGCCCGGGCCGCGGCTGGCCGAGGGGATCGTACGGGCGCTGCGACTCGATCCCCAGCAGCAGGCCTACCTCAACAGCCTGATCAACCCGGTCACCGATCCGCCGACCCGGGTCGACCGGGCGGTGCTGCAACGCCTGGTCGACGCGAGCGTGGCGCCCGCCATGGTCTTCGACCGGTACTGGACGGTGGTGGTCGTCAACGCGGCGATGGCGCCGGTGTCGCCCTACGTCGTACCCGGGTCCAACCTGGGCGCGTGGCTGTTCAGCCGGGTGGGCCGGTCGATCGTCGGCTGGGAGCGGGAGACCGAGGAGTTCGTCGCCCGCTATCGGCTGGCGCAGGCGGCGTATCCGGCCTCCGGCCTTACCGACCCGGTGATGGAGCGGCTGTGCCGGGTCAGCGAGCGGGCTCGGCTGCTATGGGCCGGCGCCGGCGTCGCCGCCGACCCGGTCGGCAAGCGGTGGCAGGTGCGTATGCCCTCGGGGCAGTTGCGGACCTACGAGGTGACCGTGGCGCAGTTGGCGTCGTACGCCCCGGGGCTGCGGCTCGCGTTCTGCCTGCCGGTGTCCGGCCCGGCCTGAACCGCGATCGCGCCGACGGCGCCGTACGCGAAATGCTGTTTCTACCAGTGGTTGGTGCTGGCTCCAATGGATCGTCGCATCGGACACTTTGGGTCGCCGTGGGAGCACTTGCAGTGAGACGTTCGTCTTGCGGTGTCCTGTGGTGCAAAACCCCTTTACTGCGGGCGACGGTCGTACGTCAGGCGACCGGCCGCCCGTTTGCGTCCCCCGGGTGTCTCGTCACGCGGTGGGACGCCCCGTGCAGACCCGCCGAGGTCGGCGCCGGTTCGGCGTCCGGCGGGGTCCCGCGAGAGCGCACGCCGCAGCACGCCCCGCAGGGGGCGTGACGGGGGGCGGCGGGCGCGTACCGGCGGGCGAGCGGGGTGGCCGGCACGCCGTGGCGGACGCCGGCCGCCCGCCCGCGCGGCCGTGGGAGCACGACGCTCGCGCTGGGCGCCCGACGCACGGGGCGCCCAGCGTGGGCGGGGCGTCGCCGGCCGTACGATCCGATCTTCCCGCTGATTCGTGCGCCAGGCTTTCGCCGAACTGGTTCGTGTTCTTGACGACAAGATTTGTCGGTGGGACGGTGGTGCCATGTTCGACGTCGCAGTGATCGCCGACCCGGCCGCCGCCGAGGTGTCGTTGGATCCGGTCCGGGCCCGCCTGCTGGCCGCGCTGGCCGAGCCGGGCTCGGCCAGCAGCCTGGCGCCGCACGTCGGGCTCACCCGACAGAAGGTCAACTACCATCTGCGGGCGCTGGAGCGGCACGGCCTGATCGAGCTGGTCGAGGAGCGCCGCAAGGGCAACTGCACCGAGCGGGTGATGCGGGCGACCGCCGCGTCCTACGTGATCTCGCCGACCGCGCTGGCGGCCGTCGCGCCCGATCCCGGCCGGGCCCCCGACCGGCTCTCCGCGCAGTGGATGCTCGCCCTCGCCGCCCGGCTGGTGCGCGAGGTCGGCGAGCTGATCACCGGAGCCGCCGCCGCGAAGAAGCGGCTGGCGACCTTCGCCATCGACAGCGAGGTCCGGTTCGCCTCGGCCGCCGACCGGGCCGCCTTCGCCGAGGAGTTGACCGGGGCCGTCACCCACCTGCTCGCCAAATACCACGCGCGCGACGCCGAGGGCGGGCGCGAGCACCGCCTCGTCCTCGCCCTGCACCCCAGCCTCCGGCCGGCCGTGCCGGAGGGCGCCGACACCCGCGCCGGCGGGGAGAGCTAGGAAAGGTGCGCGGTCAGGAGGTCAGCAGCGCGACGCCGTACGCGGCCAGGGCCGGCCGGACCGGCAGGAAGTAGCTGGTCCCGGCGGCCGGGCAGGTCCCCGACCCGCCGACTTGGACGCCCTGCGCCTGTCCGCCCGCCGTCAGGTAGGGCGTGCCGACCTCGCCCGCCTCGGCGCAGATGTTCGCCCGGGTCAGTCCGGGGACGGCGCCGCCGGGGAAGTTGACCGTGTGGTTGAGCCCGGTGACCGGGCCGCACCGCCAACCGGAGGTCGGCCCGGAGCGGCAGACGACCGCGCCGACCGGTGCGGGGTTCGCGCCCTTCACCGCGACGGTCCCGCCGGCCACCCGCACCTGGCCGACCGGCACCCAGCCCGGGTTCAAATCGACGAGGACGTAGCCGACCTGCGGGTAGGGCGAGGCGACGATCAGGCCGACGGCCACCCCGCCGGTGGTGGTGATGGTCGTGCCGGCCGGCCCGCAGACGCTGCTGGCCAGGAAACCGTCGGGCACGGTGAAGCCGACGACGCAGCGGCCGCCCGCGCCGATCAGCGTGTCGCCGCCGCGGATCTGGCCGCTCAGCGTGGTCGGCGGCGCCGTCCCGGCGGTGGCGGCCGCCGCGGCGGTCGCTGGCGGAACGGCGGCCGACAGGCCGGCGGCGAGCAGGGCGGCGGCGAGGATGCGCGGGAGTCGGCGGGCCATGCCCACCAGGCTAAGCGACGATCCTCGATGTCTCCAGCCGGCGGGTCAGGTTCGGGGCCGGTGCCGTGGCGTCCAGCGGTAGAGGGCCGCGGCACCGGCGAGGCCGACCAGGCCCATCCCGGCGATCCCGGCGCCGAGCGCGCCGAGCGTACCGAGCACGCCGACCAGCAGCGGCCCGGCGCTGCCGCCGAGGTCGTTGCAGAGCCGCCACGCGCCGAGGAAGGTGGCGCGGTGCTCCGCCGGTGCGATGTCGGCGCCGATCGTCATCATCACCCCGCTGCCGATGCCGTTGCCGAGACCCATCAGCAACGCCACCACGGTCAGCGTCGGCACCGTCGAGGTCAGCGGCAACGCCAGATGGGTGACGCCGAGGACGAGCATCGACGGTACGCCGATCCAGCGCCGCCCGTACGTGTCCATCACCTTGCCGGCCGGGTAGAACAGCAGCATGTCCATCGCCGCGGCCGCGCCGTAGATCAGGCTCGCCGTCGTCGGGTCCAGGCCGAGGTGGTCGACCCACAGCGGCAATGCCACCTGGCGGGCCCCACGGACCGCGCCGACCAGGACCGCCGCCACGCCCAGGGTGCGCAGCAGCGGCAGGCTGGTGCGCAGGATCGCCAGCAGGCCGGCGTCCGGCGGGCCGCCGGGCACCCGCCCGGTGCCGACGTCGGGCAGCGTCAGCACCGCCGCACCGGCGGCGGTGACCGCGACGACGAACACCCAGTACGCCCCGTCGGTGCCGGTCCATCCCATCACCGCGGCGCCGATGAACGGGCCGAGGAAGTAGCCGATCCGGTTCACCCCGCCGAGGGTCGACATGGCCCGGGCCCGGGCCGCGTACGGCACCGTCTCGGACAGGTAGGTCTGCCGGGCCAGCCCCCACACCGAACCGGCCACGCCGATCACGACGATCCCGGCGGTCAGCACCCACAGCGCCGGCGCCAACGCGCAGGCCAGCGCACCGGCCACCGACACCACCGCGGCCCAGATCATCGCGTTCCGCTCACCGATCCGGGTGATGATCCGCCCCGACGGCAGGTTGCCGACCACCTGGCTGACCCCGAGCAGCGCGGCGACCAGCCCGGCGACACCGATCGACGCGCCCAGGTCGCGGGCGCTGAACACGATCACCGGGGTGATCGCGCCGACCCCGATCCCGTACAGGGTGGTGGGCAGCAGGACCGGCAGCGCGATCGACCGCAGGATGGAGCTGATCTCTGACGACACGGCTCCCGGTTATACCCGCTGCGGCGCGGGCGCGCGCATCGCTGTGGCGAACGCCCCGATCGCCGCCGCGGTCGCGGCCAGCCCGGCGGCCAGCACGAACACCCAGCCGTACCCGATCAGCGCGACCGCGCCGGTGACCAGGCCGGCGACGCCGAGCCCCAGGTCCCAGAACGAGGTGTACGCGCCGAGCGCCGTACCCCGGTCCCGCTCCGCCGACCGGCGGATCACCAGCAGCGCGAGCGCCGGATAGAGCAGCGTGAACCCGCCGCCCATGACCAGCGCGCCGACCGCGGCGACCCAGAACGTCGGGGCGAGGGCGATCAGCAGCAGGCCGGCCGCCTCGGCGAGCCCGCAGAAGACGACGACGGGGCGCGGCCCGATCCGGTCCGGCAGCCGGCCGAAGACCAGCCGGACCATGACGTACGCGACACCGAAGAGGCTGAGCAGCACCGCGCCGTGGCCGATGCCCCGGTCGGCCAGGTGCAGGGCGACGAAGCCGGTGAGCGCGGCGTATCCGAACGCCGACAGGGCCAGCGCGGTCCCGGGCAGGACGACCGGCCGGGGGAGCAGCCGGGCCGGCCCGGCCTCGCCGGGCACCGTACCGGGCAGGGCGGCGACGACCGCGACGGCGGCCAGCGGGGCCAGCGCGGCCAGGGTCCACACCGCCGGGTAGCCGACCCCGGTACGCAGCAGGTGCCCGACCATCGGGCCGAGGGTCCAGCCGCCCCACATCGCCAGCCCGTAGTAGCCGACGATCTCGGCGCGCCGGTGCGCCGGGGCAAGCGCCACCACCCACACCGAGCCGGCGGTGAAGACGACCGCCTCGGCCAGCCCCATCAGCACCCGGGTGGCCAGCAGCCCGGGCAGTCCGGCCGGCACCGCGTAGGCGGCGCCGACCAGGGCGGCGAGGACGCAGCCGGCGACCATCACCGGGCGGCTGCCGTAGCGCTGGGCCAGCCGGCCGGCGTACGGGCGGCCGAGCAGCGCGGCGATGCCGGACAGCGCGAACGCCAGCCCGACGGTGAACTGCGAGCCGGCGAGCCGGTCGAGCACCAAAGGCGGGAGCACCGGCACCACGGCGCCGAACGCGACGAAGACGATCAGCAGGGTGACCAGGAGCCCGCCGACGACGACGCCCCAGCGCGGCCCGGTGGTCGGTACGGCGGTCACCCGATTCCCCGGGTGGCGCCGCCGTCGACCAGCAGGCAGGTGCCGGTGACGAACGCGGCCGGCCGCCCGGCGAGGAAGGCGACGACCGCGCCGAAGTCGGCGGCGTCGCCGACCCGGCCGAGCGGGATGCCGGCGCCGATGTCGGCGAGCCGGGCGTCGGCGTCGGCGCCGAACTGGCGCCGCAGCCCCGGCGTGTCGTGATAGCCGGGCGCCAGCACGTTGACGGTGATCCCGCCCGCGCCGAGCGAGGCGACCAGCGAGCGGGCGAAGCCGAGCAGGCCGGGCCGTACGGTGCTGGACAGGCCGTAGTGCGGGATCGGCTGGCGGACGGTCTCCGAGGCGACCAGCAGGATCCGGCCCCAGCCGGCGGCCCGCAGGTGCGGCAGGGCGGTCAGGGCGAGCCCGATGTGCGGCAGCAGCGCGGTCTCCACCGCGGTGCGGTAGCCGTCGAGACCGAACGCGTCGACGGGGCCGGGCGGTGGGCCGCCACCGTTGCTGACCACGATGTGCACCGCGCCGAAGTCGCGGGCGGTGTCCGCCACCCAGCCGGCGACGGCGGTCTCGTCGCCGATGTCGACGGCGTACGCGCCGACCTTGCCGGCCCCGGCGGCGGTCAGTTCGGCCGCGGTGGCGGCCAGCCGGTCGGGATCGCGGGCGCAGATCGACAGGGCGCAGCCCTCGGCGGCCAGGGCGTGGGCGGCGGCCCGGCCGAGCCCGCTGGTGGCGCCGGCGACCAGCGCGACCCGGCCGGCTATTCCGAGATCCATGGGTGGCCTCCCTAGCGGCGGAAGGGGTAGCCGTACCGGCTCAGCACCGGACTGGCGATCAGGGTGGCGAGCAGCCCCGGCCCCGCCGGCAGCCGCGCCTTCCAGCCGTCGTCGGGCCGGATCCGCACCGGCCCGTGCACCAGCCGGTCGGGGTTGCCGGTGACGGTGTGGTTGACGCCGAGCACCGCCTCGCCGTCGGCGGTCACCGGCGGCGGGTCGGGCAGCCCGGCCAGGGCCAGCACCCGGGCCAGCGCGGCCCGCGGGTCGCGGGTGAAGTCCTCGTAGCGCAGCCGCAGGTAGCGGTCGGGGGCGGCCCGACCGATCCGGTCGGAGGCGACGTTCGCGGCGGTCCAGTAGCCGGTGCTGCGGGTGACGCCCATCGCCGGAATGTACGCCTTGGGCCGCCGCCAGGAGTGCGCGCTGGCCCGCGGGTCGCGGATCAGGTGCAGGATCCGCAGGTCGAGGTCGTCGCGGCGGAGCAGGGCGGCGGCCTCGGCCGGGTATTTCGAGCCGTCGACGACGAGCCGGGCGCCGGTCTGGGCGGTGATCGCCCGGTAGCAGCCCACCATCCGGTCGAGGGCGGCGGTCACCGCCGGCGCGCCGTCGGCCGGCGCGGTCCGGTGCGCGACCGACTCGCGCAGCCGGGCGCCGGTGTGCCGGGTACGCAGGTAGCCGCGCTGGACGTCGAGCATCCGGCGGGCGACCCGCGCCGGATCGGGGGTGGCGACGGCGGCCAGCACCTTGCTCCACAGTGGGCAGTCGGTAACCTGCTCCCCGCAGCCGCAGGAGGTGTTGGTGCCCTGCCGCAGCACCCCGTTGCGCCACAGGTAGTGCAACTCGCCGACGTGCACCACGCCGGCGAGTTCGCCGAGCAGGTTGCCGAGCACGGTCGAACCGCTGCGGCACCAGCCGGTGACGTACAGGACCCGGGGCGGCCCGGCCGCCGTCACTGCCGCTCCAGCAGCAGGAAATGCTGTGGCAGGTGCACGGCCAGCCCGACCGGCAGCGCGGCGGTCACCAGGTCGGCGCCGTCCGGGCCGGCGCCGGGCCGCAGCGACAGCGTCGACACGCCCGGCTCGACCAGGGTGACGGCGGCCCGGAAGTCGCCGAACAGCATCAGGTCGGGCGCGATCATCCGGGTGCGGCTGACCCGTACGCCGGCCTCGGCGAGGCGGCCGAGCAGCCCGTCGTGGACCAGCTCCCAGTAGCGGTCGGGGTGCACCACGATCCCGTCGCAGGAGCCGCCCATCTCCTCCACCCGCGCGGCGGCCCGGACCACCTCGGCACCCAGCGGTCCGGGCGCCGCCCGGCGGCGCAGCCCCGGCAGGTGGAGCAGGCCGGTGATCGCGCCGTCGGCGCTGCCGTGCAGGAAGACCTCGTTCTCCACCGTGCACAGCCGCACCACGACCCGGTGGTCGACGAAGGCGGCGAGCAGGGCGGGATCGTCGGTCAGGCCGGCCGGCAGCGGCACACCCGCGGCGAGTTCGGTCAGCTTCGTCTGCGCCAGCTGCGGGTGGAACCGGGCCTCCGGGGTGGCGCCGTAGCGGTCGCCGGACGACTGCGGGCCGTCCGGGGCCGGGGGTTCGGCGACGAACCGTACGGTCTCGTCGACGACGGTCGCGGTCTTCAGCAGGTGCCGTACGGTGTAGCGCGGCCGGTGCGCGGCCAGCGGGAACGTGGTCGGCAGCGACACCGCGAGCCGGACGGTGACCGGCCCGCCCCGGTCGGCGGCGACGGCGCGGGCGAACTCCTCACCGGGGCCGCGGTGGGTCAGGTTCGGGTCGGCGAGCAGATAGCGCATCGTGGTCCCCGTTCAGCCGGGCGGGAGGGCGGGCAGCACCCGGGTCACCGCCGCGACGAGCTGGTCGCAGTCGTCGGCGGTGAGGTTGGCCGACAGCGGGATGTCGATGGCCTCGTCGAGGTGCCGGGCGGTTTTGGGCCAGCGGGCCCGGGCGGCGGCCGGGTCGGGGCCGACCAGGAACCGCCAGTTCCAGAAGACCCGTACGTTGGTGTCGCCCGGATCGGCCAGGGCGCGGGCGTCGATCCCCTCGGCGCGGATCGCGGCGGCGAACCACGCGGACTGGGCCGCGGTGGCGCCCGGCAGCCGGAAGACCAGCGCCTCGCCGAGGTAGGCGCCCGGGGCCACCGGCCGGCGCAGCGCCACCCCGGGCAGGTCGGCCAGACCGGCGGCCACGTGGGCGTAGTTGCGGTGGTGGGCGGTGAGCTTGGCGGGCAGCCCGGTGAGCAGCGCGCCGGCCAGGGCGGCCCGGATCTCGTCCATCCGTACGCCGAAGATGGGGTGGGCCAGGTCGTCGACGGGCGGGCGGTCGCCGCCGAAGTGCCGGGCCAGCCGCCCCTCGTACGCCCCGCTGAACACCACCGCGCGGGCGTAGAGTTCCGGGTCGTCGGTGAGCAGGAAGCCGCCCTCGCCGGTGTTGAGGGCCTTGTCGGACTGGGTGGAGAAGGCGCCGGCCCGGCCGAACGTCCCCAGTGGACGGCCGTCGAGCGCCGCGCCGAGCGCGGGCACCGCGTCCTCGATCACGGGTACGCCGTATTCGGCGGCCAGGGCGCAGATGGCGGGCATGTCGCCGGCGAAGCCGCGCATGTGCACCACGACGACGGCGGCGACCCCCTCGGCGAGCGCCCGGCGCAGGTCTTCGAGGTCGAGGTGCAGGTCCTCGTCGCACTCCACGACGACCGGCCGGTGGCCGGCGAGCAGGATCGCGCTGGGCGTGGCGGCGAAGGTGAACGCCGGGCAGGCGACGGGGGAGCCGGCCGGTAGGCCCAGGCCGAGCAGGCCCAGCGCGATCGCCGTGGTGCCGCTGGCGCAGGCCAGTGCGTGCCGTACGCCGAAGTAGTCGCACAGGCCCTGCTCGAACCGTCCGGTGTGGGTCTCGGCGTGCGGGCGGGTGTCGTAGCGGAAGTAGCGCCGCTCGCGGATGGCGCCGATGGCCGCCTGCTCGTCGGCCTCGCTGATCCAGACGTCGCCCTTGTCGTACGTCGGCCAGGGGCGGGTCCGGATCGGGGTGCCGCCGAGGACGGCCGGTGGGCCGGGCGGACCGATGGTCGGGGGACTGGTGGCGCTGTCGCCGTGGGTCAACATCGGAACCTTCTCCTGGTCAGAGTCGGGCCCTGCTCCGCGTGGTGGGCGGGATACGCTCGGCGACGTTACGCGGGGTCGTTAACAATTGCCAGTCCGCAAGTTTCCTGTTGATTGCAGATCTTGCATTGACGCTGGTCGTTGCGGGCAATCTTTTTTGCGGAAGTCCTTGATCGCGGTCAGCTCTTGCTTGATCACGCTGTGTTGGTCAAGATGGGCGGGCGGTCCACTGGCGACACCGCCCCCACCGCCGCGGGGTGGCACCGCCGACGCTCCACGTCAGGAGGCGACCCCCGATGACGACCCCCCTGCCCGACCACAGCCCGCCGGCCTACCGGGCGGCCGGCTGGTGGCGCGACCGGACCATCCTCGACGACCTGCGCGACGGCGCCCGCCGCCACCCCGACAAGCCGGCCGTCGTCTGCTACCACGCCGACGGGGCACCCACCGAGACCGTCACCTACGCCGAACTGCTCGCCCACACCGGCCGGTTCGCCGCCGCGCTGCGCGACCTCGGCGTCGGCCCCGGCGACGTCGTCACCCTCCAGATGCCCAACTCCTGGCAGTTCGTCGCCCTGTGCCTGGCCACCTTCCGGCTCGGCGCGGTCGTCAACCCGGTCATCCCGATCATGCGGCGCCGCGAGGTCGAGCACATGGTCGGCCTCACCGGCAGCCCCGTCTACGTCGCCCCCGCCCGGCTGCGCGACTTCTCGTACGCCGACCTGGCCGCCGAGGTGGCCCGGGCCGTACCGGGGATGCGCCACCGGGTGCTGCTCGACGCCCCCGCCACCCCGCCCGGGACCGGCGGCGACCCCGCGGTGGTCGACTTCGCCGACGCCTTCCTGCGCGCCGACCTGCCGGCCGACGTCGACCACCCGGAGGCTCTGCCGGACGACCTCGCCCAGATCATGTTCACCTCCGGCACCACCGGCGAGCCCAAGGGCGTGATGCACACCCACAACACGCTGCACGCCCTGGTCCGCACCGAATACGAGGCACTCGGCCTGACCGGCGACGACGTGATCGCGATGGGCTCGCCACTGACCCACCAGGCCGGATTCGCCTACTGCTTCCTGATGCCGCTCACCCTCGGCGCCACCGCCGTGCAACTCGACGCCTGGCGGCCAGACCTGATGCTGCGGGTGATCGAGGAGCGGCGGGTCACCTTCTCGATGGGCGCGCCGACCTTCCTGGTCGACCTGATCGACGCCCAGCGCCGCGCGCCGCGCGACCTCTCGTCGCTGCGCAGTTTCGCCTGCGGCAGCGCCCCGATCGCCCCGGTCGTCGCCGAACGGGCCGCCGAGGTGCTCGGCACCCGGGTCTACGCGCTGTGGGGGATGACCGAGAACGGCACGGTCACCATCACCCGGCCCGCCGACCCGCCCGACCTGGCCACCCGCAGCGATGGCTCGCCGCCGCCGTGGATGGAGGTCCGGGTCGCCGACGACGCCGGCGACCCGGTGCCCGCCGGGCAGACCGGCCGGTTGCTCGTCCGCGGCGCCAACCAGTGCCTGGGCTACTACCGCCGCCCCGAACTGTACGAGTCGTGTGTGGACGCCGACGGGTGGTTCGACACCGGCGACCTGGCCCGCGACGACGGCCACGGCGGCATCCGCATCGCCGGCCGGGTCAAGGACGTCATCTCCCGCGGCGGCGAGAAGATCCCGGTGGTCGAGGTCGAGGCGGCCCTGCTGCGCCACCCGGCCGTACGCGACGTGGCCCTGATCGGCTATCCCGACGAGCGGCTCGGCGAACGCGCCTGCGCGGTCCTGGTCGCCGACGCGCCGCTGACCGTGGCCGACCTCCAGGCACACCTCGGCGCGCTGGACATGGCCCGGCAGTACTGGCCGGAACGGGTCGAGGTCGTCGACGCCCTGCCGCGCACCCCGTCCGGCAAGATCCAGAAGTTCATCCTCAGTGGACGGTACGGCGGCGGCCCGGCCCGGGCCGACGGTGCCCCGGACGGACCGGCGGTGGCCGCGTGAACTTCGACCTCACCCCCGAGCAGGAAGAGCTGCGGGCCCGGATCCGGGCGTTCGCCGCCACCCACGTCGCACCCGACTACCAGGCCGCCGACGCCCGCGGCGCCCCCCGCCCCGGCCTCTACGCCGACCTGGCCGGCGCCGGCCTGCTCGGGCTGCGGATCGCCACCGGGTACGGCGGGCTCGGCCGCGACGCGGTCAGCACCGGCGTCGCCCTGGAGGAGTTGGCCCGCGCCGACTTCAACGCCTGCTACCCGGCGCTGAACGCCGCCCTCATCGCCGACGTGCTGGCCGCCAACGGCGACCGGGCCCAGCGCGACCGCTGGCTGCCCCCGATCGCCGACGGCTCGGCGATCGTCGCCCTGTGCCTGACCGAACCCGACCACGGCACCGACGCCGCCGCCGTCGAGATGCGCGCCGAACCCGACGGCGACAAGGGCTGGCGGCTGTCCGGCGTCAAGAGCTCCATCATGCTCGGCGGCCACGCCACCCACGGCCTGGTCTTCGCCCGCACCGGCGCGGCCGGCCCGCACGGCATCACCGCCTTCTACGCCAGGCTCGACGACGCCCACGTCGCCCGGCGCACGACAACCGACGTCGGCAACCGCTCGGCCGGCCGGGCCGAACTCACCTTCGACGCCCTGCCGGTCGACGCCGACGACGTGGTGGCCGGCCCCGGCCTCGGCTTCGTGCAGGTGATGCGCGGCTTCGACTACTCCCGCGCCCTGATCAGCCTGATCTGCATCGGCGCCGCCTCCGCCTCCCTCGACGAGGCGTTCGACCACGCCCGCGAGCGGCACGCCTTCGGCCAGCCGATCGGCCGGTTCCAGGGCCTGTCGTTCCCGCTGGTCGAACACGCCACCTACCTGCACGCCGCCCGGCTGCTGGCGTACGAGGCACTGTGGCGCAAGGACGCCGGGCAGGACCACCGGCTGGCCGCCAACATGGCCAAGTGGTGGGCGCCCCGTGCCGCGTTCGAGGCGGCCCACCAGGCGCTGCTCACCTTCGGCCAGCACGGCTGGGGCGACGAGAGCCCGCTCGGCCAGCGGATGCGCGACGTGATGGGGCTGGAGATCGGTGACGGCACGGCCCAGGTCACCAAGCTCGTGGTCGCCCGCCTGCTGCTCGGCCGCGACAGCGCGCCCTGACCGGCCGACCACACCCGCCGGCCGTCGGTCCGCGCTTGACGTCGGCTATTCATTCAGTGAATAGTGGCCCGCATGTCGACGGCACACGTGCTGCTGGGCCTGCTCGCCGGGGGCCCGCAGCACGGATACGAGCTGAAGCGGTCCCACGACGAACGGCTGCCCCGGGTCAAACCGGTGGCCTACGGTCAGGTCTACGCCACCCTCGGCCGGCTCGAACGTGACGGCCTCGTCGAACCGGCCGGCCAGGACCGCGACGGTGGACCGGACCGCACGTCGTACCGGCTGACCGAGGGCGGCGAGGTCGCGCTCTCCGACTGGCTCGCCACCGTCGAACGGCCGGCGCCGTTCGTCACCGGCGCCCTGTTCGTCAAGGTCGTCGTCGCGATCCTGGTCTCCGGCGCCGACCGGGCGCGGGCCTACCTGGTCGCCCAGCGCCGGGCGCACGTCGACCGGCTGCGCGAACTCACCGCGGTCAAGACCGATCCCGGGGCGAGCCTCGGCGAGGTCGTCGCCGCCGACTACGCGATCGTCCATCTCGACGCGGACCTGCGCTGGGTGCAGAACACCCTCGACCGCGTCACCGACCTGCATACGGAGATACGGGGATGACTTTCCTGCGGGCACGAGGAGTGGTGAAGTCGTACGGCCACACACCCGCCCTGCGCGGCGTGAGCGTCGACGTCGACGAGGGTGAGATCGTGGCGATCACCGGGCCGAGCGGGTGCGGCAAGTCCACGCTGCTGCACTGTCTGGCCGGAATCCTGCGTCCCGACGCCGGCGAGATCCGCTATCGCGACCAGCGCGTCGACGCCCTGCCCGAGGCGACCCGCTCCCGGCTGCGCCGTACCGAGTTCGGCGTGCTCTTCCAGTTCGGTCAACTCGTCGCCGAACTGACCGCCGCCGAGAACGTGGCCCTGCCACTGCTGTTCGCCGGCACCGGCCGGCGCGAGGCCCGCGTCGCCGCGCTCACCTGGCTCGACCGGCTCGGCGTCGCCGACCTGGCCGACAGCCGGCCCGGCGAGATGTCCGGCGGCCAGCAGCAACGGTGCGCGGTCGCGCGCGCCCTGGTCACCGAGCCACGGGTGCTTCTCGCCGACGAACCCACCGGGGCCCTCGACTCGCTCACCGGCGAGCAGGTGCTAATCCAACTGGTCCGGCTCGCCCGCGAGCAGCGTACGACGGTCGTCCTGGTCACCCACGACGTCCAGGTGGCCGGCTACGCCACCCGGGAGGTGACCATGCGCGACGGCGCCATCGACCCGACCGGCCTCGGCCTGGCCACGTCCGTCCGGCACCCGCGATGAGGCCGTCGGTCCTGCTCCGGCTCTCCCTGGCCGGCACCCGTACCGACCTCATGCGGGTCGTGCTCACCGCCGTCAGCATGCTGCTCGCGACGCTCGCCGTACTCGCCGCACTGAACGTCCTGGCGATCACGACACCCTCCGCGGCGATCGACGAGACCGGGGCGCGGCTGTCGACGCAGTACTCCAACGCGCTGCTGCGTGAGCCCGGCCTGCGTGGCGGCACCGCGCTGGCCCTGGTGCTGTTGACCATTCCGATCCTGGCCCTTGCCGGACAGTGCTTCCGGGTGGGCGCGCCGGCCCGTGAGCGTCGGCTGGCCGGCTTCCGGCTGGCCGGTGCCTCGCCCCGGCAGGCGGTGCTGGTCGCGGTCGCCGAGACCGGGATCGCGGCCCTGCTCGGCACCCTCGCCGGACTGGGCGTGTTCCTCGCCGGCCGGGAACTGCTGCACCGACCGGACGGGCGGGGACAACTGCCGCTGCCGACCGACGTGCTGCCCGCCGCACCCGCGGTCGTCGCCACCGTCCTGGGGCTGCCGTTGCTCGCCGCCCTGGTGACCGCACTGCTGATGCGCCGGGTCGTGGTCGGCCCACTAGGAGTGGTCCGGCGGTCGGTGCGTACCGGCGCACCCGCGCCCTGGCCCGGCATCCTCATCGCGGTCGGCGCCGCCCCGTTCGTCACCCTGATGCCGCTGAGCCGCTGGCTCGCCGAGCAGGACGTGCCGAACTGGCTGGCACCCCTGGCGCTCTTCCTCGGCGCACTGTTCGCCGCCGCCGGCGTGATTCTCGGGACCGGGTGGCTCTCGTACACCGCCGGGCGGCTGCTGCTCCGGATCGGCCGGGGACCGGCGACGCTGCTCGCCGCGCGGCGGCTCGTCGCCGACCCGTGGACCGGCAGCCGTACCCTGGCCGCGCTGCTGGCCTGCATGCTCTTCGCCGGCGGTGCGGCCGGCGTGCGGGCCTGGATCACCACCGGCCGCGACCTGCAGGAGGAGGCCAGCCGGGCGGACGCCGCCGCGCACGGCTACCCGTACGACCCGAGCGGCTCGGACTTCTACTCCCGAACCCTCGACCTGGTCGACCTCGCCGTAGGGGTGGGGGTGGTGATCGCGGCCGGTGGCCTGCTCGTCGCGCTCGCCGAGAGCATTGTGGCCCGGCGTCGCGCCTACGCCATGCTTGTCGCCACCGGTGTGCCCCGCCGGACCCTGGCCGCCTCGATCGTCTGGCAGGTGGCGGCCCCGGCCGTACCGGCCGTCGGGCTCGCGCTGGTCCTCGGCGCGATGCTGCCCCGGGGGATCGCGACCGAGGCCGGCGGCGGCCGGATGGAGACCTGCGTAGACGGCGTGTGCGTGCGGTCCGAGGAGGTTGTGCGCCCGATTCCGGTGCTGTGGGACCACCTGCTCGTGTTCGGTGCCGGCGGGGTGGTGACGGTGCTGGTCATGACCGCGGTCGGGCTGCTCTTCCTGCGGGCGAGCACGGCCGTGGAGGAGTTGCGCGTCGGCTGACCCGCCCCCGGTTCCCGGCCGCCGCACCGACCGGGGCCACCGGCCCATCCGGAGGCCAGGTACCACTGTCACGCCCCACAGCGAGTTCGCTGTGGGGCGTGGGAGCCCGTGATCATCAGCTGCCCGGCAGCTTGGCACGCCGTACCTGTGCCGGCGGAACAACCAACGATCACCACACATCCCTGGCCCATCGGCGCGAATCGGCGCGGATACGGCGGAGATCGATGTATTGACGTCTCGCAACATGGGCGTAACCTTCTTTGGAGAGCGCTCTCCAAGCACATCGCCTCCCATCACACCCCGCAGGAGATCTGATGTCATCCACCCCCATCGCGGCACGCCCGCGGTATCCAGGGCTCAGGCGGCTCGTCGCGCCGCTGGCCGTGACCGCGCTCGTCGCCTCGGCACTCGTCGCCGGCCCGCTCAACTCCGCCGACGCCGCGGCCGCCCTGCTCTCCCACGGGCGGCCGGCCGCCTCCTCGTCCAACCAGGGCGCCGGAACCCCCGCCTCGGCGGCGTTCGACGCCGACGTCCACACCCGCTGGTCCAGCGCCGCCGCCGATCCCCAGTGGATCCGCGTCGACCTCGGCACCCGGTCCACGATCACCCGGGTCGAGTTGCAGTGGGAGGCCGCGTACGCGACGGCGTACCAGATCCAGACCTCCGACGACACGTTCACCTGGAGCACGATCTACTCGACCACGACCGGTACCGGCGGCAACCAGACCCTGAACGTCACCGGCGCCGGCCGCTACGTACGGCTGCTCGGCACCGCCCGGGGCACCGGGCACGGCTACTCCCTGTGGGAGTTCCGGGTCTTCGGTACGACGGGTGGCGCCCCGCCGACCACCCCGCCGCCCGGCAACGGGTACGTGCCGGCGAACCCGCCGGTGACCGGCGTGGTGCCGTCGACGCACCGCCCGCCGAACAAGGAGCACCGCGAGTTCCAGGCGAACTGCGCCCCGACCCACCACCTGCCGGACGACCCGATCGTCTTCCCCAACCTGGCGGGTGCCTCGCACTACCACACCTTCATGGGCAGCCCGACGACCAACGCCTACAGCACGCTGGCGTCGCTCCAGGCCGGTGGCACCTCGTGCCGGGTGCCGGCGGACCGGTCCGGCTACTGGATGCCGACCATGTACAAGGGCGACCAGCTCATCTCACCCGCCGGCCACCAGGTCATCTACTACAAGTCCGGGGTCATCGACTACACCAGCGTCCGGCCGTTCCCGCCCGGCTTGCGGTACGTCGTCGGCAGCCCGACCGCCACCGCCGCCGACTTCATCGCCGGCTCGGTCGAGGGCTGGGAGTGCGGGGACAGCTACGACAACGCGGACTTCCCGGCGTGGTGCCCGCCCGGCACCCAGCTCAACGTGCGCTACCAGTCGCCGAGCTGCTGGGACGGGCGCTGGCTGGACACCCCTGACCACAAGAGCCACATGGCCTACCCAGTCAACGGGATCTGCCCGACCAGCCACCCGGTTGCCGTGCCGATGATCGAGTTCAAGATGGCGTTCCCGGTCAGCGGGGACATGTCCCAGGTACGGCTGTCGAGTGGACGCGGCTACTCGTTCCACTACGACTTCTTCAACGCCTGGGAGCCCCCGACCCTGGCCGCCCTGGTCAACCACTGCGTCCGCGGCGGCCTCCAGTGCGACGCCCGTGGCTTCGACCTGTACAACCCGCAGGCCGGCGCCGCCCTGAACGAGGACTACGAACTCCCGTAACCCTCTCGATGATCCGCGTGATCAGGGAGTGAGTCTGGCGTGTCGCCGGCGCGCCGGGCCGCGAACTCCCTGATCACGCGGATCCTGCGCGGGGGCACGCCGGGGGTGGGTCAGAGCGCGGTGAGCTGGTCCAGGCGGGTGAGGTAGGTGGTCCGGACCTGGGTCATCTCCCCGGCCAGCGCGACGGTCGCGGCGTCGGCGCCGGACTCCTGCTCGCCGCGCGAGACCCGGGCCGACTGGTCGACGTGTTCGCGCAGGCGGTCGTGGAACAGCCGGTCGAACTCGGTGCCGGTGGCGGCCCGTAGGGCGTCGAGCTGCACGGCGGTCACCATGCCCGGCATGTCATGACCCTCGTGCGGGTTGGTCCCGTCCAGCCCGGCGAGGGTGCGAAGGTGCCGCAGCCGGGTCAGCTCGGCCAGATGGGCGGCGTGGATCTCACCGGCGAGCCGGCGCAGGTCCGGATCGGTGCCCCGGGCGACGGCCAGTTCGAGCAGCGGCAGGGTCCGCTCGTTCATCGGGATCATCAGTTGCACCCAGGCGAGGTCGGTGCCGTTGAAGCTGGTCGAGGGCGTGGCCGCGGCGGGCGGTCCGGGGTCGGTGCCGGGTGCGCCGCCGTTCGTCGTGGCGCAGCCGCCGGCGAGCAGTGCGGCCAGGCAGGCGACCGCGACGACGGGGGGAGTGGTCGACCGGTGCATCACGATCACCTTCTCGGTGCGCTGACGGGAGAGCGCTCTCGCCCGCCAGTCTCCGAGTCTTGGCGGCGGGTGTCAATGTCCGGATCGCGGTCGGCGCCGACCTGGGAGAGTGCGGCCGGAAGGTCGGACACGTATTGACGTGGGCCGTGGTCCGGCGCAACACTCGGGTTCTGTTGGAGAGCGCTCTCCAATCTTGTTCCCCGTCCCCGTCCGGCGGATCCCGCCCGGATGCCCCTCGTCACGACAGGTAGGAAGACATGAGAACAGGAGCACTCCCCGTACCCATTGCCCGACGCCGCCGCCGACGCCCCGGTGCCGTGCTGGCGGCGGCCCTTGCCGCCGTGCTGGCCGCGGTCGGCGTCGTCGGCTCGGTCACCGCGGCCAGTGCCGCGGATACGTTGTTGTCGTTGAACCGGCCGGCGTTGGCGTCGTCGGTGCAGGGTGTGGATCTGGCGGCGTCGAATGCGTTTGATGGTGATCCGGGTTCGCGGTGGGGTTCGGTGTGGGCTGATCCGCAGTGGGTTCGGGTTGATCTGGGTGGGTCGGCTTCGGTGTCGCGGGTGGTGTTGCGGTGGGAGGGTGCGTTCGCGCGGTCGTTCCAGGTTCAGACGTCGGATGACGGCACCACCTGGACGTCGATCTACTCGACGACGTCGGGTGTGGGTGGTGTGCAGACGCTTGATGTCAGCGGCACGGGTCGGTATGTGCGGATGTACGGCACGGTGCGGTCGTCGGGGTATGGCTACTCGCTTTACGAGTTCGAGGTGTACGGCACGCTCGGCGGCGGCGGCCCGACCCCGACCCCGACCCCGACGCCGACCCCGGGCGCGTGCGGCACGACGAACGCCGCCCAGGGCCGCCCCGCCACCGCCTCGTCGGCCGAGAGCGCCGGCATGGCCGCGTCGGCGGCGGTGGACGGCAACACCGGTACCCGCTGGTCGAGCCAGTTCGCCGACCCGCAGTGGCTGCGCGTCGACCTGGGTCAGACGCGCACCATCTGCCAGGTGGTTCTCGCGTGGGAGGGGGCGTACGGCCGGGCCTTCCAGATCCAGACGTCGAACGACGGCAACACCTGGACGAGCATCTACTCCACGACGACCGGTGCCGGCGGTACGCAGACGTTGAACGTGACCGGTTCCGGGCGTTACGTTCGGATGTACGGCACCGCGCGGGGCACCGGATACGGCTATTCACTGTGGGAGTTCAGGGTGTTCACGACAGGCGGTGGCGGTGATCCGGTCGAGCCGACCGACCCGCGCAACCCCAACTTCGGCCCCAACACGTTCGTGTTCGACCCGTCGACGCCGACGTCGACCATCCAGAGCCGGCTCGACACGATCTTCACCGGTCAGGAGACCAACCAGTTCGGGCCGCAGCGCTACGCGGTGCTGTTCAAGCCCGGCAACTACACCGCCGACGTCAACCTCGGCTTCTTCACCCAGGTCGCCGGCCTCGGCTTCTCACCCGACGACGTCAACCTCAACGGCCACGTACGCGTCGAGGCGGACTGGTTCGGCGGCAACGCGACCCAGAACTTCTGGCGGGCCGCCGAGAACCTGTCGGTGACCCTGCCGTCCAATGTGCAGGTCGAGCGGTGGGCGGTGTCGCAGGCGGCGCCGTACCGGCGGATGCACCTGCGCGGCAGCCAGAACCAGATCCAGCTCTGGAACGGCGGCGACGGCTGGTCGAGCGGTGGCCTGATGGCCGACACCAAGATCGACGGTCTGGTGGTCTCCGGCTCGCAGCAGCAGTGGTTCTCCCGTAACAGCGAGTTCGGCGCCTGGACCGGATCGGTCTGGAACATGGTCTTCACCGGGGTCACCGGCGCCCCGCCGCCGCACTTCCCGAACCCCTCGCACACCGTGATCAACCAGACCCCGGTCGTACGGGAGAAGCCGTTCCTCTACGTCGACGGCACCGGTGAGTACCGGGTGTTCGTGCCGGGGCTGCGCACGAACTCGCAGGGCACGAGCTGGTACGGCAAGACCCCGGTCGGTACGTCCATCTCGCTGAGCCAGTTCTTCATCGTCCGGCCCGGCACCGCCGCGGCGACCGTCAACGCGGCCCTGGCCCAGGGCAAGAACCTGCTCTTCACCCCCGGCGTGCACCGGGTCGACCAGACCATCCAGATCAACCGCGCCGACACCGTCGTACTCGGACTCGGCCTGGCCACCCTGCAGCCGCAGGGCGGCGTCGTGCCGATGAAGGTCGCCGACGTCGGCGGGGTCAAGGTGGCCGGCATCATGTTCGAGGCCGACCAGGTCAACTCGCCGATGCTGATGGAGGTCGGGCCGCCCGGCTCGTCCGCCGACAACTCGGCGAACCCGATCTCGCTGCACGACGTCTTCTTCCGGATCGGCGGCCCGGGCATCGGCCGGGCCACGACCACGCTGACCATCAACAGCGACGACGTGATCGGCGACCACCTGTGGCTGTGGCGGGCCGACCACGGCGCGGGCGTCGGCTGGACCGTCAACACCGCCGACACCGGACTGATCGTCAACGGCGACGACGTCACCATGTACGGCCTCTTCGTCGAGCACTACCAGAAGTACCAGACCATCTGGAACGGCAACCGTGGCCGGACCTACTTCTACCAGAACGAGATGCCGTACGACCCGCCGAACCAGGCGGCCTGGATGAACGGCTCGTCACGCGGCTACGCCGCGTACAAGGTGGCCGACACCGTCGACACCCACCAGGCGTGGGGCCTCGGCAGCTACTGCGTCTTCACCTCCGACGCGTCCATCGTGGCCGACCGGGCCTTCGAGGTGCCCAACCGGCCCGGCGTCCGCTTCACCAACATGGTGACCGTGTCGCTGGGTGGCGTGGGCACCATCAACCGGATCATCAACGACACCGGCCCGACGGCGAACTCGACGACACCCACGGTCTACCTGACCAACTATCCGTAGCCGTACCCGATCGTCCGCCCGGGACCGTGACGCGGTCCCGGGCGGACACCGTTGATCCGGCCGACATTCTCTGACTAGAGTCAGAGAATGCACGGTGAGTGGATCGAACAGGTCCGGCGCTTCAACCGGACCGTCACCCAACGCGTCGGCGCCCTCGACGACGCCTTCCTCTCCCGCGACCGGCCGCTCGGCCAGGCCCGGCTGCTCTGGGAGATCGGCACCGGCGCCAGCGAGGTACGCGACCTGCGCGCCCGCCTCGACCTCGATTCCGGCTACCTCAGCCGGCTGCTGCGCGCACTACAGTCCGACGGGCTGGTCGTCGTCGAGGCGGCCGACGCCGACGGCCGCGTACGCGAGGTCCGGCTCACCGCCGACGGCCGGGCCGAACTGGCCGAACTGGACCGGCGCTCCGACGAACTCGCCGCCTCGATACTCCAGCCGCTCAACGAGCACCAGCGCGACCGCCTCGTCACCGCCATGGCCGATGTCGAGCGCCTGCTCACCGCCTCCATGGTCCGCATCGACCCCGTCGACCCCGGCCACCCGGCCGTGCGGCACTGCCTCCAGGCGTTCTTCGCCGAACTCGCCGGCCGCTTCGAGGAGGGCTTCGACCCCGGCGTCAGCCGCACCGCCGACCACACCCAGATCACCCCGCCGGCCGGGCTGCTGCTCGTCGCCACCCTGCACGACGAGCCGGTCGGCTGCGGCGCGTTCCGGCTGCGCCCGGGGCCGTCCGGCACCGTGCCGCCCGGCCCCGACGGGTACGCCGAACTGAAGCACATGTGGGTGTCGCCCGCCGTACGGGGGCTGGGACTCGGTCGTCGCCTCATCGCCGAACTGGAGGCCCACGCCGCCGCGGCCGGGGCGCGTACGGTCCGGCTCGACACCCACCGTGCCCTGGTCGAGGCCGTCGGCCTCTACAAGGCGGCCGGATACCGCGAGATCGACAGGTACAACGACGAGCCGTACGCCGACCACTGGTTCGAGAAGACCCTCTGAAAGGAGCGGGTGGCATGGACCACCAGGAACTCCAGCGCCGGTTCGCGACCCTGACCACCGCGCACGTCGCCGACGCCTGCATCCGGGCCCAGGTCCCGGTACGGTGCGCGCCGGCCGCCGTGCGGGCCGTCGACCCCGGCAGCCGGGTGGCCGGACGGGTGCTGCCGACCCGGCACGCCGGCAGCGTCGACATCTTCCTCGAGGCGTTCGAGAGCGCCGCGACCGGTGACGTCCTCGTGGTCGACAACGGCGGCCGGCTCGACGAGAGCTGCGTCGGCGACCTGGTGGTGCTGGAGGCCGCGAGCGCCGGCCTGTCCGGCGTCGTCATCTGGGGGCTGCACCGCGACACCGTCGACATCCGGGCGATCGGGCTGCCCGTCTTCAGCGTCGGCACGACCCCGACCGGCCCGCAACGGCTCGACGACCGGCCGTACGACGCCCTGAAGTCCGCGACGGTCGGCGAGTGGACGGTCGACGGCGCCGACCTCGTCCTCGGCGACGACGACGGGGTGCTCTTCGTGCCGGCCAGCAGTGCCGGCGACGTCCTTGCCCTGGCCGAGAGGATCCGGGACACCGAACGCCGCCAGGCCGACCGGATCCGGGCCGGGGTGTCGCTGCGCGACCAGGTACGGTTCGCCGACTACCTCGCCGCCCGCCGGGAGACGCCGACCCGGACGTTCCGCGACCACCTGCGCGCCGTCGGTGGCGCCATCGAGGAATGACGCACCCGGCCGCTATGGTGCCCGGGTGCGCGACGACGAACTGCTCGGCCTGATCCGCGACACCCCCTGGATCGCCGAACTGCTGGCCGACTTCGACTTCGACACCGGCCGGGTGGAGAACGGTCCACCCGAGCCGGTGCGCCTGCCGAACGGCGCCCCGCTCGAGATGGTCGCCGGTGACGCCTCGGGCGGGGCGTTCCTGCTCGCCGGCACCGGCGATCGGCGGCCGGTGGTCTACGCCGGCTCCGAGGGGCAGGGTGGCCTCGTCGCGGCCGGCCTCCGCGACGCGCTCGCCCTGGTCGTCGGGCTTCCCAGCATCCACGACGCGCTCGGCGTCCCCGTCGGCGAGGACGGCGGCCGGAAGCTGCGGGCCTGGCTGGCGGAGGCCGACGACGAGATCCGCGAGGACCTGCCCGACCTCGACGCCGACCGGGCCCGGTTGCGTGCCGCGCTCGATCTTCCGGAGGCCGACGGCCTGCTCGAGGCGCTGCACGCCGCCGCGGCTGACGAGGCATACCGGCCGGTCAGCGACCGCGGCGACCGTTACGAATCGATGCTCTGACCGGCGCGGCGGGTATTTGAAAGCAGATCGATGCAGGTGGATGCTGTATTGCATCCATCCGCATCGATCAGCCGGAGGTCCGTATGCGCCGTCTCCCGATCCTCGCCCTTCTCACGGTGGTGCTGCTCGCCGTCCCGACCGCGGCCCACGCCACACCGACCGCACCCGATCCGGCCCGCGCCACGGCGATCCTCGCCGAGGTGCGTACCGCCGGCACGGCCTGGCTCCTCGACCCCGCCACCGGGCGGATGACCCTCACCGTCGACGACACGGTCGGTGCCGCGCGGCTCGCCGTCCTGCGGGCGGCCGCGGACCGGGCCGGCGCCGTCGTACGCCACGAGCCCGGCCGCCTCACCACCCTCATCGCCGGCGGGGAAGCCATCTACACACCCCCGGCCGGGCGGTGCTCGCTCGGCGCGAACGTCACCGGCGGCGGCGTGGCCTACTTCGTGACCGCCGGACACTGCACCACCGCCGGCAGCACCTGGTACGCGGCCGGCAATCCGATGCCCCAGCTCGGCACCCGCGTCGGGAGCAGCTTCCCGGGCAACGACTACGGTCTGGTCCGCTACACCAACACCGCCGTCCCGCACCCGAGCGCCGTCCACACCTACCCGGGGCTGCTCACCCTCACCGGGGCCGGCGCCGCCTACGTCGGCCAGCGCGTGTGCCGCAGCGGCTCCACGACCGGGGTCCGGTGCGGGACGGTCACCGGCCTGAACGTGACCGTGCACTACGCCCAGGGCTCGGTGTACGGACTGATCCGCACCAACATCTGCGCCGAGCCGGGCGACAGCGGCGGGCCGCTCTACGACCCGGCCACCGGCAAGCTGCTCGGCATCCTCTCCGGCGGTAGCGGGAACTGCACCTCCGGTGGCACCACCTACTACCAGCCGATCCTGGAGGTCCTCGCCGCGTACGGCGTGACCGTCCCCTGACCGTCCCGCCGCCCCGATCCCGCCGCCCCGGTCCGCCCGGACCGGGGCGGCGCAAGGCCGCCCGGATCGTCGGCGACCCCGGTGCGAGAATGCTCGGCGATGGTCAACGGCGGGTCGGCGGCGACGACACGGGAGCAGGTCCTGGCCCGGCTCTCCGCCCTGCGGCTGCACCAGCGCGGTGGCCACCGCTCCCCGCACAAGCCGCTCCTCGTTTTGCTGGCCCTCGGACGGCTGGCCGCCAGCGGCGCCAGCGCCCTGCCGTGGAGCGAGGCGCGGGTGCGGCTCGGCAACCTGATCGCCGAGTTCGGTCCCACCTCCCGGACCGGCCGGACGCAGAGCGCCGCCTACCCGTTCACCCGGCTGCGCTCCGACGGTATCTGGGTCCTCGACCGCGAGGTGCCGATGGACAAGGTCGGCCCGCTCGGCGCCGATCCGGTCACCGGGCGGTTCACCCCGGCCGTGGAGGAGCTGCTGGCCGCCGATCCCGGCCTGATCGCCTCGGCGGCGCGGGCACTGGTCGACAGCCACTTCCCGGACACGGTCCGGCCGGACGTGCTCGGCGCCGTCGGGCTCGACCCGCAGGTCGTGCTGCGGGCCGCCGACCGGGTGCCCGATCCGGCCGCCCGGCGCCGCCGGAACCCGGACTGGCGTGCGGCGATCATCCTGGCCTGGGACCGGCGGTGCGCGTTCTGCGGTTTCGACGGGCAGATGTACGGCGCCACGGTCGGCATCGACGCCGCCCACGTCCGGTGGTTCGCGCTGGACGGTCCCGACGACCCGGACAACGGCCTGGCCCTGTGCACGCTGCACCACAAGCTGTTCGACCGGGGAGTGCTCGGCGTGGACCTCGACCTGCGGATCCGGGTCTCGGACACCTACACCGCCCGGACCGGTGCCGGGCGTGCCGTGTACGACCTGCACGGCGTCTTGCTCAGCGCCCGGCCGGGGACCCGGATGCCGGCCGCCGACCACCTGCGGTGGCACCGCCGCTGGGTCTTCAAGGGTGAGGCGCTGGCCGCGTAGCCGGGCGGACGCCCCTCGTCGTGATCGTGTCCCCGCGGCTTAGTTGTACGCTCAACTACGGGCGCGGTCGCGCGCCGCCGCCCGCCGCCCCGCCGCGACGAAGGGATCACACCCCGTGCCCAAAGCCACCCGCCGTCCGCCGGCCAGAACCTCCGCCGCCCGCCGGCCCCGCCGACGCGACCGGAAACGGTCCTGGATCTCCGGTGCCGCCGCGCTCGTGGTGATCGGCGTCGTGGCCGCGCTCGGGTGGCACCTCACCCGCCCCGGCGCCGCCGACGAGGGCGAGGGCACGCGGCCGCCGGTGAGCGCGCTCGGCGCCGGCACCCGGATGGGGCCGGTGGAACTGCGTACCGCCGACCTCGACGCGCTGCGCGGGTTCTACACCGAGGGCGTCGGGCTCAGCGTGGTCAGCCAGGACGACCGGGAGGTGATCCTCGGCGTCGACGGGAGCGGGCTGCTGCGGCTCGTCGCCGCCGAGGCGCCCGCCGACGACCCCGGGCAGGCCGGCCTCTACCACTCGGCGTTCCTCTTCCCGGACGAGGCGGCCCTCGCCGAGGCCCTTTTGCGTACCGCCCGGGTGGCGCCCACCGCCTTCCAGGGCGCCTCCGACCACCGTGTCAGCCAGGCGTTCTACTTCGCCGACCCGGAGGGCAACGGCGTCGAACTCTACGTCGACCGACCGCGCGAGCAGTGGCGCTGGCAGGACGGGCTCGTGGTCATGGGCAGTGCCGCCATCGACCCGAACGCGTTCGTCGCCGAGCACCGGGGGCGGGGCGCCACCGGGCCGGACGCGGGCGCCGTGACGATGGGGCACGTCCACCTGCGCGGCGGCGACCTGGCACAGGCCGAATCCTTCTACGCCGACACCCTCGGCTTCGCCGTCACCGCCCGCAGCGACGGCGCACTGTTCCTCGCCGCCGACGGATACCACCACCATCTGGCGGTCAACACCTGGTCGTCGGCCGGGGCCGGCGCCCGGCCGGACTCGCTCGGCCTCGGGTCGGTGGCCGTCCACGTCGCCGGGAGCGGCGAACTCGACGCGCTGGAGCGGCGGCTGACCGGCGCCGGGGTCGCGTACGAGCGCGGCGACGGGTCCGTCGTCGTCCACGATCCGTGGGGCACCCGGGTGACGGTCAGCGTGGCCGGCTGACCGGTGGGTGGCCCGGCCGCCGTGGGAAGCGGCCGGGCCACCGGGCGGGTGCCGCTCGCCCTTTCACGGCACCCTGCGAAGCCGCCCGCCTACCGGTGGGGGAGGCCGCCGGCCGCGATCACGTCCCGGTACCAGTGGGCGCTGTCCTTCAGCGTCCGTACCTGGGTGTCGTAGTCGACGTGGACGATGCCGAACCGCTTGCTGTAGCCGTACGCCCATTCGAAGTTGTCCAGCAGCGACCAGACGAAGTAGCCGCGCAGGTCGACGCCGGCGGCGATCGCCTCGTGCGCGGCGGCCAGGTGTGCGCGCAGGTAGGCGACGCGGTCCGGGTCGGCGACCCGGCCGTCCGGGCCGACCTCGTCGGGGAAGGCGGCGCCGTTCTCGGTGACGTACACCGGCAGGTCGCCGTAGTCGCGCCGGAACCGCAGCAGCAGGTCGCGCAGCCCGGTCGGGTCGATCGACCAGCCCATGCCGGTGGTCGGCCCGGGCGTGGGGTGGAACGCGACGTCCTCGCCGGTCGGGTACGGCGTGCCGGCGTCGACCCGGCCGGCGGGGGCGGCACCGACCAGGTCGGGCTGGTAGTAGTTGACGCCCAGCGCGTCGACCGGGGCGGCGATGACGGCGAGGTCGCCGTCGTGGACGTACGACCAGTCGGTGAGTGTCGCGGTGTCGGCCTGGATGTCGGCGGGATAGCCGCCCCGGAGGATCGGGTCGAGGAAGAGCCGGTTGAGCAGGCCGTCGATCCGCCGGGCGGCGTCGAGGTCGGCGGGCGCGTCGCTGACCGGGCGGACGGCGCCGGCGTTGAGCGCGATCGAGACCTGGGATCCGGGGGCGGCGGCCCGCAGGGCCTGGACGGCGCGGCCGTGGGCGAGCAGCAGGTGGTGCGTGGCGGTCAGCGCCTGCCGGTGACCGCGCCGGCCGGGGGCGTGGCCACCGGAGCCGTAGCCGAGGAACGCCGAGCACCAGGGTTCGTTGAGCGTGTTCCACATCGACACCCGGTCGCCGAGTCGGCCGGCGACGGCCGCGGCGTAGTCGGCGAACCGGCCGGCGGTGTCGCGGTTGGTCCAGCCGCCGGTGTCCTCGAGTTCCTGCGGCAGGTCCCAGTGGTAGAGCGTGGCGACCGGGCGGATGCCGGCGGCGAGCAGGGCGTCGACCAGACGTTCGTAGAAGTCGAGGCCGGCCGGGTTGATTCCGCCGCCGGACGCGCGGACCCGGGGCCAGGCGATGGAGAACCGGTAGGCCGCCAGCCCGATCCGGGTCATCAGGCCGATGTCCTCGGGGTATCGGTGGTAGTGGTCGGCGGCGCGTTCCCCGGTGTCGCCGCGCTCGGTGCGGCCGGGGGTGGCGGCGAACGTGTCCCAGATGGACGGGGTACGGCCGTCGGCGGCCACCGCGCCCTCGATCTGGTAGGCGGCGGTCGCCGCACCCCACCAGAACCCGGGCGGGAACCGCAGCTCGGCAGCCTGTGCCGCCGGCACCGCCAGCGTGCTCATCCGATCACACCACTTTCCTTGTCCGACGGAGCCTTGGGCGGGCCGGGTGGGAGAGCGCTCTCCAGCCAGCCTCCAGATTGCCGGGCGGACGGAACCCCTGTCAAGGAGGCGTTCCGGGCCGGCCGACGCCCGCGGGGCCGGGCGGTCGCGTACATCGATGCTCTTGACATGTCTGAAAAGTGGGCGTAACACTTCCTGCAACTATGGAGAGCGCTCTCCGACTCCGGTCGCCGCCTCCCCGCCCGCGTTGTCGCACAGGCAGGAGTACCCCCGTGAAACCGGCATCCCCGCATACCGCCTGGCCACGCCAGGCCCGGTCACCGTCCCTGCCCCGCGGGTGGCGGGCCCTGATCCCGGTCGTCGCCCTCGCGGTCGCGGCCGTCTACGCGCTGGTCGCGCCGCCGCGCGCGGTCGCCGCGGATACGTTGTTGTCGTTGAATCGGCCGGCGTTGGCGTCGTCGGTGCAGGGTGTGGATCTGGCGGCGTCGAATGCGTTTGATGGTGATCCGGGTTCGCGGTGGGGTTCGGTGTGGGCTGATCCGCAGTGGGTTCGGGTTGATCTGGGTGGGTCGGCTTCGGTGTCGCGGGTGGTGTTGCGGTGGGAGGGTGCGTTCGCGCGGTCGTTCCAGGTTCAGACGTCGGATGACGGCACCACCTGGACGTCGATCTACTCGACGACGTCGGGTGTGGGTGGTGTGCAGACGCTTGATGTCAGCGGCACGGGTCGGTATGTGCGGATGTACGGCACGGTGCGGTCGTCGGGTTACGGGTATTCGTTGTACGAGTTCGAGGTGTACGGCACGCTCGGCGGCGGCCCGACCCCGACCCTGACCCCGACCCCGGGCGCGTGCGGGACCACCAACGTCGCGCAGGGGCGGCCGGCCACGGCCTCCTCGGCGGAGGCCGGTGACACCCAGGCCGGTGCGGCGGTCGACGGCAACACCGGCACCCGCTGGTCGAGCCAGTACGCCGACCCGCAGTGGCTGCGCGTCGACCTGGGTCAGACCCGCACCATCTGCCAGGTGGTCCTCGCGTGGGAGGGGGCGTACGGCCGGGCCTTCCAGATCCAGACCTCGGGTGACGGCAACACCTGGACAAACATCTATTCCACCACCACCGGCACCGGCGGCACCCAGACCCTGAACGTGTCGGGAAGCGGCCGCTACATCCGCATGTACGGCACCGCGCGGGGCACCGGATACGGCTATTCACTGTGGGAGTTCCGGGTCTTCGCCACCGGCGGCACCGGCCCCGGCCCGACCGACCCGCCCGGCAACTGGCAGACCGTCTGGAACGACGATTTCACCGGCGCCGCCGGCACCTCGCCGTCGGCCGCCAACTGGCTGCTGCGCACCGGCACCCAGTACCCGGGCGGGGCCGCCAACTGGGGCACCGGCTCGGTCGAGACCGCGACCGCGTCGACGAACAACGTCTACCTCGACGGCGGCGGCCGGCTCAACATCCGCGCCATCCGCGACGGCGCCGGCAACTGGACCTCCGGCCGGATCGAGACGCAACGCGCCGACTTCACCCCGCAGCGCGGCGAGATGCTGAAGTTCAGCGCCGTCGTGAAGCAGCCGGACGTCGCCAACCAGCTCGGCTACTGGCCGGCGTTCCGGGCCACCGGAGCGGCGTTCCGGGGCAACTTCAACAACTGGCCGACGATCGGCGAGACCGACATCCTCAGCGGCGTCAACGGCCGCGACCAGCTCTCCCAGACCCTGCACTGCGGCACCGCCCCCGGCGGGGTCTGCAACGAGTACGACGGACGGACCAGCGGCCTGGCCACCTGCTCCGGCTGCCAGACCGGATACCGCGAGTACAGCCAGGTGATCGACCGCACGAAGACCGACGAGGAGATCCGGTTCTACCTCGACGGCCGGCAGACCTGGGTCGTCCGGCAGAGCCAGGTCGGCGTCGCGGCCTGGCAGGCGGCCGTACACCACGGCTTCTACCTGCGGTTCGACCTGGCCATCGGTGGCCTCTACCCGAGCGGCGTCGCCGGGTTCCCCGTGCCGACCCCGGAGACCACCTCCGGCGGCATCCTGAGCATCGACTCCGTCTCGGTCGCCCGCGCCACCGGCACCACCGCGCCGGCGATGACCGACCCGCCGGTGCCGGCCGGACCGAGCGTCGTACGGGTCACCGGCGGCCAGGGCAACTGGCAGCTCCAGGTCAACGGCGCGCCGTACGAGGTCAAGGGGTTGACCTGGGGGCCGCCGCAGAACGCCGGCGACGGCTACCTGCGCGACCTGGCGAACATGGGCGTCAACACGATCCGCACCTGGGGCGTCGACGACGCGCAGACCCCGGCGCTGCTCGACACCGCCGCCCGGCACGGCATCAAGGTCATCGTCGGGCACTGGCTCAACCAGGGCGCCGACTACGTCAACGACACCGCGTACAAGACGTCGGTGAAGAACGAGATCGTGGCCCGGGTCAACGCGCTCAAGGGCCGCCAGGGCGTGCTGATGTGGGACGTCGGCAACGAGGTCATCCTCACCATGCAGGACCACGGGCTGTCGGCCGCCGAGGTGGAGGCGCGCCGGGTCGCGTACGCGCGGTTCGTCAACGAGGTGACGCTGGCCATCCAGGCGGCCGACCCGAACCACCCGGTCACCTCCACCGACGCGTACACCCACGCGTGGACGTACTACAAGGCGCACTCGCCGGCGCTGAACCTGCTGGCGGTCAACTCGTACGGGGCGATCGGGACCGTGAAGCCGGACTGGATCGCCGGCGGCTACACCAAGCCGTACATCGTGACCGAGGCCGGGCCGGACGGCGAGTGGGAGGTGCCGAACGACGTCAACGGCGTGCCGACCGAGCCGACCGACCTGCAGAAGCGGGACATGTACACGGCGAGCTGGAACGCCGTGAAGTCGCACCCCGGCGTGGCGCTCGGTGCCACCGAGTTCCACTACGGACTGGAGAACGACTTCGGCGGCGTCTGGCTCAACGTCACCACCGGTGGCTGGCGCCGGCACGGCTACCACGCGCTCAAGCGCGCCTACAGTGGACAGACCTCGGCCAACACGCCACCGGAGATCACGAGCATGACGGTCGGCTCGCAGACCGCGGTGCCGGCCGGGGGAGAGTTCACCGTCTCGGTGAACGCCACCGACCCGCAGGCCGACCTGATCCGCTACAACCTGATGTTCAGCGACAAGCACGTGACCGGCAACCGCGGCTTCTCCAACGTCACGTTCACCCAGACCGGCGACGGCCAGTTCCGGGTCCGCGCACCCGAGCAGCTCGGCGTGTGGAAGGTCTACGTCTACGCGTACGACGGCCACGGCAACGTCGGCATCGAACAGCGGTCGTTCCGGGTGGTGCCGCCGACCCCACCGGGCACCAACGTGGCCCGCGGCCGGCCGGTCACCGCGTCGTCCTACCAGCCGACCGGAACGAACGGCCCGCAACTGCCGGCGTACGCCGTCGACGGCGACCACAACACCCGGTGGGCCAGCGAGTGGGTGCCGACCGCGTGGTTGCAGGTCGACCTCGGCGCGGTCACCAGCTTCAACCACGTGCAGCTCGCGTGGGAGGGCGCGTACGCGAGGGCGTACCAGGTCCAGACGTCGAACGACGGCACCACCTGGACCACCGTCTACAGCACGACGTCCGGCAACGGCGGGTTCGACAGCCTGAACGTGACCGGCTCCGGCCGGTACGTGCGGGTCAACGGCACCGAACGCGCCACGACGTACGGCTACTCGCTGTGGGAGTTCGGCGTCTACCGCTGAGGTCCACGTCGCCGGCCCGCCCGTGTACCCGGGCGGGCCGGCGACGGTCAGCCGGTGCCCGTGCCGCCGCTGACCGCCAGTGCCGAGCCGGTCAGGTAGGTGAGTTCGGGCGAAGCGGCGCTGACGGCGAACGCGGCGATCTCCTCCGGGGTCGCCATGCGGGCCAGCCCCGGCACGTTCGACCTGCCCCACTGGGCCGCGCCGATCTCCCACGCGGCGTCGGGCACCCCGGCCATCCCGGCACTGCCGCGTACCAGGGCGGTGTTCGTGGTGCCGGGCAGGATCGCGGTGACCCGGATACCGGCGCCGCCGTAGTCCAGCGCCGCGGAGCGCACCAGCCCGACGAGGGCGGACTTGCTGGCGGTGTAGACGCTGCGCCGCGCCGAGGTGCTGTTGGCCACCGTCGACGAGGTCACCAGGATCGTGCCGCCGCCGGACTCGATCATCGGCGGGATCTCGTACTTCATCGCGTAGAAGACACCGCGCAGGTTGGTGTCGACGACGTCGCCGAACTCGGCGGCGGTGAACTCGTGCAGCGGTTTCTCGATCGTGATCCCGGCGTTGTTGAGCGCGACGTCGATCCGCCCGAACCGGTCGACGACCGTGGTCACGAACCGACGCACCTGCTCCTCGTCGCGTACGTCGGCGCGGACGAACAGCGCCTGTCCGCCGCCGGCCCCGATCTCCGCCTGAAGCTGCTCGCCCAGGGCCGCCCGGCGGCCGCAGAACGCCACCGCGGCGCCCTCGCGGGCGAACGCGAGCGCGGCGGCGCGACCGATCCCCGAGGTGGCACCGGTGATGAGCACGACCTTGTCGGCGAAACGGCGGCCGCCGTCGAGCACCGTCGGCGCCGGCGGCCGGGCCGAGGCCGCCATCGCCACGCCGCCGGCGGCACCGGCGACCGCCCCGGCGGTCAGCCCGACGGCGGCGCCGATGACCGCCCGGCGGCTGCGGCGCGGCCGCTGATCCACCGTGTCCGTGGCTGCCGGCCGGTCGGTGTCCAGGTCGTCGTCCCGGTCCGGAGGTCCGTCAATGTTGACACTGTTCATATCCAGCACCGTAGCGACCGGATATGTACAGTGTCAACATGGCTTCGACCGAGGGTGCGCGCCCGTACCACCACGGCGACCTGCGGGCGGCGCTGCTGACCCAGGCGCGGGTGCTGCTTGACCGGGACGGGGCCGACGCCATCTCGTTCCGGGCCGTCGCCCGCGCGGCCGGCGTCTCGCCGACCGCGCCGTACAACCACTTCGCCAACCGTCGGGACCTGCTCGCCGCGCTCGCGGTCGAGGGCTTCACCGCACTCGCCGAGCGGCAGCGGGCGGCGGCGACGACCGGGCCGGCCGGCGCGGCGCGGCTGGTCGCGCTGGGGCGGGCCTACCTGGACTTCGCCGCACAGCAGCCGCAGCTCTACCGGCTGATGTTCGGTACCGGCGTACAGCACTGGCACGACATCCCGGCGGTCGCCGCGGCCAAGACCGCGTCGTTCCAGCCGATCCGGACGACGATCACCGAGCACCACGCCGCCCGGGGCTCGGTCGAATCCATCGAGATCGCCGCGGTCGGTGCCTGGTCGTACGTCCACGGCCTGGCGATGCTGCTGATCGACGGCTCGCTGGACCGGGCCCGTGAAGGCGTCGCCGGCACCGACCTCGCGACGGTGGCGCTGCGTTGGTTCGTCGGGCAGGCGATGACGTAGGAGAGCGCTCTCCTTACCGCATGCTATAAATGCCGCCATGAGCAGTGGGGGGACGAGCAACGCCACGCCCGGACAACGGCTGCCCACCCTCGAAGACGTCGCCGCGGTCGCCGGCGTCTCCCGGGCCACCGTCTCCCGCGTCATCAACGGCATCCGCAACGTCGACCCGCAACTGCACGAGGTCGTCTGGAACGCCGTCGCCCAGACCGGATACGTACCCAACCGCGCCGCCCGGTCCCTGGTCACCCGGCGCACCGGCACCGTCGCGCTGGTCGTCTCCGACTCCGAGACCCACGACGACGACCCGTTCATGAGCCGGTTCTTCGCCGACCCCTACTTCGGCCGGGTCGTCGGCGGCCTGATGAGCGTGCTGCGTCCAAAGGGGATCCAGCTCGCCCTGCTGATGGTCGGCACCCCCGACGCCCACGCCCGGCTCGTCGGCGACCTGCGCCAGGGCCAGCTCGACGGCGCCGTGCTGCTGTCCATGTACGCCGAGGACACCCTGCCGCGGTTGCTCGCCGACGCCGGTGTCGCCGCCGTCATGATCGGCCGTCCGGCCCGGCCGATGCCGCTCAGCTACGTCGACCTCGCCAACGACGCCGGCGGCGCGTTCGCCGCCGGCCACCTGGTCGCCCGCGGCTGCCAGCGGATCGGCATGATCTCCGGCCCGGTCGACGTCCCCGCCAGCCACGACCGCAGCACCGGCTTCCGGCAGGCCCTCGCCCGCCACGGCCACGCCTACATCCCGTCGGTCGCCGGCAACTTCACCCACGACAGCGGCGAGCAGGCCATGCGCCACCTCCTCGCCGGGAACCCCGGCCTCGACGGCGTCTTCGTCGCCAACGACCTGATGGCCACCGGGGCGCTCGCCGCGCTGCGCGAGGCCGACCTGCGGGTGCCCGACGACATCGCCGTGGTCGGCTTCGACGACAGCAGCGCCGCGCTGGCCGCCCGGCCGCCGCTGACCACCATCCGGCATCCGCTGGAGGACATGGCCGCGCAGGGCGCCCGGCTGCTGCTGGCCCGCGTCGACGACCCCGAGCTGCGGGTCACCTCGGCCATCTTCGAGCCGACCCTGGTCGTCCGCGGCTCCGCCTAGCGTCCGCCGCCCGCTCCGGCGGCTAGCATCCGGGGATGCGGCACGCGGAGTTCACCGATCCGCGGCTGGTCGTGGTCTACGACGCCGAGTGCCCGTGGGGGCGCGACGACGACTTCTTCCTCGCCGAGGTCGGCGGCCCGGCACCGCTGCGGGTGCTCGACCTCGGCTGCGGGACCGGCCGGCTGGCACTCCGCCTCGCCGCCGCCGGCCACCGCGTCACCGGGGTCGACCCGGCCCACGCGTCCCTGGCCGCCGCCCGGGCCAAGCCGGGCGCCGACCGGGTGACCTGGATCGAGGGTACTGCCGCCGTCCTGCCCCGGCGGGCGTTCGACGTCGCGGTCATGACCAGCCACGTCGCGCAGTTCCTCGTCACCGACGCGCAGTGGCGGGACACCCTCGAGGCCGTGGGCCGGGGCGTTGGTCCCGGGCGGGCGGCTGCTCTTCGACTCGCGCGACCCGGCGGCCCGGGAGTGGGAGCGGTGGAACCCGGTCGACTCCCGCCGCCGGGTGTCGCTGCCCGACGGTTCCCGGGTCGGCATCTGGACCGAGGTCACCGCCGTACGAGACGGCGTGGTCAGCTTCACCCGGCACTACACGCTGCCGGACGCCGTGCTGTCGAGCACCGCGACGCTGCGGTTCCGGACCGAGGACGAGCTGCGGTCCACACTGGAGGCGGCCGGGCTGGTGGTCGAACGCGTGCACGGCGGCTGGGAGCGGCAGCCGGTGGGTGCCGGCGACGGGGAGTTCATCGTCGTCGCCCGCCGGTCCGCCGGGTCGCCCGACGGTGACCGGGGCGGCCGGTGGGTCGTGTGGCGCCAGGACGACAACGGCAACCGCTACGAGGTCGCCCGCCGGGAACTGCGCGCCGACGCCGACGAGCTGGCCGCCGCGATGGAGGCGCGTGGGCACAAGCAGACGTACTGGGTGGCGGCCGCCGACCGGCCGGGGTAGGGGCGCCGCCGGTCAGCGCGGGCCGGCGAGTGCTCCCTCGAAGGTGCGCAGGGTCAGCCGCAGCACCTCGTACCGCGCCAGGTTGCCCTGCGTCGTGACGCTCCACGCGGTGTAGAGATGCGCCCACAGGATGCTCTCCAGCCAGAAGGCCGGCAGGCCGGGATCGATCGATCCGTCGTGCTGGCCCCGCCGTACGGCGGCCTCGAGCGCCGGGGTGCACTGACCGGCCGACTCGGACCCGCCGGCGCCCGTAGCCGGCTCGTCAGGCCCGAGGCAGGGCACCTCTGCCGTCCCCTGCAGTTCGTCGAACACCAGCGAGAGCAGGTCGCCGAGTTCGAAGTACTCCTGACAGAGCCGGAGCAGCGCCTCGGCGCCGGTGCCCTCGTCGAGACGGGCCCGGGTGATCGCCTGTTCGAGCCGGAGCTCGCCCTCGGCGTCGATCGCCGCGATCAGTTCGGCGCGGTCGGCGAAGTAGCGGTGCAGCGTCGTCCGGCCCACGCCGGCGGCGGTGGCGATCTCACCGAGGGTTGCCGCGCGGTCCTGCGCGAGCAGCCCGATCGCGGCGTCGATGATCGCCTGCCGGGTGCGGGCGCGGGTGGCGGACTGCTGCTGATCACTCACGTGCTGAGCGTATAACGTTCCTATCCGGTAATCCACTTGACCGTAGTGGAACATCTGTGTTCCAGTTAGGCAGTGACTGATACCGCGTCTCCCGTACCGTCAGCTCCGACCGCACCACCCGACGCCGGCGGCCGGTTCCCCCGGCTGCGGCTGCTCGCCTCGTTCGTCGCCCCGCACTGGCGGGTGCTGCTGCTCGGCCTGGTGCTCGGCCTGATCGCCAACGCCGCCGGCCTGGCCACCCCGATGGTCACCAAGTGGGTCCTCGACTCCCTCGGCGCCTCCGCGTCGATGACCGGCCCGATCAGCGTGCTGCTGGTCCTCGTCGTGGTCGGCGCCGCCATCTCGCTCTGGCAGTGGATCCTGCTCGGCACGCTCGCCGAACGGGTCGTGCTCGACGCCCGCACCTCGATCGTCCGGCGCTACTTCGCCGCCCGGATCGGTGCCCTCACCCGGCGCCCGACCGGTGAACTCGTCACCCGGGTCACCTCCGACACCGGGCTGCTGCACGAGGCGTCCAGCAGCATCGTCGGCCTGGTCAACGGCGCCCTGGCCCTGGTCGGCACCCTCGTCCTGATGGGCGTGCTCGACCTGGTCCTGCTCGGCTGCGTCATCGCCGCCGTCATCGTCGTCGGCATCATCATGGCCACCCTCATGCCCTCGATCGCCAAAGCCCAGGAGCAGGCGCAGGAGTCCGTCGGCCAGCTCGGCGGCGCGCTCGAGGGAGCCCTGCGCGCCATCCGTACGGTCAAGGCCAGCCGCGCCGAGGCCCGCCAGGGCGACAAGATCATTACCGCCGCCCGGGAGTCCGCCAGCCACGCCGTCCGCGCCGCCCGGCGTACGGCCCAGGTCTGGACCATCGCCTGGACCGGCATCCAACTGTCGATCATCGTGATCCTCGGCATCGGAGCCTGGCGCGCCGAACTCGGCCTGCTGGAGATCTCCAGCCTGATCGCGTTCCTCCTCTACGCCTTCCAGCTCATGGGCCCGATCACCGAACTGACCCAGAACGTCACCGCGCTCCAGGCCGGCATCGCCGCCGCCGCCCGCATCCGCGAGATCGAGGCGATCGAACTCGAACACCGCGACCCGGTCCGGCCCGCCGGCCCGGCCGCCGCCGAACCCGCCCGCACCGACGGGCCCGTGCTCGCCCTCCGGGGCGTCTCCGCCCGGTACGGCCCCGACAGCCCGCACGTCGTCCGCGACGTCACGCTCGAGGTGCCACGACGCGGCCACATCGCGATCGTCGGCCCCTCCGGCGCCGGCAAGACCACCCTGTTCTCCCTCCTGCTGCGCTTCCTCGAACCGGCGCACGGCGAAATCCAGCTCGACGGCCGGCCGTACGCCAGCTACACCAACGACGAGATCCGGGCCCGGCTCGCGTACGTCGAACAGGAAACCCCGGTCCTGCCCGGCACCATCCGCGACAACCTGCTCTTCACCCACCCCGACGCCACCGACGACGAACTGCGCACCGTACTGGCCGCCGTGCAGCTCGACGAGAAGGTCGCCGCGCTCGACGACGGCCTCGACACCGACCTGACCACCAGCCGGGTCTCCGGCGGCCAGCGGCAACGCATCGCCCTGGCCCGGGCCATCCTGCGCACCCCGGACGTGCTCCTGCTCGACGAGGCGACCGCACAGGTCGACGGCCTGACCGAGGCGGCACTGCACCGGTGCATCCAGGAACGGGCCGCGACCGGCGCCGTCGTCACCATCGCCCACCGGCTGTCCACCGTGCTCGACGCCGACCAGATCGCGGTCATGGAGGGCGGGCAGATCCGGGCCCGGGGCACCCACGCCGAGCTGTACGCCACCGACGACCTCTACCGCCAGCTCATCGAGGCCCTGCGGATCGCCGCCGACGGCGGCAAGCCACCGGCCCACGTCCCCGCGGAACGCATCACACCCGTCGCCGCCCCCGTCATCCAGCCGGACCCCGCCCTGGCTTGATTAGCCGGCCCCACCTCCGGCGGGGTTGGCTAGCTCGGAGTTGGCCGGCCCGGCGTCCGGCTGGGCCGGCTCGCTCCGACTTGGCTGGTCCCGCTCCGACTTGGCTGGTCCCGCTCCGACGGCGCTGGTGCGCCCGCGCCACTACCACCGCGCTCTGCGGCCCTGGTACGCGCACGTCACCACCCGCGCGCCGATCCGGCCCGGCCCAGCGCGGTGGCCGTGTCCGGTTCGAGTGGGGTGTGGAGGGCGCGACCCGGCCGTCGCCAAGTTGATCTGGGCGCCAGCCACCTTATCCGTCGCTGGTTAGGTGGCTGGCGCCCAGATCAACAACGAAACGACGCAGCGCGCACCCACATTGGCCCTCGCTCGACGGCCCGGCCGAGGGAGCGCACGGCAGGAAGAATGCTGATCTGGGCAGCAGAGACCTTATCCGTCCGAGATAAGGTCTCTCCCGCCCAGATCAACAGGCGGCACGACGATCCCGACCAGCCTGACGCCTGACGATCAGGTCAGGGCGCTACCAACGGCCACGATCGGCGAAGCAAGCGGCGGACCGCGGTAGACCGCGCCAGAGTCGCGAGTCGACCGAGCGCCGCCGCACCCTCTGGAGCCCGGGGACACGCGGCGAAGCCGTCGCAGCCGACAGGGCGAAGACGTGCATTCAGGCGGCGCGAAGCGGGACGAGCCAGCCCCGCCGGGGGCAGGGCTGGCCAACTCCGAGCGAGGACCAGCCAACTTGGAGCAAGCCGGCCCCGCCGGGGGCGGGGCCGGCCAGCTCAGCCGGGGGCAAGCAGGCTCAGTCGGGGCCAGCAAGGTCAGCTTGGCAACACCCAGCGTTGGTTGGCGCCGGCGAAGCAGTCCCAGATCTGCAGGCGGGTGCCGTCGGCGGAGCTGTTGTTGGAGGCGTCCAGGCACTTGTTGGACTGCGGGTTGCGCAGGGTGCCGTTGGACTGGGCCTGCCAGACCTGTGCACCGGTGCCGTTGCAGTCCCAGAGTTGGACGAGCGCGCCGTTGGCGGTGGAGCCGCTGGCGATGTCGGCGCACTTGCTCAGCGCCCGCAGGGTGCCGTCGGTGCCGACGGTCCAGCGTTGCGCGTTGGTGCCGTTGCAGGTCCAGAGTTGGATGGCGGTGCCGTTTGCGGTGGCGGCGGAGGCGACGTCGACGCACTTGCCGGCGATGCCGGTGATCTGGCCGGTCCGGCCGCCGGGCGGGTTGCCGCCCATGATGGTCTCGTAGATGGCGCTGACCAGCGACGTCGAGTTGTTGGTGTCCTGGGACAGTTCCCAGTTCATCATGCCGCCGGCGTTGGCCAGGGCCCACTGGGTCTTGCGCCGGATCGTCGGCAGGCCGTTGTAGCACTGCTGGGTGCCGTTGACGGTGGTGCAGTCGCGGTTGGCGTTGGCCGGGTCCATCGCCACGAGGCTGGCGTAGGTGTGGTAGCCGGGGCGGCTGTAGAACGGCACGCCGAGGACGGCCTTGCTAGCCGGGAGGCCGCGGGACTTCCAGAAGTTGACGCTGTTGATCGACCAGTCGTAGTTGGCGTGTGGGCTGCCGCCGTCGTACGCCATGATGTTGAGCCAGTCGACGTAGCCGAAGACGGCGGGCTGTACGCCGTTCGCGGTGCCGCCCTCGGAGACGACGGCGGCGGTCAGGAGTTTGCCCTGGGGGCGCAGCGCGTTGCTGAGCTGCTGCATGAGCAGGGTGAAGTTGTTGGCCGAGGTGCCGGGGTCGGGATACTCCCAGTCCATGTCGACGCCGTCGAGGCCGTACTGGTTGACGAAGCCGACGACGCTGTTGACGAAGGTGGTGCGGGTGCCGGCGCTGCTGGCGAGGGCTTCGAAGGCGGAGTCGTCGCCGTTGTTCCAGCCGCCGATGGCGATCGACACCTTGACGTTGTTGGCGCGGCCGAGCGACACCAGCTGGGTCAGCTTCGACGGGTTCTCCACCGGCCGCAGGGTGCCGTTGGCGTTGGGGAGGACGAACGCGTAGTTGATGTGGGTGAGTTTGCCGTACTGCACGCTGTTGACGTTGCCGGCCCAGGACGGCATGTAGCCGACGCTCTTGAAGCCGTTGGGGAGGACGACGGCTTCGGCGGGGGCGGCCGGGGCCAACGCGGTGAGTGCGCCGGTGGCGGCCGTCAGCAGCGCGACCGCGCCGGCCAGGAGTCGGGTACGGGACGGGCGCGGCCGGTGTGGGGCGGCGCCGCCTGGGTGCGTGGATCCGGACATCGGCGATCCCTTCAGGGACGGGAAGAGGGAACTGGCTGGGCGTACGCCGATCGCCGCATCGGTCGTACTCGATTGATCCCAGAAATATTAGGAAAGTTAACTATTGAAGTCAATGTATGCCGGGCGCGCGAAAGGGGCGCCGACCGGTGGCCGGCGCCCCTGCGGTGGTGAATCGTCAGCTCTTCGCGGCGAGGGTCGCGGCGCTCCGGAAGACCGGCAGGTAGCCGCCGGACTGCCCGTTGGCGGTCGGGTGGTAGGAGACGCCGATGTCGGCGAAGTTGACCGCGTGCAGCCACTTGTCGCCACTGCACAGCTGGTGGCCGATGAAGCGCGGCCGTACGTCGCCGAAGGTGAAGCCGTGCCGGGCGGCCGCGGCCGAGATGATGTCGTTGGCCAGGTTGATGCCCGAGTTGATCTTCGCGCGGGACTGCTCGCTCAGGCCGAGGCAGATCGGGGTGCCGAGCTGGTAGAAGGTCGGGTAGCCGAGCACCACCACGTCGGCGTTCGGGGCCCGGTTCTTGATTCCGTTGTAGACGTTGTCGAGCCAGCCGGGCAGCGAGGTGCGGGCCAGGTTCTCCGCGTTGGTCACCGCGGCGAGGCAGGCGTTGGTGCCGGCCAGCGCGCAGGTCGTCATGATGTTGGCGAACCCGACGTCGTTGCCGCCGATGACCACGCTGACGAGCGTGGTGGTCGAGCTGAGCGCGGAGAGCTGGTTGTTGACGACGTCGCCGGTCTTGGCGCCGGAGCAGGCGACCGAGCGGTACGAGGCGGGGGCGTTCGTGTTGGCCCAGAGCTGGGGGAACGCGTTGAGGCTGCGCTTGCAGCTGCCGCTCTCGGCGGTGTAGCTGCCGGCGCCGACGCCGGAGGCGTACGAGTCGCCGAGGGAGACGTAGTGCTCGCCGGCGGCCTGGGCGGGGGTCGCCAGTCCGAGCGCGACGACGGCGCCGGCCACGAGACCGGCGAGCAGTGTGGCGGTGCGGGTACGGGCCATGTGTTTCTCCTGGTCTGGGTGGGGGACGGCGGTGGTTATTTCATAGCATTTGACCGATGGATTGGGAAGCATCCCATTTGGGATATTCCATTGAGGTCAGTCCCAGCGGTCCTCGTTGAGGAACCGCGCCACGCCGCGCCAGGAGTTCGGTCCCATCACCCCGTCGATCGGGCCGGTGTAGCCGTAGCGCGCGGCCAGGCGCTGCAGTGCCGCCCAGGTGTTGGGGCCGGGTACGCCGTCGATCGGTCCGGTGTAGCCGTGATGGTCACGCAGTTCGCGCTGCATCGCGGCGTACGTGTTGACGCCCGGCACGCCGTCGATCGGCCCGGTGTAGCCGGCCTCGATCCGCAGCCAGTTCTGCGCCCGCTTCCAGAAGATGGTGCCGGGGATGCCGTCCTGGGCGGTCGACGTCTTCGGCAGCCGGCCACCGCCGCCGAGCCCGGCCAGATAGTCGAGCGGGTTGATCCGCTGGCCGCTCGGGTTGATCATGTGCCAGTGCACGTGCGGTCCGGTCGATGACCCCGACCCGGGCGCCCCGGCGGCGCCGCCGGAGCGTCCGACGACCGCGCCGGCACCCACCACCGCGCCGTTGCCGAGGACGAAGGCCGACAGGTGCATGTACTGGCTGCGGTAGCCGTTGGGGTGGTGGATCGTGACGGTGTGCCCGCCGGTGCCGTTGTTCGGAATGTTCTGTATCGAGCCACCACCGCAGGCGGGCAGGTTGGTGCCGACCGGCATCGGGTAGTCGATGCCGCCCAGCGACCCGCGGTTGAGGTGCGCCTGCCAGCCGTCGGAGATCGGCCGGCCGGCGAACGGGTTGTAGAAGTTCGAGGCGTGCGCTGGGGTGGCGACGGCCAGGCCGCCGCCGACGACGGCGATGCCCGCGGCCGTGCCCCGGAAGAGGGTGCGTCGGCTGAATCCGGGGGTCGGTCCGGCCATGCTGCGCTCCTGTCGGTCGTGGCCTCCCCGTCACGGCCAACCAGGGCTGTGCCAGCCCTGAACGAGCGCTAAGCCTATCGATATGTATGAGTGTGGATCAACCCTTTGGTTGCCCCCGATCGGCTGGATATCCGGTGGGAGCGCTCCGGGCGGTCAGGTCGTGGGGAGTACGCCCGCGGCGCGGGCCGACACCAGCCACTGCGGGAACTCGCCCATCAGCTGGTCGTAGAGCGTGCCGGCGGGGATCGACCGCGGCTCGGTGCCGGCGGCGAAGAACCCGGCGTTGTCGACGATCCGCTTCCCCGGCACCGGCAGGTCGTCGAGCCGGCGCAGGAACGTGAACTCGTCGTCGCCGAATCCGATGAACTGCCAGAAGATCGGGAGCCGGGCGGCGTCGCACAGCGTGCGGGTGGCGGCCGTGCGCGACGTCGGCGATCCGTCGGTCTGGAAGACCACGAACGCCGGTGCCCGGCTGCCCGACGCCTGGTAGTGCGCGATCACCGCCTGCATCGCGGCGGCGTAGTCGGTCCGGCCCATCGGGCCGATGCCGGCCCGGATCCGGTCGACGGCGCCGTCGTGGTCGCCCACCGACACCTCGACCGGCCGGTGTGCCACGGTGTCGAAGAAGACGACCGGCACCGAGCCGTCGTCGTCGAAGTGGGCGGCGAGGGCGAGGACCTGTTCGGCGAGCCCCTGGACCGAGCCGTCGCGGAAGTACGGGCGCATCGACCCCGAGTGGTCGATGACCAGGTAGACGGCGGCCCGCTGGCCGGTGAGCCGGAACTTGTCCAGGCTCACCCGCGCGCTCTTGTAGAGGTCGACCAGGGCCGGGGCGGCGGCCTGGAACTTGTCGAGGCTGATCGCCGGTCCGCTCGTGGTCTTGTCGTGGTCGATCGGCATGCTGTCCTCCGGGGGCGGCTGCGGTCCGCCCATCATGCGCGAGGGCCGGTGCGACCGCGGCCACCCGGCCGCCCGGCGTGTCGGTCGCCCGGGTCCGCCCGGCGCATGTCCGTCCAATCTGGTCAATTGCCGACGGTGAATGTCTGCGAGTGATCGTGGATTCGTCTGTCGTTAACCGCAGAGGTTCTCGCCTAACAATGTTTACATTATGTCCTGTCAATGTGTATGTATCTGGCGCGAGGGTCGTGAAATTGCATCGGAGTCTGGTCTGAGCGCTTCCCAGACCGGTTATCGGCTCGGTACCATCTGCGACGCCGAATGCTTGCCGCGAATGCGTCCGACCGGTCACCGACCAAGCGGTATCCGCCGACCATCGCCCTCCCCGGGCGAGCTGTGGAGGTTTCGTCATGCCTGCTCGCACCCAGCACGCCGCAGCGGCCCGCCGGCCGAACCCGGGCCGCCGGCCGGCCGCGGGCACCGGGGGCGCCGGATGACCACCCTCCTCATCGGGCACGCCCCGCAACTGCTGCGCGACCATCACCACCCGCCCCGGTCGGTGCTGCTGGTGGAGACGCCGCAGACCATCGCCCGCCGCGGCCTCTACCGGGCGCCCGCCGACCACGCCGCCGTCGCGGCCGTGGTGCCGGTGCGCCGGCTGGAGACCGAGACCGTCCTGTCCGCGCTGACCGCCTTCGCTCCCGATGCCGCCGTCGACCGGGTGGTGCCCGGCACCGAGGCCGGGGTGCTCGCCGCCGCCGGGGTGGCCCGGTTCCTGAGCCTGCCCGGGGCCGGCCTGCGGGCCGCCACCGTGTTCCGCGACAAGATCGCGTTGCGCGAGACGGCCGTCGAGGCGGGACTGTGCCAGCCGGCGTGGGCCGAGGTCACCCCCGCCACCGACCTCCGCGCGGTCTGCGCCGAACTCGGCGGCGGCGGGTTCGTGCTCAAGCCCGCCGCGGCGGCCGGCGGGGTCGGCGTCACGTACTTCGACCCGGCCGGCGAACCGGCCGCCGCCTGGCACGAGACGACCACCGCCGTGCCGCCGGGGAACGGCCGGCGGCGGACCCGTTACCTGGTCGAGCAGCGGCTGACCGGCGCCGGGGTCAGCGTCCAGTGCCTGGTCCACGACGGCGAGATCGTCTTCACCGCCGTCACCGACAGGCACCGCCAGCCGGGCGGGCATCCGGCCGAGATCGGCCACCAGGTGCCCGGCCCACGCGGCTCGGCCCAGCGGGACCGGCTGACGACGTCGATGCGGCGCCTGGTCGAGGCGGCCGGGCTGGCGTACGGGATCCTGCACGGCGACTGGATCCTCACCGACCAGGGGCCGGCCCTGCTCGGCTGCGCCGCCCGCATCCCCGGCGACCGGATCATGGAACTGCTCGAACTCGCCTACGAGAGCCCGCTGACCGCCCACTACCTCGAACTCATGGCGGGCAACCGCCCGACGCCGCCCCGCGACGCCACGCGCGGCGCCGCCATCCGCTATCTGACCGCCGATCCGGGCACCGTCCGCGAGGTGATCGGCGCCACCGACGCCGGCGGGCTGGCCGGCGTGCACGGGCTGGTCGTCGACGCCACGTACGGCCGGCGGATCGGCCCGACCCGACCGGCCGGCAACCGGGTCGGATACGTCGTCACCACCGGTCCCGGTGCCGACGACGCCTGGGACCTCGCGGGTCAGGCCGCCGGGCTGGTGAAGATCGCTGTACGGTGATCGACAGCCGGATCCGGCCGGCGGCACCGCGACAGGAGCACCACTGATGCGAGCGAACGGCGTCATCCGCACCGACCGGCCGGCGGCGGTCCGGTGAGCGGTCCCGGCGTGCTGGTCGACGGGGAGCCGTCCGGCGCCGGCGGTGTTCATCCGCTGGACAACCCGGTGTGGTCGGCGCTGACCGGCCCGCACGCCCCGCTGGCCACGGCGCACGGCCGGGCGGCGGCCTACCCGGCCGAGATCACGCCGTTCGTCGGCCTCGCCGACGCCCGCGATCCCGCCGCCTGGGCCGACCTGGCGACCCTGCTCACCCCCGGCGTGCGCGTCCTGCTGCCCAGTGTCGACGCGGTCGTACCGGCCGGCTGGGAGATCGCCCGCGAACTCGGCGTGCAACTGGTCGACGTGGCCCTGGCCACCGCCGAGGAACCGGAAGCGGTGACCCTCGGCGTCGACGACGTACCGGAGATGCTGGCGCTGGTGGCCCGGACCAAGCCCGGCCCGTTCCTGGCCCGGACCGTCGAGACCGGCCGCTACCTCGGCATCCGCCGCGGCGGCAAGCTGGTGGCGATGGCCGGCGAACGGATGCGGCTGCCCGGCTGGACGGAGATCAGCGCCGTCTGCACCGACCCGGACCACCGTGGCGCCGGGCTGGCGACCCGGCTGGTGCGGGCGGTCGCGGCCGGCATCCGCGCCCGTGCCGAGGTGCCGTTCCTGCACGCCGCCGCCAGCAACACAGGTGCGATCCGGCTCTACGAGCACCTCGGCTTCCAGGTGCGCGGCACGATGACCTTCCACCTGCTGGCCCGGCCGGACGACGGTCCCGCACCGCCCGGCTGAGCCGGCCCGGCCTACGATTGCGGACGGTCGTGGCGGAGGGAGTGACGATGGACGTGATCCGGGTTTCGCGGACCGGTGACGCCGGGGTGCTGACCCCGCAGCGTCTCGACCAGCCCGAGCCGGGCCCGGGCGAGGTGCTCGTCCGGCTCGCCGCCGTCGGCGTCAACTACATCGAGGTCTACCACCGCACCGGGCTCTACCCGATGCCGCTCCCGTTCACCCCGGGCAGCGAGGGCGCCGGTACGGTCGTCGCGGTCGGTGCCGGCGTGACCGCACCCGCGGTCGGTGACCGGGTCGCCGGAGCCGACTTCGTCGGCGCCTACGCCGGATACGCGCTCGCCCCGGCCGACCGGGTCGTCCCGGTCCCGGACGGTGTCGACGACGAGGTCGCCGCCGCCGCCCTGCTGCAGGGGCTGACCGCCCACTACCTGGTCTTCGACGCCTACCCGCTGCGGCCCGGCGACATCGTGCTGGTGCACGCCGCCGCCGGTGGCGTCGGGCTGCTGCTCACCCAGCTCGCCACCGCGCTCGGCGGCCGGGTCGTCGCCACTGCGTCCACCGAGGACAAGCGCCGGCTGGCCGCCGACGCGGGCGCCGAGTGGACCGTCGGGTACGACGAGTTCCCCGACCGGATCCGGGAGCTGACCGGGGCAGCGGGCGTCCCGGCCGTCTACGACAGCGTCGGGCAGGCCACCTTCGACGCGAGCCTGGCCAGCCTGCGCCGGCGCGGCACGCTGGTCCTGTACGGCCAGTCCAGCGGCCCGGTGCCGCCGTTCGACCTGTCCCGCCTCGCCGCCGGCGGATCGCTCTACGTGACCCGCCCGACGCTGGGCAGTTTCGTGGCGACCCGCGACGAACTCGTCACCCGGACCGACGACCTGTTCCGGCGGATCGCGGACGGGTCGCTGCGGATCACGATCGGCGGCCGCTACCCGCTGGCCGAGGCGGCCCGCGCCCACACCGACCTCGAGTCCCGCCGCACCACCGGCAAGCTCCTGCTGATCCCGTAGCCGGGTCCGGACGCGACGGTGCCGCCGGGAGGGGCGTCCTCCCGGCGGCACCCATCGACCGCGCGGTTACGGGTTGATGTTGATGGTGAACGTGCTGGTCGTGTTCCTGATGTTGGTGTGGTTGTTACTGAACCGCAGGTTGTTGAAGGTCACCGAGCCGACCGCCGGCCCCTGACCCGGTTCGGGCATCTCGTTGGCCCACAGGCCGAACCCGGACTTCGCGTCGAACGCGTCACCGCTCTTCTGCGCCCCGGAGATGGAGATGTTGGTCAGCACGGTGTCGGTGATCGGGTTCTCCGGCTGGCTGCCGTTGTACTTGGTCTGGAACATGATGCCGGAGTACGTCGGATCGACGATGTCCACATCGGAGACCCGGATGCCGCGGAACTCCTTCGAGGCGGAGAACATCCAGATCGCGCCGAACGTCTGCTGACCCCAGAAATGGCCACCCGCCCGGATCAGCGAGATGTTCTGGAAGTGGGTCAGACCGGGCCCGAACCCGACGAACGCGTACCCGAAGTCCAGCGAACTGATGGTCAGCCCGGAGTACGTCAGCATGTCCGCGATGTAGAGGTTGCGGAACGTGTTGTTGTAGCCGCCGTACACCGCGACGCCGGCGGCCCGCCAGGTCAGGGTGGCGTTCAGGTTCTCGAACACGTTGCCGTTGTTGGCGCCCCCACCGCCCTGGTCGACGGCGGAGAACAGCGCGAACGCGTCGTCGCCGTTGCCCCGGCCCTCGGAGTTGGTGATGGTGTTGTTGGTGCTGCCGTTGGTCAGGTTGACCGCGTCGGCGAACGTGTTGCGGAACCGGCTGTCCTTGATGGTCAGGCCGCTGACGCTCACGCCCCAGTACGCGCACACGGTGTGCTCGACCCAGACGTTGTCGATCGTCATGTTGTCGACGTCCTTCAACTCGCCCCAGACCTTGCCGGGTCCGTCGATACGCGACACGTAGTTGCCGAAGAACGCCAGGTGCGAGAAGGACGACCCGCTGGCCGAGGACTGCACCCCGAAGCCGGCGTCGGTGTTCTCCTGGCTGGTCGGCGTCTGGAACCTGGTGTACCAGATGCCCGCGCCGACGACCTTGACCGGCTTGCCGTAGATCTGGAACTTCTGCGCGGTCTCGTACGTGCCGGCCGGCAGGTAGACGCCCTCGAGGTTGCCGGTGGTGTCCATCCGGACCCGGTCCAGGGCGTTCTGCACGTCGGAGTGGCTGAAGCCGGTCGGCACCGCGTACCGGGCCGGGTTCGGGTTGGCCCGCGGCGACACCTGCTCGAGGTTGACGAAGTCGACGGCGTACGTGGTGCTGTTCGCCGGGTCCTTCTGCAGGCGGATGGTGCTGCCGGCCGGGATCGTCGAGTTGAGCATCACGTTGGCCTCGTCGTAGATGTGGCGCGGGCCGCCGGCACCGGGGGAGTTGCCCGGGGCCGCCTCGTTGCCGTAGAGCCACGAGTACTTCGAGGTCACGTTCAGCGCCTTGTGGAAGGTGCCGTTGACGTAGATGTTCAGCGTCGAGTTGATCCCGCCGCCGCCCGGCGCGTCCGGGATCGAGACCCGGGCGACCAGGGTGTTCGTCGCGGCCCGGGTGGTCCACTGCACGTACGACCCGTTGCTGTTCAGCGTCACCGCGCGCCGGCCGGACGCCTCGCCGGCGATGTCGCCGATGGTGCGGTTCGGCCCGACGACCTGCGCGCCGCCGCCGACCGTGCCGTCCTCCGCCTCGTACATGTCGTACGGGAGGTTGGCGCCGCGGCCGACGAACAGGGCCTGCTCGCTGGTGTTGTTCTCCCGCTTGACCGGCAGCTCGTTGCCGTCGGCGGCGAGTACCACCCGGACCGTGTGCCGGCCGTTGGCCGCCGTCCAGGTGCCCAGGCTGACCGGTGCGGTGGTGGCACCTGCGGCGATCGTGCCGGTGAACGAGCCGGTGAGGGTGCGGACGACCGTGCCGGCGTCGTTGAGCACGGTCAGAGTGATGCCGTGCGCGCCGCCGGTGGAGGCGACCGTGCCCTGGTTGCGGATCGCCACCGAGAAGTTGACCGTGTTGCCGGCCGACGGGGTGCCCGGTGACCAGGTCACCGCGGCGGCGACCAGGTCGGAGCTGTCGACCGGCCGGACCGTCAGCGGGGTCGGGCTGGTGAACTCGTTGTTCGCGTCGTTCTGCTCGACGATCGTGTTGGCCTCGTCGACCCGGCCGACGACCTGGTAGGTGCCCGCGTTGCGGGCCCCGATGTTGGCGGTGACGGTGGTCTGCGCCCCGGCGGCGAGCCCGCCGACCGCGGCGGTGCCGACCCGGGTCGTACCCAGGTAGAAGTTGACGTTGGTGGCGCCGGCCGCCGCGGTGCCCGCGTTGCGGACGGTGGCGGACAGCGTCACCGCGTCGGTCTCGACCGGCGACGCCGGCGAGGCCGTGAGGCCGGTGATCGTCAGGTCCGGGTTCGGTGCCGGCGTCCCGATCACCTGAAACTCGGCGACCTGGCCGTTCGACGACCCGGTGTTCGCGGTGAACTGGAGCCGGACGTCGGCGGCGGTCGCCGAGACCGGGATCGTCACGATGTTGCTCGACGCCGGGTTGAAGGTGTACGGCGCCGAGGCGACCAGGCTGGTGAACGACGAGGAACTCTGCTCCCGGCCCAGCACCTGCAACGTCTGGGTACGGGTGGCCCACGCCGTCGACGGGCTGAGCTTGAGCACGACCGCGGTGATGCTGGCGTTGGCGCCCAGCGAGACGGTCAGCGTGCTCGGGTAGGCGCCGGGGGCACCCTCCCAGTAGGTGTTCACGTCGTCGTCGTTGGCGTTGGCGGCGTTGAACACGTGCACGGTGGACGACGCGGTGATCGGCTTGCCGACCGCCAGGTTCGACCCGGGCGGGTTGCTGCCGGTGCGGGTCACGGTGTTGCTGTTGGCCGACTGGTTGCCGGCGGCGTCCTTGGCCCGTACGTAATAGGAGACGGTGGCGCTGGCCGGCTGGTTGTCGGTGTACGTCAGCACGTTGCCGGCGACGCTGGTGCGCAGGGTGCCGTTGGCGTAGATGTCGTAGCCGGTGACGCCGACGTTGTCGGTGGCGGCGTTCCAGGTGAGCCGGATCTGGCCGGTGGCCGGCTGGGTGAAGGCGAGGTTCGTCGGCGCGGTCGGCGCCTGCGTGTCCCCGGTCGACCCGGTGCGGGTGACGGTGTTGCTGTTGGCCGACTGGTTGCCGGCGGCGTCCTTGGCGCGTACGTGGTAGGAGACGGTGGCGCTGGCCGGCTGGTTGTCGGTGTACGTCAGCACGTTGCCGGCGACGCTGGTGCGCAGGGTGCCGTTGGCGTAGATGTCGTA
>NZ_JBFAKM010000011.1:0-108930 GCF_040655695.1 Polymorphospora sp. NPDC050346 | reverse complement strand
AGCCGGTGACGCCGACGTTGTCGGTGGCGGCGTTCCAGGTGAGGCGGATCTGGCCGGTGGCCGGCTGGGTGTAGGCGAGGTTCGTCGGGCCGGACGGCGGCTGGGTGTCCCCGGTCGTCGGGCCGTAGACCTCGAACTCCGACAGTTGCGCGGCCGGCCACACATTGTTGGCCGTCACGTGCACCCGCAGGTAGCGCACCGTGGTGGTGTTGAAGTCGATCGTCACGGTGTTGTTGGCGGCCGGGTTGAAGACCCGCCCGGCCGACGCGGACACGGTGCTGAAGGTGCTGCCGTCGGTGCTGCCCTGCACGCTCAGCGTCTGGGTGCGGGTCTCCCAGCCGGCCGGCAGCTTGAGCACGGCCCGGTTGACGGCGACGGCGGCGCCGAGGTCGACGCGGAGCCACTGCGGGAAGGCGTTGTTCGCGCTCTCCCAGTAGCTGGCCTGGTTGCCGTCACCGGCGTTGCCCGGCCCGTACGGCGCGTTGCTGCTGCTCGACGTCAGCGGCCGGCCCTGGGCCAGGTTGCCGCTGCCGCCGGTGGTGGCGCCGTAGACCTCCAGTTCGGCGATCTGCGCGGCCGACCAGCCGGTGTTCGCGGTGACGTGCAGCCGGACGAAGCGGGTGTTGGTCGCCGGGAAGTTGATCGTCACCGTGTTGCCGTTGCCCGGGTTGAAGGCGTACCCGGTCGAGCCGACGATGGTGGCGAAGCTGGTCCCGTCCGGGCTGCCCTGCACGGCCAGGGTCTGGGTCCGGCTCTCCCAGCCCGTCGGGAGCTTGAGCACCAGCTGGTCGATGCCGACGCTGCTGCCGAGGTCGATCTGGGCCCACTGCGGGAAGGCGTTGTTGGCGCTCTCCCAGTAGGTGCCCGGGTTGCCGTCGTTGATCCGGTTGGCGGTGTGCTCGGCGTTGGAACTGCTGGCCGTGGCCGCCTTTCCCGCCGCCAGGTTGGGGCCGCCGGCCGCCGCGGCCGGCAGGGCCGGTGCCGCCGACACGGCGAGCCCGGTCGCGAGCGCCGCCGCGATCAGCCGCCACGCTGCATGTTTCCTTCTCATTCGTTCCTCAAGCTCTCATGGTCTCGGGGGTGTGCGAGGAGCCGGGACCTGGTCGGGTGGTGGCCGGGCGTCGCCGGTCGGGCCGACCGTCTGGTGTGGTTGCCGTGGCGCGGATCGTGGCGGCCGGGGGAGTGCCACGTGGTGTCGGGGGCGGTGCCCACGGTGGACCCCGGTCGCGCGGCGGGTTGGTCATCGCGGGCCTCCCGGTGACCGGTCCTGAACGGACGTGAACATGGATGGTGAGCCTGTCCAGAAGTTGCGGACAGAAGTTCGGTGTCAAACATGTCCTTGCCGCAATTTTGCGGAGGGTCGGCCAAATGTTTCAGACGCGCGACGGTCGCGTCAACGGTTGAAGTCGATGGATGTAGTCCTGGCCGGACCGTCGCGGCGATTCATGGTGATACGTCCCGATCGACACCACCCACCCCGCCGGCACCTCGCCGGACCCGTCGGCACCGAGCAGGTAGGGATGGCCCCGCCGGCCCGGTCCGGTGGCCTCCCTGCGGCACGATGTGCCGGTGATCCTGCTGCTGCCCGCCGACCCGATGCGCCCGCGCCGACCCGACGAACACTTCGCCGCCGAGGCGACGGCAGCCCGCGACCTGGGATTCGACGTCGTCCTCGTCGACCACGACGCGCTGGCCCGGCCCGCCGACCCCGAAGGGCCGGCGCCCGCCCGCACCGTGGCCCGCACCGCCGCGACCGGCGCAGCCTTCTACCGGGGCTGGATGCTGCGCGCCGGGCGGTACGCCGCCCTCGCCGCCGTGCTGCGCGAGCGGGGCATCGCCCTGCGCACCACGCCGGAGCAGTACCGCCGGGCACACGAGTTGCCCGGCTGGTACACCGACCTGGCCGACGTCACGCCGTACTCGGTCTGGACCACCGGCGCCGACCGGGCCGGCTTCGACCGGGCCCGCGCCGCGTTCGGGTCCGGTCCGGCGGTGCTGCGCGACCACACCAAGTCGATGAAGCACCACTTCGACGAGGCGGCCTACATCGCCGACGTCGCCGACGCCGACGCCGCGTGGCGGGTCGCGTCCCGGTTCCTGGAACTGCGCGACGACGAGTTCGTCGGCGGGCTGGTGCTGCGCCGCTTCGAGCGGTTCGTCTCGGCCGAGGTGCGCACCTGGTGGGTCGACGGGCGGCCGGCGCTGGTCACCGCCCACCCGGACACCCCGGACCGGCCGGCCCCGGCGGACGTCGACCTGTCCGAGGTCGCGCCGCTGGTCGCCGCCCTCCGGCTGCCGTTCGTCACGGCCGACCTGGTCCTGCGCGACGACGGCCGGTGGCGGGTCGTCGAACTCGGCGACGGCCAGGTCAGCGACCGCCCGGCCGGCACCGACTCGGCCGACCTGCTCGCCGCCCTGCGGCCCGCCGCCCGCTAGCCGGCGTCGAACCGGCCACCGGCCACCGGCCACCCGGGCGTACGGCAGACCGACCGCCCGTCGATACGGTGTGGTCGGCGGCGCGTACGCTTGCTCCACGGCAACTATCGGGACGAGGGAGAGCGGTCTTGACGCTGGCCATCACGCGCGGTGAGTCCGACGGCACGGCCGTACTGCGCCTGTCCGGCGAACTGGACATGGCCACCGTGCCCGTGCTCAACTCCGGTGTCGACGAACTGCTGGGCGACGGTCGGCACCACATCCTTCTCGATCTGGAGGGGTTGGCCTTCTGCGACTCCGCCGGCATGGCCAGCTTCGTTCGGGGCGACAACGAGTGCGCCGCACGTGGCGGCTGGCTGCGGCTGACCGGCTTCACCGGTCCGGTCGAGCGGGTCCTGCGGGTCACCGGGCTGGTCGAAGTCCTCAACTACGAACACTAGGCAGGTAGCAACGATGGTCGAAGCCCCCGCCACCCCCGTCCGGATCCTCGTCGTCGACGACGACGCCGGCGACGTGCTGATGATCGAGGAGGCGCTGGCGGACTCCGGCATCGACAAGACCATCGACATCGTCGGCGACGGTGAGGAGGCCATGGAGTTCCTGCGCCGCGAGGGCCGCCACCACGACGCCCAGCGGCCGGACATGATCCTGCTGGACCTCAACATGCCCCGGATGGACGGCCGTCAGGTGCTGACCCAGGTCAAGAGCGACGAGAGCCTGCGGACCATCCCGATCGTCGTGCTCACCACGTCCAGCGCCGACAACGACATCCTCGGCAGCTACACGCTCCAGGCCAACGCCTACGTCACCAAGCCGATCGACCTCGACGAGTTCAACGAGGTCGTACGGCACATCGACCAGTTCTTCGGCCGGATCGTGGTGCTGCCCCGGCGTCAGTGACCCGGCGCGCCGCGCGCCGGCTCCGGCCGGCCCCGGCGGAACCGCCGCCCCCGGCCGTCCGCCGGGGGCGCGGCAACCGGGCGGTACGACATCTCCACCCGCGCCCCGCCCAGCACGTCACCACGGTCGATGACCAGCCGCCCGCCTGCCTCGGCGGCGACCCGGCGCACGATGTCCAGCCCCAGCCCGGTCGACCGGGCCCCGCTGACCCCGCGCCGTACGGCCGACGCCGAGTCGGCGATCCCCGGCCCGCCGTCCTCGACGGTGAGCGCGTCGCGGGTCAGCGTGATCCGGAACGGCGTGCCGGCGGCGGTGTGCCGGAAGACGTTGCCGAGCAGGGCGTCGACCGCGCCGATGACGTCGGCCCGGCCGGCCGCCAGCCACACCGGCTCGGACCCGCCCCGCACCTCCCACCGCCGGCGCTGGTGGGTCGCCGGCACCGTCCAGAACGCCAGCCGGTCGGCCAGCACCTCGGTCAGGTCGGTCACCTCCGGTTCCGCGCCGGGTGGCGGCCGGCGGGCGCTGAGGATGATCGCGTCGATCTCCGCATCGAGCGCGTCGACCGACTCGCGTACCCGGTCGGCCGCCCCGCCGGGCGGTAGCGCGTCGGCGTCCAGCCGCAACGCGGTCAACGGCGTACGCAGCCGGTGCGACAGGTCGGCCGCCCGCTCCCGTTCGGCGTCGACCAGCGACACGATCCGGTCCGCCATCGTGTTGAACGCCGTACCCGCCTCGGCCAGCTCGACCGGGCCGGCGGGGCGTACCCGGGTGGTCAGGTCCTCGGCGCCGAACCGGCGGGCGGCGCCGGACAGCTCGCGGGCCGCGGTCACGACCCGGGCGCCGAGCCGGTCGGCGAGCGCCACCGACCCGGCCACCAGGACCGCGGCCAGCCCGGCCATCGCCAGCCACGCCGTGCCGACCCCACGCCGCAGGTCGGCCGTCGGCACGAACACCTCGACGACCGCGGTCCGGCCGCCGTCGAGCGCTGTCGGCTGCAGGTAGGCCAGCCCGCCCGGGACGTGCGCGGTCACCGGGTGGCGGCGGTCGCGGACCAGGGCCACGTCGGCGGCCGCGGCCCGGGGCGTGCCGACCGGTTGCTGGTCCGGCAGGTGCAGGACCAGCCGGTCGTCGGCGCCGGCGGCGGTCGTGGCGGCGGCGCGGGCCAGCACCGCCCGGTCGTCGGTGACCGCGATCGCGGCGACGATCGCGGTGGCCTGCTGGCGGGCGTCGGCCAGCGCCCGGTCGTGCGCGATCTGCTGCGCCAGCAGGGCCAGCGGCAGCAGGAACGCCAGCGCCACCATCGACGTCGCCGCGAGCGCGCCGCGGACCAGCGCCGACCTCACGACGGACCGACGAGCATGATCCCCACGCCGCGTACGGTGCGCAGCAGCCGGGGCTGCGCCGCCGTCTCGCCCAGCTTGCGGCGCAGCAGCGAGATGTGCGCGTCGAGGGTCTGGTCGCCGCCGACGAACGGCTGCCGCCACACGTTGACGAACAACTCGTCGCGCGGCACCACCCGGCCGGCCCGCTCGCCGAGGTACGTCAGCAGGTCGAACTCCTTGCGGGCCAGCAGCAGCGGCTGCCCGTGCAGGGTCGCGGTGCGGGTGTTCGGGTCCAGCCGCAGCGGCCCCACCTCGACCGGCGGCGGCAGCTCCGACCCGGCCGGCACCGACCGGCCCCGGCGCAGCACCGCCGCGATCCGGGCCTGCACGTGCGCGGCCGAGAACGGCTTGGTCACGTAGTCGTCGGCGCCGGCGTTGAGCAGCCTGATCACGTCGTTCTCGCCACGCCGGGCCGTCGCCACGATGATCGGCACGTCGCTGACCGCGCGGATCATGACGAGGGCGTCGGCACCGTCCATGTCGGGCAGTCCCAGGTCGAGGATGACGACCGCCGGTGGCCGGGCGGTCACCTCACGCAGCGCCGCGAGGGCACTGTCCACCGGGCAGACCGCGTAACCGGCCTCGGACAGCGCGTGGGTCAGCGCGCGCCGGATCGCCGGGTCGTCTTCGACCAGGAGCACGAGGGGCATGGTGGCACCGTACCGACGTTGACAAGATGGGCGGCATGGGTGGATGGCGGGCGGTGGGCCGGTTCGCGGCGTGGGCGACGGCCACCGCGCTCAGTGCCGGGCTGGTCTGGCTCGGCCTCCAGCCGGTGCTGCGGACCGCCGTACCCGACCGGGTCGAGGTCGAGACCGGCGCCGCGCTGCGCGATGCCGGCGACGGGGTGACCGCGCCGCCCACCCCGACGCCGCCGGTGCCGGTCACGCCGTCGACCGGCACCGGGTCGCCCGGACCGGCCACCCCCACCCCGACCGGTCCGGGCACCCCGACGCCGCGCCCGTCCGGCTCCCGGTCGCCGGAGCCGACGGTGGTCCGTACCACCGCGCCCGCGGCCACCGTGGACGGCTGGACGGTGATCACCGAAGGCGACGGGAGCACGTCCTACCTGCGCCAGTTCGACGTGCCCGGCGGTACGACCACGATCCGGATGACGCCGGGGCGGGTGCACCTGGTCTCGGCCACCCCGCGTCCGGGGTACACGATGGACACCCTCCAGGGGCAGCCGGACCGGCTGGTCGTCCGGTTCTGGACCAGCGACCGCATCCACACGGTCGACGCCATTTGGTGGAACGACCGGCCGTACGCCGAGGTCTCCGACAACGCCTGAGCCGGTCCGGCTACCGGGGCCGGCTACCGGGGCCGGCGGTGCCGGAAGAGCACGCTGGACGCGGCGTAGCCGACCACCAGGAGGCCGCCGAACCAGGCGACCGCCGCCGGGACCGGGTTGTCGACCGGTACGTCGGTCAGCAGCCCCCGGATCGCCTCGATCATCGGCGTGATCGGCTGGTGCTCGGCGAACCCGCGCAGGAACCCCGGCATCGTGTCGGTCGGCACGAAGCCGCTGCTCAGGTACGGCAGGAAGAGCACCACGAAGGTGAACGCGCTGGCCGACTCGACCGAGCCGGCCAGCATGCCGAGGAAGACCGACACCCAGGACATCGCGAGCATGAACAGCACCAGCAGCCCGATCGCGGCCAGCCATTCCAGCGGCCCGGCGGTGGGCCGGAAGCCGGACGCGAACGCCACCGCCAGCACCAGCACGGTGGCGAACAGGTTGCGGGTGACGCTGGCGACGACGTGGCCGGTCAGCACCGAGGAGCTGAGGATGGGCAGCGACCGGAACCGGTCGACGATGCCGTTGACCATGTCGGCCGCGACGGCGACCGCGGTGTTGGCCGACCCGTAGCCGGCGCAGAGCAGCATCACCCCCGGCACCACGTACGTGACGTAGGCGGTGCCGGTGTCGATCGCGCCGCCGAAGATGTGCACGAACATCAGCATCAGCATGGTCGGCAGGATCGCGCCGAGCAGCAGCGTGTCGACACTGCGCATGGTGTGCCGCAGGCTGCGCCCGATCATGACCAGCGAGTCGCTGGCCGCCCAGTAGAGGCGGGCGTGGGTGCTCATCGGTTCTCCTTCACGGCGGTGGACGCGCCGCCGGTCCGGGCCGGGGCGGTGGCGGGGGTCGGCCCGGCGGTGGTAGTGCCGGTCAGGGCCAGGAACGCGTCGTCGAGGGTCGGGCGGTGCAGTTCCACCCGGGTGACGGCGACGTCCCGGGCCGCCATCGTGTCGAGCAGGGCGCGCAGCTGGGCGGCGCTGCCGTCGGTGGGCACGCTCACGGTGCGGCTGTCCCGGTCGGGGCGTACGGCCCGGTCGCCGAGGTCGCGGACGGCCCGGTCGAAGTCGTCCAGGCCGGCCAGCCGCAGCTCCACCCGCTCGTCACCGACCTGCGCCTTGAGCTGTTCGGCGGTGCCCTCGGCGATCACCCGGCCGCCGTCGACCAGGGTGATCCGGTCGGCGAGCCGGTCGGCCTCCTCCAGGTACTGGGTGGTCAGCAGCACGGTGACGGCGGTGGCGGCGAGTTCGCGGACCATGTCCCACATCGCCTGGCGGCTGCGCGGGTCGAGGCCGGTGGTCGGCTCGTCGAGGAAGATCAGCGGCGGTTCGGTGACCAGGCTCGCGGCGAGGTCGAGCCGGCGGCGCATCCCGCCGGAGTAGGTGCGGACGATCCGCCGCCGGGCGTCGGTGAGGTCGAAGCGTTCCAGCAGTTCGACGGCGCGCCGCCGGGCGGCCCGGCCGCCGAGGCGCCCGAGCCGGCCCATCATCACCAGGTTCTCCTCGCCGGTGAGCAGTTCGTCGACGGCGGCGTACTGGCCGGTGAGGCTGATCGAGGCGCGCACCCGGTCGGGGTGGCGCAGCAGGTCGTGGCCGGCGACGGTCGCGCCGCCGCCGTCGGGGCGCAGCAGGGTGCTCAGGATCCGGACCATCGTCGTCTTGCCCGCGCCGTTGGGGCCGAGCAGGGCGTGGATGCTGCCCCGGGCGACGGCGAGGTCGACGCCGCGAAGCGCGGTGAACTTTCCGAAGGATTTCGTGATCCCGCTGGCCCGGATGATCGGGTCGTCGGTCATGGCAACCTCTCAGGAGCGAAACTGTGTATGTCGTACACGTATCTGTGTAGGTTATACGCAGTTTTAGGATGGGGGTCAAGTGCCGACCGACCGACGCGGGTGACGATGGACGACAACGCCATGACCGAGCTGCCGCCGACCCTGGAACTGCTCTGGGGGCGGCGCGAGCGGCCCCGCCGCGGGCCCAAACCCGGGCTCAGCCTGGAGCGCATCGTCGCCGCCGCCGTCGAGATCGCCGACCGCGAGGGACTCGCGGCGGTGTCGATGAGCCGGGTCGCCGAAGAGGTCGGGTTCACCACGATGTCGCTCTACCGGTACGTCGCCAGCAAGGACGAACTGCTCGCCCTGATGGCCGAGACCGCGATGGGCTCGCCGCCCGAACCGCCACCGGCCGAACAGGGCTGGCGGGCCGGCCTCGCCGGCTGGGCGCGGGCGCTCATGGCCGGATACGAGCGGCACCCGTGGTTCCTGCAGGTCCCGATCAGCGGCCCGCCGCTCGGCCCGGTCCAACTGTCCTGGCTGGAGAGTGGCCTGCAGATCCTCGCCCCGACCCGGGTCGAGGACTACGAACGGGTCGCCGTCATGCAACTGCTCAGCGGCTTCGTACGCAACGAGGCGCAACTGCGGATCGACCTCGTCCGGGCGGCGACCGCCGCCGCCGCGCAGGAGGGCGGCCCGCCGCCGTCGTACGGGGAGATGCTGCGCCTGCTCGTCGACGCGCGGCGGTATCCGGAACTGTCCCGGATCACCGCCGCCGGAAGTTTCGACGACGCCGGGGGATACTCGGACGAGGAGTCGGAGTTCGGTCTCCAGCGCATCCTCGACGGCGTCGCCGCCCTGGTCGACGCCCGCGAGCGCGAGCCGGCCGCCGGCTGAGGGCGGCGCTGCGGCCGCCGTGTCGCACCGCACCGCTAGCCTGGCCGGCGTGTCGAACCGGTCATACCTGTGCGTGAGCACCTACACGAGCATCTATCCCGCCTTCGCCAAGTCCGACTACGACCCGAAGCTCAACACCGTGGCCGCCGACGTCAACTGCGTACCGCTGCTGTGGCTGGCCATGTTCCGCGCCGCCGACCTGCGGACCGAGACCTTCGAGGTGACCGAGGGCAGGCACACCGAGAAGGTGGTGGCCACCGCGCCGGTCGCCCCGGTCGAGCGGGCCCTGACCCAGCTCGACGTGGCGGTGCCGGTGCTGGAACGGCTGTTCGGCGAGCCGCTGGCGGCATACGCCGCGCTGCTCGGTGCCGGCGTACGGGCCGGCGAGGGCGACCACGTCACCATCGAACTGGAGGAGATCGCCGTCCTCGAGGGCGACGAGGAGGGCTACTACGACAAGCTCCGGCTGGCACTGGCCAGCCTCGACGGGCCGGGCGACGCCACCGCCGACCGGGACCGGCTGGCCGACCTGGCCCAGCTCGGCCCGGCCCGGCCGTTCCCGCCGGCCCGCCTTCTGCTCGACGACATGGACGCGACCGACGACGACTACTGGAACTACTGCCGGCTGATCGGGGCGAGCTACCTGCGCCCGGTGCCCTGGGAGACCGAGGACGACGCGGCCTGACCCCGGTCCGGCCCGGCCGCCCGGCGGACCGCGGCGGCGACCGTGCCGGGGTCGATGTCGGCCATGCACGCCGGCCCGGCCGGCGACAGCGGGCAGTCCGCGGTCCACCAGCAGCTCTGCTCGCTGATCGTGGTCGGCTGCCGGTGCGGGCAGTCCGGCCGGCCCTGCAGGTCGACCGACAGGCCACCGGGCGACGCCGGGCCGGTTCGCGTGGGGTTGGCCGGCGCCCCCGTGCCGGCCGCCAGCGGTGCGGCGGCGGCCAGGCCGTACCGGCGGGCGTCGGTCGGGCCGAACAGGGCCACCGTGCCGGCCCCGGCCGCTGCCGCCACCCGCACCGGTCCGGTGTCGGCGCCGACGACCACCCCGCCGCGCCGGCCGGCGGCGGCGAACAGCGCGGCCAGCCGGCGCAGGCCGGTCCGGGGCAGCAGCGGGCACGGCGGCGGCCGGCCGTCCGGGCCGCCGACCGCGAGCACCGGGTAACCGTCGTGGCGCAGCAGCCGCACCAGTGCCTGCCAGTGCCGCCGCGGCCAGCGCTTGACCCCCATCCCGGCGTCGACCACCAGCAGCACCGGCGGCCGGCGGTTCTCCCGGGGCAGCCACGACGCCATCATCAGCTCGCCGTCGTCGAGTTCCTCGGGGCGCAGCCGCAGGCGGGGGCGGGTACCGACGTCGGCGGCGTCGATCAGCCCCTCGGCGTACAGGATCCGCAGGTAGCGCTCGCCGACCGGCTGGTCCGGCGGCGGCCGGCGCCACAGGTCGGTCACCGCCCGCCCGGCACCGTCCTCGAGCAGGGCGGGGATGGCGTCGTACCGGGTCGTCGTCACCGCCAGGTCGGGCCGGTGCAGCGCCAGCGCGTCGACCACCGCGGCCCGCTCGGCCCCGGAGTGCCCCTGACCGATAGTGATCACTTCGGTGACCGCCGGGTCGCCGCGCAGCAGGTCGCCGCCCGGCTCGTGGGTCAGCACCCGCAGCGCCGCCGCCGGATGCCGCCGGGCCAGGGCGTGCACCGCCGGGAGCAGCATCACCAGGTCGCCGAGCCCGCCGAGCAGGTCGACGACCAGGATCTCCCGGTACGGCTCAGTCATCGCCGACCCCCAGCAGACGCTCGTACGCGGCCCGGTGCGCCGCGGCGACGCCCGGCCAGGAACGGCGGGTCGCCACCAGCCGCCCGGCGCGGGCCAGCCGCCCGCGCAGCGCCGGATCGGACAGCAGCCGGTCGGTGGCGCGGGCCACCGCGGCCGCGTCCCGCCGCCGGTCGATAACCGCCACCGTCACGCCGTCGACCAGGTCCGGGTCACCCGCCGGCGCTGTGGTGACCGCCGTCGGCAGCCCGTGCGCCAGCGCCGCCACCAGCGCCCCGCTCTTGGTCGTCACCCCCTCGCAGAACGGCAGTACGGCGCCGTCCGCCGCGTGCAGCGCCTCCGAGACCTCCGGCGCCGGCAGGTAGCCGGTGAACGTGACCGCGTCGCCGACGCCGTGCGCGGCCGCGATCCCGGCCAGCTCGGCCCGGAAGGCGTCGGCCTGCGCCTCCGGCAGCGCCCGCGACGTGAAGCCGCCGACCACCGCCAGGTGCAGCGCCGGATGCCGGGCCCGCAGCCGGGGCAGCGCCTCCAGCAGGTAGCGCACCCCCTTGACCGGATGCACGAACCCGAAGAACACCAGCAGTACGGTGTCGGCGGGAAGCCCCAGCCGGCGGCGGAACCGGCGCCGGGCACCGGTCGTCGCCGCACCGTGGTCGTCGACGTTCGCCGGCACCGGCACCCGCAGCGGGCGGCGGCCGGTCCGCTCGGTCACCACCGCCGCGTGCGCGTCGTTGGTGACCAGCACCAGCTCGCTGCCGGGCACCAGCCGCCCGCTCTCCCGGTCGACCCGGGCGGCGCGCTCCAGCCGCCGCCACACCCGGTCGGGCAGCCACGACGGCGCCGCCCACGAGCCGTACTCGTGCAGGGTCGTCACCAGCGGGACCGAACGGGGGAGCAGCGGCGGCAGCAGCAGGCCGGGGCGGCCGGAGAACCGGAACGCCGACGGGGCGAACTGCACGTGCACCAGATCCGGGGCCAGCCGGCGGACACTCCTGGCGGCCCCGCGTACGGCGCCGAGCCAGCCCCCGGCCCGGCCCGGTGCGACGGACACCCGCGACACGTGCACGTCGACCTCGCGCAGGGCCGCCTCGAGCCGGCGGGTGTAGTCGGCGACCCCGTCGAGGGTCGGGTCGCCCGCCCCGCACACCATCGCCACCCGGACCGGTCGCACGCCACCCCCGTCCACCGGCGCCGGCTTCCCGTACCGGGGCCCGGCAAACCACCCCGGGGACCTGCCCGAACCTCCGACAGGGCCGCCTCGGTGGTCGCGCTACTCGATGTACTGGCGTACGTTGGCGACGCGGCAGCCTGGGTGGGCCGCGCACCAACGGACCTCGGAGACCACGTGAACGGACCGGACGACTCGGTGACACTGCGACGTGACGGGAGGCTGGCCAGCGTCATCCTCAACCGTCCCGCGCGCCGCAACAGCTTTGATCTGGCGATGCTCGGTCGCTTCGAGGAGGTGTTGCACGAACTGGGCCGGGACTCCCGGGTGGAGGTGGTGGTGCTCACCGGCGCCGGCACCGAGTTCTGCGGCGGCACCGACCTCGACGCGCTGGCGACCCTGGACGTGGCCACCACGATGCACGTGCAGCGGCGCACCGCCGAACTGGTGGAGCGGTGGTTCCGCCTGGAGCAGACGACGGTGACGGCCTTCAACGGGCCGGCGAGCGGGGCGGGGGCGGTGCTCGGGCTGGCCAGCGACCTGCGGGTCGCCGCCGACACCTGCTTCTTCACCTTCCCGGAGGTGACCTTCGGCGCCCCGCTCACCTGGAGCGGGATGGCGATCCTCGCCGACCTGGTCGGTGCCGACCGGGCCAAGCGCTGGCTGCTGCTCGGCGACCGGATCGAGCCGGCCGGGATGCTGCGCTACGACCTGGTGACCGAGGTGGTGCCGGCCGAGCGGCTGGCGGTGACGGCGGCGGTGCTGACCGACCGGCTGCTCGGCGTGTCGCCGGTGGGCCGTTCCATGATCAAGCGGGCGGCGCGGCTGGCCGGTCCGCGCTTCGAGGCGTCGGCGGCCGACTCCTACCTGGGCGCGCTCAGCCTGGCCCTGCTGCCCGCCGGCGAGAACGGCCACGAGGTGGTGACCCACCGGCGGGCGGCCGGGTGACGGCCGGCCTCAGGTGATGACCAGCCGGGCGGCCAGCGCGAGGAAGACCGTGCCGGCGATCCGGTTGAGCAGCTTGTCGACCTGCCTGCGGCGCAGCAGGAACGCGCTCGCCTTGCCGGCGACCAGCGCGATCAGCGCGTCGATGACGAAGCCGACGATGACGAACAGCAGGCCGAGCACCAGCAGCTGCACGGCGGTGCCGCCCCGCTCGCGGTCGACGAACTGGGGCAGGAACGCCAGGTAGAACAGCACGATCTTGGGGTTGAGCAGGTTGGTGACGGTGGCCCGCCAGAGCACCGTACGCAGCGGGACCCGGGGGCGGTCACCCACCACCGGCGGCTTGCCGCTGTCGATCCAGGACCGGATTCCGATGTAGACCAGATAGGCCGCGCCGGCCCACTTGATGACGTCGAAGAGCATGGGGGCCGCCGCCATCAGGGTGGCCAGTCCCAGGGTGACGGCGAGGGTGTGCACGAGCATGCCGACCGCCATGCCCGCCGACGCGACGACCCCGGCCATCGGCCCCTGACTGATCGCGTGCGCCAGCACGTAGATCATGTCCGGCCCCGGGGTCAGGCAGATGACGACGATGGCGACGACGAAGATTGCCAGGACCCCGGGGTCGATGGGCATGAGTTGAACACCGTTTCACTGGGCGGGTCGGGCGGACGCGCGGCGCTGTGCCGGCGGCCGGCGGGTGATGTTATCGATGTATCACCTCGTCGGCCAGCCCCTCGACGAATGCGGTGAGATCGTCCAGCGGCGAACCGGTGAGCAGCGTGACGCCGGTGGCGGCGTGGTCGTCGGCCCGGCGCACCGTGAACCTACCCGAACTGTCGGTGAAAAGTGTGTCCACGGCGGCCGGCGTCTCGTCGCCGTCACCGTCCGGAGCGGGCAGCAGCATGGCCACCCGGACCAGCCGCTGGTCGGCGCCGTGCCGCTCGACCAGGTCGGTCAGCCGCTCGTGGAACAGCGCGTAGCCGCCCCACCGGGCGCCGGTGCGTTCGACCAGCCGGTCGAAGAGGTCGCCGAAGCGCAGCGACACCGGCCGCAGCAGGTGGACCCGGTCGCCGCCGGGCCGCCGGCCGCAGGCGGCCTCGGCCAGGAAGCGGCCGATCAGGTCGGCCGGCAGATGGTCGATCACCGCCGAGGTCGGGAAGACGATCCCGGTACGGGCACACGCGTAGACCAGCGACTGGGCCAGTGACGCCGGGTTGGCCACCCCGGTGCGCCGCGACGGCCAGACCTCGCCCAGCCGGTAGACGACCGAGTCCAGCCCCTGCGCCCGGGCGTTGTCCAGCAGTTGCTCCATCACGTACTTGGACTGGCTGTAGCCGTCGGACGGCAGCAGTTCCGGCACCGGTGCCTGGTCCTCGTCGAACCGGCCGGCGGCGTCCGGGACGTGCCCGGCGGCGAGCGCGGAGAACGTCGACACCGCGTGCACCCGGCAGCCCCGCCCACGGGCCGCCAGCCGCAGCAGTTCCCGCGTGCCGAGCACGTTGGGGGCCCGGTGGTCGGCGTAGTCGTGCAGGAAGTTGACCAGCGCGCCGGCGTGGACGATGCCGTCGGTCCGCTCGGCGAGCCGGTCGAACGCCTCCGGCGCCAGGCCGAGCCCGGACGTCGCCAGGTCGCCGGCGAGCACCCGCAGCCGGTCCTCGGCGAACGCCTTCTCGGCGTGGGCGAGCGCGTCGAACAGCCCGTAGTCGCGCAGCGCGGCGGTCAGCCGGTGCCGGGCCGCCTCGTCGTCGCGGGCGCGGACCAGGCAGGTCAGGTCGACGTCGGGCCGGCCGAGCAGCTCGGCGAGCAGGTGCGCGCCGACGAACCCGGTCACCCCGGTGACCAGCAGCCGCCGCGACCGGTCCGGCGGCCGGGGCAGGCCGGTGGCCGGCGGCGGGTCGGGCAGCGCGTCGCGGGCCAGCGCGGCCGGGTCCAGTTGCGCGCGGACCGGTGCCCCGCCGGCGACGAGTTCCGCCTGGGCCCGGACGGTGTCGGCGGCGAGCAGGTCGGCGATCGCGACGGGCCGGCCGAGCCGTACGCCCAGCAGCGCGCCGAGCCGGTGCGTGAGCAGGGAGGTGCCGCCCTGGTCGGCGAACCGTTCGGTGACCGACACCCGGTCGCGGCCCAGCACCTCGCGCCAGACCGCGGCGACCAGTTCCTCCTCGGGCGACCCGGGCGGGGTGTACGGCAGGTCGGGCGCCTCGGTGTCCGCGTCGGCCCGTAGCGCCAGCGCGCGCCGGTCCACCTTGCCGTTGGGGGTCAGCGGCATCCGGTCGAGGATGGTGAGTCGTTTCGGGACGGTCTCGGCCGGCAGGTGCTTGCCGGCGCTGAGCAGCAGTTCGGCGGTGTCGACCGGGGGCTCGCCGGCGCGCAGGGTCACGTACGCGACCAGGGCCCGGCTGTCCTGGTCGCCACGGGCCACCACGACCGCGTCGCGGACCGTCTCGTGCTCGCGCAGCGCCCGCTCGATCTCGGCCAGTTCGACCCGTACCCCGCCGATCTTGACCTGGTCGTCGCGCCGGCCGCCGAACATCAGCAGGCCGTCCGCGGTGACGTGGCCGAGGTCGCCGGTGCGGTAGATCAGCGGCCCGGTGATCTGGGGGAACGGGTTGGGCACGAAGACCTGGTCGGTGCGGGCCGGGTCACGCAGGTAGCCGGCGCCGACGCACTCGCCGCCGATCCAGATCTCGCCGGTGACGCCGGCGGCGATCGGGCGGAGCTGGTCGTCGAGGACGACGGCGGCGGTGTTGGGGATCGGCCGGCCGAGCGGGACCGGATCGTGGTCCGGTCCGATGTCGTGGAAGACCGACCCGATCGAGCACTCGGTCGGACCGTACGTGTTGGTGATCCGCAGGTGCGGCACGAGCTGCTGGAGGCGGCTCAGCACGGGCAGGGTGGCCGCCTCGCCGCCGACCAGCATCCGGCGCAGCGGGGCGAGTTCGGCCCGCAGGTCGGGGCGGACCTCGATCAGTGTGACCAGCGCGCTGAGCACCGACGGTACGAAGTCGGTGATGGTGACGCCGTAGCGGCCGATGGTGCGGCAGGTGCCCTCGAGGTCGAGGATGCCGTCGCGGTCGGGCAGGACGACGGTGCCGCCGGTGACCATCGGCCACAGGATCTGCCACATCGAGGAGTCGAAGGTCGGCCGGCTGTTCTGCAGGACGATCTGTTCCCGGCCGTCGCCGAAGTGGCCGGACATCGCGGTGAGCCGGTTGACCAGACCGCGGTGCCGGTTCAGCGCGCATTTCGGGGTGCCGGTGGAACCGGAGGTGAAATAGCCGTAGATCAAGTCCTGCGGGGCGGGGCGGGGCACGTCCGGCCGCTCGGCGTCGAGGGTGCGCAGCGGCTCGCCGGCCGGGGTGACGCCCTCGTGGTCGAGCACGACGGTCCGGTCGCCGAGGTCGAGCGCGCGCAGCGTGTCGAGGGTCGGCGGAACCGCGAGTACGGCCCGGGGGGCCAACTGCGAAAAGATGACCTCGAGCCGTTCTATCGGCCAACCTGGATCGATTGGAACGAATGCTGCGCCGAGTTTGACTGTCGCGAGTAGACCGGCGACGAAGTCGGGTCCGTCGGCGATGAACAGTGGGACGAGGTCGCCGTGGCGAACGCCGATTCGGTCCAGTCGTTGTGAATATAGGTTGGCAATGTTGTTAATTTCACGGAAGGTCAGTTGTAGGTCCCGGTAGCGGACCGCGATCCGGTCGGGATTCGTGGTGACCTGCTGTTCGAACAGGTCAATGACGGTCAGGTGGCCGGGGAAGTCGCGTTTTGTGCCAATTCCCGAGCGCAGTACGCCCTCGTAAGGCGTATCGGGCAAATGAACATCCATGCCTCATACCTCGGCTATTGTTAAATGTCCTCTAGGTGGCACGTGCTATCGCTGATGATGGGCGGCGCGGACCTTCGCACAGTAGATATGTATCTATGTTGATTGCAATATTGACATCCGGCTATGGCGCTGTTAGCGTGGCGCAGCAGTGATTCCGGCACGCCCTGACGCGTGTCCTATTTGTCAGCTCGAAGTGCGGAGGCGTCCGGCTGTGATCATCGAGGATCTCGCCGCCCGGCGGGTGGGCGTCGTCCAGGGCGGAGGGCTGTCCAGCCTCGCGCTCGGGCTCTGGCTGCGCGAGCGGGGCGTCGACGCCCATCACTACGTCGCCGACATCGGCCAGGGCGGCCCGGACGACCTCGCCGCCCTCGTCGACTCGCTGCGCGGCGCCGGCCTTCCGGCCACCCTCGTCGACCTGCGCCCGGCGATGGCCGAACTCGGCCTCGACCTGCTGCGCTACCAGGCCCGCCACGACGGCGGCTACTGGAACACCACCGGCGCGTCCCGGCTGGTCCTGGTCGAGCGGCTCGCCCCCGCGCTGCGGGCCGACGGCCGCACCGTGCTCGCCCACGGCTGTGTCGGCGGCGGCAACGACCAGCGCCGCTTCGCCCGCTACGGCGCCCGGCTCGCCCCCGACCTCGGCGTCTACGCGCCCTGGATCGACCCGGCCGCGCTGGCCCGGTTCCCGAACCGCGCCGCCATGTACGCCGCCGTCACCGGCGCCGGCCTGTGGCTCGACCCCGGCAGCGACGCCGACCGCTCCACCGACGCCAACCTGGCCGGCGCCTCGCACGAGTCGACCGAGCTCGAAGACCTCGCCACCCCGGTCGCACCGAAGACCCTCGCCCCACGCTGGAGCGCCTGGCCCGCCGACGCGCCGGCCGACGGCGGATCCGTCACGGTCACCATCGAGGCCGGCCGGGTCACCGACGTCGACGGTCAGGGGCCCGACCCGGTCGCCGTGCTGACCGCCGCCAACACCCTCGGCGCGACGCACGGGAGCTGGCTGCGCGACGTCGTCGAGCGCCGCATCATCGGCACCCGCTGCCGCGGCGTCTACGAGGCCCCCGGCCTGGAGGTGCTCGACGTCGCCTGGCACAAGGCGCTCGAGGTCACCCTCGACCCCTACTCCCGCACCCTCTACGAGCAGCTTGCCGGCGCCCTCGGCGCCGCGGTCTACGAGGCCCGCTACCGCGACCCGGTCGCCGCCGCGGCCCGGGCCGCCCTCGACGCGCTGACCGGGTCGGTCAGCGCCACCGTCGAGCTGACCCTGCGCGGCGGTGCCGTCACCGCGGCCGGGGTGCACACCCCCGGCGGTGACGCCGACCGGCAGACCCGGTTCGGCACCGGCGGCCACCAGTGGCGGAACCTCGCCCCGGCCGCCGCCTGACAACCTCTCACCGGGCGACCCCCGGGAACACTTCCACGGCACGGAGGCGATGCATGCGTTACCGCAGGTTCGGGCGGCTCGGCTGGTCGGTCGGCGAGGTCGGCTACGGGATGTGGGGGATCGCCGGCGGCGAGGGCGGCTGGAGCGGCGCCGACGACGAGACCGGCAACGCCGCCCTGCGCGCGGCCGTCGAACTCGGCTGCAACTTCTTCGACACCGCCTGGATCTACGGGCGGGGCCACAGCGAGGAACTTCTCGGCGACCTCCTGCGGGCGGAACCCGACCGCCGGCTCTACGTCGCCACCAAGATCCCGCCGAAGGACCGGCGCTGGCCGTCCACCCGCGAGTCCCGCCTCGAGGACGTCTTCCCGCCCGACCACATCCACGAATACGTCCACAAGAGCCTCGCCAACCTCGGCGTCGAGCGGATCGACCTGCTCCAGTTCCACGTCTGGGAGGACGCCTGGGCCGACGACCCCAGTTGGCAGAAGGCCGTCACCGACCTGCGCGACCAGGGCCTGGTGGAAGGGATCGGGATCAGCATCAACCGGTGGGAGCCGACCAACGTGGTCAAGGCCCTGCGCACCGGGCTGATCGACGCCGTCCAGGTCATCTACAACATCTTCGACCAGGCGCCCGAGGACGAGCTCTTCGGCGTCTGCGACGAACTCGACATCGCGGTGATCGCCCGGGTGCCCTTCGACGAGGGCACGCTCACCGGCACCCTGACGCTCGACAGCACCTGGCCCGAGGGCGACTGGCGCAACAGCTACTTCGTACCGGAGAACCTGGCCGCCAGCGTGGCCCGCGCCGAGGCGCTCGGCAAGGACGTCCCCGACGGCTGGACCATGCCCGAACTCGCCCTGCGCTTCATCCTCCAGCACCCGACGGTGAGCACCGTCATCCCGGGCATGCGCAGCCTGCGCCACGTCCGCGCCAACCTTGCCACCAGCGGCGCGGCGCCGCTCGACGACCAGCTCATGGCCACCATGCGCCAGCACCGCTGGGACCGCGAACCGACGGAGTGGTCGCAGTGACCGACCCCGTCATCGCCCTCTGGGCGGCACCCCGCACCAGGTCGACCGCCTTCCTGCGCATGATCATCGAACGCGGTGACCTCATCGTCGTGCACGAGCCGCTGTCCAACCTGGCCGCCCTCGGCACGGTCGACATCGGCGGCACCCCGGCCACCTCCGAGACCGAGGTCCTCGACCTGCTGCTCGACCTCGCCGCCACCTCCGGCAAGCGGGTCTTCGTCAAGGAGACCACCGACTACCGCTACCCGGCCGTGCTCGCCGACCCCCGGCTGCACACCCACCTCGTCAACACGTTCATGATCCGTGACCCGGCCGCCGTCGTCGCCTCGCACTACGCGATGAACAAGTCGGTCGACCTCGACGAGATCGGCTTCGAGCGGCTGCACGAGATCTTCGAGGCGGTTCGCCTGCCGCTGGGCGAGGCCCCGGTCGTCATCGACGGCGACGACCTCGTCGCCGACCCGGAGGGCGTCGTCGCCGCGTTCTGCGCCCGCACCGGCCTGCCGTTCGACCCGGCCGCCCTGCGGTGGGAGCCGGCCACGCGCAAGGAGTGGGACCGCACCCGCGACTGGCACCAGGACGTCGAACGCAGCACCGGCTTCACCAGCCAGAGCACCGCGCACGCCGTACGCGTCGACAACGACCCCCGGCTGGCCGCGCTCGCCGCCCACCACCGGCCGTTCTACGAGCGGCTCCACGAGCACCGGCTGCCGCCGCGTGCCGCCGCCGGGCAGCCCGCCGGTTCCTGACCCGGACCGCCGGCCCGTCTCCCCGCGGGCCGGCGTCGCACGAGGCACCCCACCGACCGGTCACCGGTCCGTGGGGTGCCTCGCGGGTGCCGGAGGATCCGCCCGACCCGCCGATCCGTCCGGCCCGTCGCGGGGTGATCGCTGGCCGCCGGGGTCGCCGGGGGAGTCGGACCGCGCGGCGGCCAACGATCACCAGGGCCCGACCTGGCCGTGCGGTCGGGCCGGGGTGGGGCGCCGGTCGGCAACCCGGCGCCGCCCACCCGTCACAGGTCGTCCGTCGCCCCCCCGCCGGGCAGTTCGCGTACGACCGCCACCGGGCAGTGGCCGTGGTGCAGGAGCTGCTGGCTGACCGAACCCATCAGCAGCCCGCGGAAGCCGCCCCGGCCGCGCGAGCCGACCACGACCAGCTGGGCGTGCCGGGTCGCGTCGATCAGCGTCCGGCCGGGGGCGTCGGCGACCACCTCGCTGGTCACCCGCACCTCGGGCCAGCGGTCCTGCCAGCCGGCCAGCAGGTCGCGCAACTCGGCCCGCTCCAGGGCGCCGACCGCCTCGGGGTCGAAGGCGACCGGGGGTGCCTCCGCCGCCGGCGGCTTCCAGGCCCGCACCACGTGCAGCGGTACGTCCCGCCCGGCCGCCTGCGCGAACGCGTAGCCGAGCGCCAGCACCGAGCACGGTGAGCCGTCGACGCCGGTCACCACGTGCCCGCCGAAGCGGGGGGCGGTGCCGCGGACGACGACCACCGGGCAGTGCGCGTGGGCGGTCACCGAGACCGTGGTCGAGCCGACCAGCAGGCCGGCGAACCCGCCGTGCCCCCGGCTGCCCAGCACCACCAGCCCGGCCCGCCGGGACAACTCCTGCAGCCGTACGCTCGGCGGCCCGTCGACGGTGCCGGCCCGTACGGTGACCGTCGGATGGCTGGCCGCGGCGGCCGCGACCGCCTCGTCCAGCATCGACGCGATCTCCTTGCGCGCGGTGTCGTCGGGCCACAGCAGCGGCGCCGGTGCCAGCGGCACCGAGGCGCCGAACGGCTCGAACGCGTACGTGGGGTGGACCGGCGCACCGGTCCGGGCCGCCTCGTCCAGCGCCCACCGCAGCGCTTCCCGCGCACCGGGGGAGCCGTCGTAGCCGACGACGATCGGTCGGATCTCCATCACTGCCTCCTACCCGGCGGGCCTTCCGTGGTCACCTCCATCAGACGCCCCGGGCCGGCCGGCGGGGCAGAGGCGTACGGCCCGGCCGGTCCGGGCGCAGGTCCCGACCTCTGGCGGACCGCCGGCCCTGGGGCGCCGGCCCGTCACCTGCGTAAGGTCGGGCGGTGGCCGGCAAAGGGGCCGGGCCACGGGACCGGGGAGATCGGGATGCGAACCTGGCAGGTGCGGGACGTGATGACCACCGACGTGGTCGCGGTGGCGGAGGAGGCCGGCTACCGGCGGATCGTCGACGCGGTGGCGGGTCGCCGGGTCAGCGGCGTGCCAGTGGTCGACCTGGACCGGCGGGTCGTCGGCGTGGTGTCCGAAAGTGATCTGCTGCACCGGGCCGGTGCCGGTCTGCGCCGGCCGTGGCCGAGCCGCCGCCGCGCACCCGTCGACGCGCTGACCGCCCGCGACCTCATGACCGCCCCCGCGGTCACCACGTACGGCGACACCGCGCTGGTCGACGCCGCCCGCCGGATGGACCGCGAGCGGGTCCGTCGGCTGCCGGTGGTCGACGACCTCGGCCGGCTGGTCGGCATCGTGACCCGCGGTGACCTGCTGCGGGTGCACCTGCGCCCCGACGAGGACATCCGTGTCGACGTGGTGCGCGAGGTGCTGCACCGCATCCTCGCCCTGCCCGACGTACGGGTCGAGGTGCGCGACGGGGTGGTGACGCTGGCCGGCCCGGTGCCGAGGCGGGCCAGCGCGGTGCATGCCGTGCGGCTGGCCGGTCAGGTCGGTGGCGTCGTACGCGTCGTCGACCGGCTGCACGCCGCCCCGGCGCCCGCTCCCGGTACGCCGGCGACACCGGCCACCGGCTGAGCCGGCCGGCCTGTCCGCCGGCCGAGCTGGTCCCGCCGGCGTACCCGCCGGTCGAGTCGTTCCGGCCGCCCCCAGCCCTCAGTCGACCCGGCCAGGCCGCCCCCCAGCCTTAGCCAAACCGGTCGGGCCGGCCCGGCGGCCGCTCTGCCCGGTCGCCGGGCCGGCGGCTCAGGCGGCCGGCTCGGGCTGCCGCTCGTGTACGACCGCGACCGGACAGCGGGCGTGGTGCAGCATCTGCTGGCTCACCGAGCCGAGCAGCAGCCCGCGCAGCCCGCCGCGCCCCCGTGACCCGACCACCAGCAGTCGCGCCCCGGCACTGGCCTGCATCAGCGCGTGCGCGGGGGAGTCGGCGACGACCTCGGTGCGTACGGCCACCGCCGGATGCCGGTGCCGGCGCTCCTCGACCAGTTGTTCGAGGGACCGCCGCTCGGTCGCGGCCATCTGTTCGACGTCGACACCAGGCGGCCGCCACGGCACCGACGGGATGTTCCAGGCACCGACCACGAGCAGCGGGGCGTCCCGTTCGGCGGCGGTGTCGAAGGCGAAGTCCAGCGCCGTCACCGAGCACGCGGACCCGTCGACCCCGACGACGACGTCACCGGTGGCCACCCCCGGCTCGTCGGGGCGGACGACGACCACCGGGCAGTGGGCGTGGGCGGCCACCGAGACCGAGGTCGAGCCGAGGAGCAGCCCGCTGAAACCGCCGTGTCCCCGGTTGCCGAGGACGGCCAGCGCGGCGTCGCCGGTCAGTTCGGTCAGCCGCTGGTTCGGCGGCCCGTCGGCCAGTACGCCGCGGACGACCACGCCGTCACGGCGTTCGCTGGCCGCGGCCACGGCCGCGTCGAGCGCCTGCTGGGCGGCTTCGCGGGCCCGCTCGTCCGGCCACGGCTGGGCCCCGATGATCACCGGCGGGCTGATCGTGAGCCACTCCGAGGCGTGGGCGACCAGCACGGACCGGCCGGTCCGGGCGGCCTCGTCGAGCGCCCAGCCGAGCGCCGCCTCGCTGCCGGGGGAATGGTCGTATCCGACCAGGATCGGACGTTCCGCCACGGTTACCTCCTCCGCCGCCCGGATACCCCCATCCTGCGTGGCCTACGCCCCCGACGTGCGACTTTCCCCGCCACTTCTCCGTCCGCCCGCGGTCCCACGCTCCGCGATCTTGCACTTGTCGCCCGACAAATCACAACGAAAGGGGGAGACAACCGCAAGATCGCCGGAAAGGAGGGGCGGGGGAGGGGGTCAGTCGTCGGAGATGGAGATCGATCCGGAGGGGCAGGTCGTGGCCGCCTCGCGGGCGTCGTCGAGCTGCGACCCGTCGGGTTCCTCCCGGAGCAGGCGGACGATGCCCATCTGGTCCTGGTCGAACACCTCCGGCGCCAGGAACGCGCACTGGCCGGCGCCGATGCAACCGTCAACGTCCACAGTGACCTTTGCCATGCCCACTCCTACCAGCGGGGCCCACTCCGACCGGCGGGCCGTGACCGGGTGCACGCCGAACAACACGCATCGTACTTCAGTGGCGGCCCGGCGCCAGGGGCCGCGAGTGCCGGTGGCCGCGCGTCCGGCCGTCGCGCGTCCGGCCGCGCGGTGCGTCCGGCCGCCGCGCGTCCGGCCGCCGACGGCCGGGGCGCGGGTACACGTTGGACCGTGCCCCGCGCCGGTCCGGCCGCCCGCCGCAAGATCGAGTCGAACCGGTTTGCCCTGCGTGCGCCCAGGGTAGGGGCTTCGACGGCGGCCGTGTCGCCGGGAAGGAAGGCGGGGTGGGACCGGATGCGGACGTTGGGCGGGCGGTACCAGCTACGGCAGCGCATCGGTGTCGGCGGGATGTCGGAGGTCTGGCGCGGGCACGACGAGGTGCTCGACCGGCCGGTCGCGGTCAAGCTCATCGCGCCCGGCGACCGCGACGACGGCACCGGTGTGGATCCCGTCGAGCGGGTCCGGGCGGAGGCCCGGTCGGCGGCGCGGCTGGCCCACCCCAACGTGACCGGCGTCCACGACTTCGGCCTGTCGACGCCGTACCCGGGCGCGCGGGCGCCGTACATCGTGATGGAACTGGTCGAGGGGGAGACGCTGGCCGACCGGCTCGCCGGTGGGCCGCTGCCGTGGCGCTTCGCGGTGCGGGTCTGCGCGCAGGTGAGTGCCGCGCTGGCCGCCGCGCACCTGCACGGCATCGTGCACCAGGACGTGAAACCGTCCAACGTGATGCTCACCCCGACCGGTGTGAAGGTCCTCGACTTCGGCATCGCGGCGTCGGCCGGCGAGTCCGATCCGCGACTCGACGGCATGCTGCTCGGCACCCCGGCCTTCCTGCCGCCGGAGCGGTTCGGCGGGGCCCCGCCGGCGCCGTCGAGCGACATGTACGCCATCGGCGTCCTGCTCTACCTCTGCCTGGCCGGCCGGCTGCCGTGGCCGGTCGATCCCGAGGTGTGGCGGCTGGAGCAGTACCGCGAGCCCGAGCCGCTGCCGCACATCGACGGCCTGCCGCCGGAGGTCGCCGACCTGTGCTTCGAGTGCCTGGCCGCCGACCCGGCGGCCCGGCCGAGCAGTTTCGTCGCCGCGCTGCTGCTCGGTGACGTGGTCGACGCCCGCGTGTACGTGCCGACGGTGGAGCCGACGGCCCTGCCGGGGCGGGTCTCGCCGTGGAACAGCCGGGCCGCGGCCGAGCCGACCGGCGCCGTGGCGGTACCGGGGCACGTGGGTCGCCACCGCGCCTGACGTGGGGCGCAAGGTGTTTTCCGGGTGGTCGGCGGCGCCCGGTCCGGGTGTCCGGAGGCCCCGCCACCTCGGCTTGGCCGGTCGAGCCGGCCCGGGTGGGCCGGCGGTGCCGTCACCGACCCGACAGTCGGGTTGCGGCGCGCGAACTGTCGAGGAGCCGATTTCAGTCGCGGACCGTCCACCGGCCGTGCGACCTTCTTTCCGGACCCGCCAAACGTCCTAAGTGGACCTGGTGGGTGCCGGGGCGGCGCTGGGGTGCCGCCCTCTCCACGAGAGAGGAAGATCGTTGAAACGACGTATCCGTGCCGCGATCCTGGCGGTACTGGCCGCGAGCGTGGGGCTGGTGGCGCAGGCGAACCCTGCGTACGCCCGCCCCGACTGTGACGTGCCGGATCCGCCGCCGATCTGCGACGGCGCCGGCTCGCACGACCCCGAGGGAGACCTGACCGGGGCGACCCGGGTACCGGCCGGGGTGTCGGTCACCGGCTGGGCGACGGACCCGGACGGTGGCCGGGTCCAGGTGGACATCAGCATCGGGGGCACCAAGGTCGGCACCGTGACCGCCAGCAGCGGCGGCTCGTTCTCCGGCACTGTGCCGGCGCGGCCCGGCGGCACCGTCTGCGCCCGGGCGCTCAGCAACGGCGCGGGGTCCAGCAAGCTGATCGGCTGCGTCAACCTGGCCGTCGCGGTCGACCCGGTCGGCGCCTTCGACCGGATCGAGCGGTCCGGCACCAACCTGGTCCTGCACGGCTGGGCGATCGACGGCGACACCGCCGACGCGATCTGGCTGCACGTCTACCAGGACGGCGTCTTCGCCACCGCCGCCCCGGCCGACCGGGCGCTGTCCGCGCCGCCGGCCGGCTATCCCGGCTACGGCACCGGCCACGGCTTCGCGGTCACCGTTCCGGAACGGCCCGGCGACGGCGAGCACAACGTCTGCGTGTACGCCATCAACGTCGGCGCCGGCACCGTCAACACCGAGCTCGGCTGCCGTACGTACACGGTGCGGCACGACCCGACCGGCGCGCTCGACGAGGTGACCCGGACCGGGAACACCCTGCGGGTGCGGGGCTGGTCGGCCGATCCCGACGAGCCGCAGACCCCGACCGAGGTGCACATCTACGACAGCGGGGTGTTCGTCCGGTCGGTGACCGCGAACGGCCACCGGCCCGACCTGCCGGGCGAGTACGGCCCGACCCACGGGTACGACGTGACCGACCTGCCGGCGAACATGACGCCCGGGCCGCACACCGTCTGCGCGTACGCGATCAACCGGTCGCACGGCGTCCACAACACGCAGCTCGGCTGCCGGAACTACTCGGTGCCGGCTCCGTTGCCGCGCCGACGATCAACCCGTTCGGCGAGTGGGACATCTACTCCAACGAGATCCACGTGAGCTGGACCGACAACTCGACCAGCGAGGACGGATACCGGGTGGAGCGCTCGGTGGCCGGTGGGCCGTGGGTGGAGATCTCGCGGCGTACCGACGCCTTCCGTTCGCTGACCGACCGCAACCTGAGCCCGAACACCCGGCACTGCTACCGGGTGATCGCGTTCAACGAACTGACCGAGGCGGCGGCGGAGGTCTGCGCCACCACCAAGCAGCCGCAGCTGCCGCAGCCGACCGGGCTGACCGTGGTCGGCCGCACCGACACCACCCTGACGGTGCGGTGGACCGACAACGCCGAGGGGGAGGACCACTACCTCCTCGGCTGGGGCCGGCCGACCGACCAGGTCCTGCCGCGCATCATCAGCATCCCGGCGAACCCGGGTACCGGTGAGATGACGTACACGGTCACCGGCCTGGATTCGTCGACCGACTACCGGGTCGCCGTGTCGCCCCGCAAGGCGGGTCACGACGCCGGATCCCCGGTCGACACGACCGCCTGGACCACCGGCGGACCGATCGTCAACGGCTTCACCTCGTCGGTCGGCGCGGTGCAGGCGTGCACCCCCACCGAGGTCACCCTGAACTGGAAGACCACCGGGGCGACCCGGGTCGTCGTCAAGCGGGGCAGCACCACGCTGTCCGACAAGACCCAGTCCGGGCCGGGGGTCTGGGAGGGGTCGGTCTCGGGCGGCAGCCACGACGGCAACGTGCTCTACACGCTGACCGCGTACGCCGCCGACGGCCGCACCGCGACCGCCAACGTCACCGTGTACCGCTCCACCGCGTACCCGCTGATCAAGAGCATCGAGTTCAACAACACCGGCTGGTACAGGCTGGAGGCCTGGTACTACGACCTCTACGACAACCAGCTCCAGAAGATCGGCGACGTGGCGTCGGGTGGAAAGATCAACATCAACCCGGGCCACTGCCAGCTGCGCCGGATCAAGGTGATCGACCCGAACACCGGCCGGGTCGCCTTCCTGACCAACCCGCAGATCGTCCTCGGCCACAACGAGGGCGGCACGAGCCAGGTCGCCGCCGGCTGACCTGATCCGTAACGCCTCCGGCGGGTCGCGCGCGTCGCGGCCCGCCGGTCCCGTCGTGTCCGGTCGCCGTCCGTGGCGGCCGGTCGGCCCGGATCAGTCCAGGGTGAGGTTGCGGACGTCGCCGGACTGCGCAGACCAGCAGAAGACGTCGGCGTAGCCGGTGCCGAAGGTCGTCGTCGGGCTGGTCACCCAGCTGCCGTCGGCGCACTGGCCCTTGAGCTTCCACGGGATGTTGCCGGACCAGGTGCAGTGGGCGTGGGCGTGCCAGCCGATGACCACCGCGGAGCAGTTGCCGGGGATGTAGGCCTGGGCCGGGGCGGCGGCGGCGAGCGCGCCGGCCGTGCCGAGGACGGTGGCGGCGGCCAGGGCGAGGGTACGTCGGAACATCGGTCCTCCGGTGTCGTGCGGATGGGGTGCACCCATCCAAATATCAGTTAACAAACCTGTCGATAAGCGCTCACTCCTTGGGATCGGCTGGCGACCGCATGTGATCAACTTATGCAAGTGCTTGCGGTCCTTGCGGCGCCCAGGTGGGTGATAGTGCCGCGATGTCGCATCTTGCGGTCGCGCTCCCAGCTCTCGGCGAGGTCGATCTGCTGGTGTTCGCCCTGCTGTGCGATCTGCGGGGAAGGTTCTTCTTGACTTAGGTGGGGGTCGATGTCTACCTTCCTTCGCAAGGATTTCCAGCAAGTTTCAGAATGCTTGCTGAAAGGTGTCCCGCGCATCCCTCGAACTCCCGTCCCCGAGGAGAGCTGCCGTGATCGCAACCTCGCGCGCCCGCGACCGGGCCCGCCACCGCCCCCGTCTCCGCACCCGGCTCGGCGCCGCCCTCGCCGTGGCCGCCCTCGCCCTCACCACCGGCCTCGCCGTCACCGGCGCGGTCACCGGGCCGCCCGCCCGGGCGGCCGCCCCCGGCGACAAGAAGGTCACCGCCGTCCTCTTCGAATGGCGGTTCGACTCGATCGCCCGCGAGTGCCGGGAGACCCTCGGCCCCAAGGGCTACGGCTACGTCCAGGTGTCCCCGCCCCAGGAGCACATCCAGGGCCACCAGTGGTGGACGTCGTACCAGCCGGTCAGTTACCGCATCGCCGGCCGGCTCGGTGACCGGGCCGCCTTCGCCAACATGGTCGCCGCCTGCCGCGGCGCCGGTGTCAAGGTCATCGTCGACGCGGTCATCAACCACATGAGCGCCGGCTCGGGCACCGGCACCGGCGGCACCACCTACACCAAGTACGACTACCCCGGCGTCTACCAGGTCCAGGACTTCCACTCCTGCCGGACCCAGATCAACAACTACGGGGACCGCCACGACGTGCAGAACTGCGAGCTGGTCGGGCTGTCCGACCTGAACACCGGCAGCGACTACGTCCGCGGCCGGATCGCCGGCTACCTCAACGACCTGCTGTCGCTCGGCGTCGACGGGTTCCGGATCGACGCCGCCAAGCACATGGCGGCCGGCGACCTCGCGGCGATCAGGTCCCGGATGTCCAACCCGAACGCCTACTGGGTGCAGGAGGCGATCCACGGCGCCGGCGAGGCGGTCAGCCCGAGCGAATACCTGGGCAACGGTGACGTGCAGGAGTTCCGCTACGCCCGCGACCTCAAGCGGGTGTTCCAGAACGAACGGCTCGCCCACCTCAAGGAGTTCGGCGAGAGCTGGGGCTACATGCCGGGCAACCAGGCCGGGGTCTTCGTCGACAACCACGACACCGAACGCGGCGGCGACACGCTCAGCTACAAGAACGGCGCGCAGTACACGCTGGCCGGCGTCTTCATGCTCGCCTGGCCGTACGGGTCGCCGCACGTGCACTCCGGCTACGAGTTCAGCGACCGCGACGCCGGCCCGCCGAACGGCGGCACGGTCAACGCCTGCTACGCCGACGGCTGGAAGTGTCAGCACAAGTGGCAGCAGATCGCCAACATGGTCGGCTTCCGCAACGCCGCCGGCGACGGGGCTGTCACCAACTGGTGGGACAACGGAAACGACCAGATCGCGTTCGGGCGCGGCAACCGGGCGTACGTCGCGATCAACGCCGAGGGTGGCACGCTGACCCGTACGTTCCAGACCTCGCTGCCGGCCGGCACCTACTGCGACGTCCAGCACGGCGACCCGACCCCGGGCGGCGGCTGCACGGGCACGACGTACACGGTCAACTCGTCCGGCCAGTTCACCGCCAGCGTCCCGGCCAACGACGCGGTGGCGCTGTACGTCGGCGCGACCGGACAGCCGAACCCGAACCCGACCACCCCGCCCGCCGGCACCAGCGGTGCGTCCTTCGCGGTGAACGCGACCACCTCCTGGGGGCAGGACGTCTTCGTCGTCGGCAACGTGCCCGGCCTGGGCAGCTGGAACCCGGCGGCGGCGCTGCCGCTGTCCTCGGCGACCTACCCGGTCTGGCGGCGCGACGTCGACCTGCCCGCCGGCACCACCCTGGAGTACAAGTACATCCGCAAGCAGGGCGGCACCGTCACCTGGGAGAGCGGCGGCAATCGCACCGCCACGGTCCCGGCGTCGGGCCGGGTGAACCTGAACGACACCTGGCGCAACTGACCCCCACGCCACTCTGGTCGCCGGTCGGGTGCGGACCCGGCCGGCGACCGCGTTTACCGGGTGAGGCGCCGGGGACTCGACGCGGGATCGGCCGCGTGACACGGGGCGGCGTACCGCCCGGCGCGGCACCGGAGCCGGCGGTCCTCGGGCGTGCCGGCGGATCGGCCGCAGGGAGGACCTATGCGTGATCAACTAGCCATACCCCAGGTGGACATCCGCACCGACGTGAACAACGTGGTCGGCGACATCGTGCGATTCGTCCCGCGGGCGATCGCCTTCATCGCCATCCTGGTCATCGGGTGGATCATCGCCCGGCTGCTGGCCAGGGCCGTCAACGGCATCCTGGAGCGGGTCGGCTTCGACCGGGCCGTCGAGCGTGGCGGCATCAAGCGGGCGTTGGAACGCAGCAAGTACGACGCCTCGGACATCGTGGCCAAGCTCGTCTTCTACGCCGGTGTGCTGTTCACGCTGCAACTGGCGTTCGGGGTCTGGGGCCCGAACCCGGTCAGCAGCCTGATCAACAACATCGTCGGCTGGCTGCCACGCGCGGTCGTCGCCGTGATCATCATCGTCGTGGCGTCGGCCATCGCCAGCGCCGTACGCGACCTGCTGTCCAGCACGCTGGGCGGGCTGTCGTACGGCCGTGTCCTGTCGGACGTGGCCGGCTGGTTCATCGTCGCGCTCGGTGTGATCGCCGCGCTCAACCAGATCGGGGTGGCGACCACCGTCACGACCCCGGTGCTGATCGCGGTGCTGGCCACCGTCGGCGGTGTGATCGTGGTCGGCGTCGGCGGCGGACTGATCCGGCCCATGCAGACCCGCCTGGAGCGGGCGCTGCAGAAGACCGAGCAGGAGGCCGGCCGCGGCGGCGCGCAGCAGGGTGGTGCGCAGCAGGGCGGCGCCCAGCAGGGCCGTGGTGGCATGCGGCAGCCCGAGCCGGCCGGCGCGTCCGCCGGCGGGGGCGACGGCCACCGTTCCGGCGACGGGATGCGGCGGCCGCATTCCCAGCCGGCCGGGCGGCACTGAGTCGCACCCCCGGCCCAGTGGGGTCGGGGCGGTAACCCGGTCGGGTGGCGCGATCCCGCGCTACCCGACCGGTCTGTGTAACCGGTTGGACACGTACCGCTGCGAGACTCGGCGGGCGGTGGTGTTGACAGGCCCGGTACCGGGCCTGTCCAGTAAAGCAATGAATAGACGATTATCGATCTTATTGTCCCCTTCCGGCTCCCCCTACCGGCCGGTGTTCACCCATCCCGTCCTGCGCCGGATCCTGCCGGGTTTCGCGCTCTCGTCGCTCGGCGACGGGATGGCCGTCGTCGCGGTGCCCTGGCTGGCCCTCGAACTGGCCCCCGCCGACCGCCAGGGCACCTGGGTCGCGGTCGCGGTGGCCGCGTACACCCTGCCGGCCGCCGCCGGGGCGGTGCTCTTCGGCCGGTGGCTGCGCCGGCACGGGGGAGCGCGCCTCGCCGGCTGGGACGCCGTCCTGCGGGCCGGGGCACTCGGCGCCATTCCGGTCGCCCACCTGCTCGGCGCGCTGACCATCGGGGTGTTCGTCGCGCTGCTCGCGCTCTCCGCACTGCTGCACTCGTGGGGTACGGCCGGCCGCTACACCCTGCTCGCCCAGGTGCTGCCGGCACGGCACCACCTGGCCGCGAACGCCGTGCTCACCACGCTCGCCGAACTCGCCATCGTGCTCGGGCCGCCGGTCGGCGCCGCGCTCATCGGCGGGATCGGCGCGGTCGGCGTACTCGCCGTCGACGCGCTCACCTTCGCGGTGCTCGCGCTGACGTACCGGTGGGCGATCGCCGCCGGACGCCCGACCCCCGCGCCGGTCGGTGCCGGCGTGCCGGACGCGCCGGCGGTGCCGCGCCCCGACCCGGCCCCCGCCGGGGCCTCCGGCTGGCGGACCATCCGGTCGGACCCCCGGCTGCTCGGGCTGCTGCTGCTGTCGTTCGGCTTCTTCGCGCTGTACGGCCCGATCCAGGTGGCCCTGCCGCTGCACGTCAGCCAGGACCTGGGCGGCTCGGCCGGCGACCTCGCCGCCCACTACACCGCGTTCGGCGCCGGCGCGGTGGCCGGCGGGCTGGTCACCGGCTACCTGCGCCGGTGGCCGCTGTGGCCGCTGACGGTCGGCATCGTGGTCTGCTTCGGGCTGACCCTGCTCCCGCTCGGGCTCGGCGCCCCGCCGCCGGTGGCGCTGGCCGGCTTCGCGCTGGCCGGGCTGTCCTGGGGGCCGTACCTGTCGACCTCGATGGCACTGTTCCAGCGCGTCACGCCACCGGAGTCGCTGTCGCCCGTGCTCGCCGCGAACGGCGCGGTGACCGTCGTCGCGGTGCCGCTCGGGGTGCTGGCCGGTGGGCCGCTGACCGCGCTCGTCGGCGCGCGGTCCACCCTGTTGCTGACGGCGGTGGGGACCCTCCTGCTCGGGCTCGTCGCGCTCGGGTACACCGTGCTGCGGCACCGGGCCGGCCGAATACGGTAGCAGTTCGCTGTTTCGATCGGCGCCGATAGCAAATTGTGAACATGACGTTCCGGGGCTCCGGTGAGGAGCTGGGGCGAGGTGGCGTGGCACCAATCGAAGGGCTATGGTGGAAGCGCTTCTACCAGGACACTACGGGCACACCACGACACCCGAAAAGGGCGATCTTCCGGAGATCGCGACACCCCGAAAAGGTTGTGGAATGTGAAAGTGGTCGAGGAAAACCGCGGCATCCGCGTGGATCCCGGCTCGAATCCGACGGCGCCCCCGGGTGCGACCGGCACGATCCGGCTGCTACTGCTGGTCGACCGGCCGATCATCCGGGACGCCATCCGTGCGCTGTTCGAGGCGGCTCCCGACTTCGTGCTGACGGCCGGTCACGACGCCGGCCGGCCGGTCCCGGCCGGCGTCGACGTCATCCTGGTCGACCTGCAACTACGCGACCGCGACGGCATCGCCGTCGCCGCCGACCTCGTGCGCGGCGACGGTCCCGGCGTGGTGATGCTCGCCGACACGGCCGACGACGCCGACGTCGACCGGGCCGCCCGCGCCGGGGTCCGCGGCTACCTGCTGGAGGACGACGAAACCGCACTGCTGATGGCCGGGGTCAAGGCCGTGGCGGCGGGGGACGCCTGGTGGTCGCCGCGGGCCGCCCGCCACCTGCTGGCCGCCTACCGGCGGGTCGCCGCGGCCGACACACCCCGCCGCGACCCGCAGGTGGCCGGCCTGACCCCGCGCGAGCGCGGCGTGATCCGGCTGATCGCGCTCGGCCGCTCCAACGCCGAGATCGCCACCGAGCTGCTGCTCGGCCGGGCCACGGTCAAGACCCACGTCTCGCGGGTGCTGACCAAACTCAAGCTGCGCGACCGCACCCAATTGGCGGCGTTCGCCCACCGCAACGGGCTGGTGTGAACAGTTCGTTTCGGTGCGGTGGCCCGAACGTTTCTGGAATGTTCGCGACCGGTCGTTTTTCTCCGATGGTCGGAATGCGGTCGCCAGCATTCCGTCTGCCGATGGAATGACAATTCGTCGCACGGCTCCTTCCCGACCCGGGGCAACGGTCATAGGTTGAGTCCGGCCGATCGAATCCACGATCGGCGGAATTCCTCGATCAATTGGAAGGGGCTGTTGCATGTCAGTTTCCCGCGTAGCCGGGTCGGTCGCGACCCGTACCGCAGCCGGACCGGACGCCCCGCCCCCACCCACCCCGGCCCCCGGCGCGGACCCGGCGCCGGCGGTCCTGACGGCCGTCGAGCCGTACGTGGTCCGGGCGACGATCAACCGCCCGGCCCGCCGCAACGCCATCGACCTCGCCGTGATCGAAGGACTCGAACGCGCCATCGACCTCGCCGACGCGACCGGCGCCCGGACCCTGGTGCTGCGCGGCGCCGCCGGCACCTTCTGCGCCGGCGCCGACCTGCGCGTCCTGGAGGAGATGAGCGTCGACCCGCACCGGGTCGAGACCTTCATGGTGCGGCTCGCCCTCGTGCTGCGCCGGCTGGAGACCGCCCGGTTCGTCTCGGTCGCGGTCGTCGAGGGGCACGCCGTCGCCGGCGGCTGCGAGATCCTGCTCGCCTGCGACATCTCCGTCGCCGCCACCGACGCCCGGATCGGCGACCGCCACCTCGAATACGGGCTGGCCCCCGCCGCCGGCGGCTCGGTACGGCTGGCCCGGACCCTGCCCAAGGCCCGCGGCAACTACCTGCTGCTCACCGCCGACCTGCTCACCGGGCGGGAGGCGGCCGACTGGGGGCTGGTCAGCGTCGCGGTGCCACCGGCCGACCTGGAGTCGCGGGTGGACGCCCTGGTCGACCGGCTGGCCGGCCACAGCGCGGACGCGCTCGCCGTGGTCAAGAAGATGGTCTGGACCGCCGACCACGAGCCCCGGCCGGACGCGATGTCCTGGGAACGCCGCCTCTTCCTGCGCCACCTCGGCTCCGACGACGTGTCCGAGGGACTGCGTGCCTTCCGCGAGCGGCGCCGACCGGCGTTCCGCGCCGATGACTGACCCCGCGCGTCCGCCCGGCCCGACGGCCCGACCGCAAGGAGACCCGATGTCGACCTCGACCGTGATCGGAACCGGATCGTACCTGCCCCGGCGCGTCCTCAGCAGCGAGGAACTGGCCCGCCGGGTCGGCGTACCGGAGAACTGGATAGTGGACAAGACCGGCATCCGGGAACGCCGGGTGGCCGCCGACGACGAGGCCACCTCCGACCTGGCCACCCGGGCGGCCCGGCGGGCGCTGCGGACCGCCCGGCTCGACCCGGCCGACCTCGACCTGATCGTGCTGGCCACCTCCACACCGGACCGGCCGATGCCGGCCACCGCCAGCACCGTGCAGGCCAACCTCGGCGCCCGCCAGGCGGTGGCGTTCGACGTCGACGCGGTGTGCAGCGGCTTCGTGTACGCCCTCGTCGTCGCCCACTCGATGCTGAACAGCGAGGGCTGGGCCCGGACCGCGCTGGTGGTCGGCGCCGACACCTACTCGCGGGTGCTCGACTACACCGACCGGCGTACCGCGGTGCTCTTCGGCGACGGGGCCGGCGCGGTCGTCCTCGGCCGGGACACCAGCGGCGGGAGCGGGATCCGGGCGACCACGCTGGGCGCCGACGGCACCCTGGCCGACCTGGTCCAGATCCCGGCCGGGGGCAGCCGCCGACCGGCGAGCGCGCAGACGGTCGAGGCCGGCGACCACTACTTCGCGATGCGCGGCGGCGACGTCCGGCGACTGGCCAACCAGGTCTTCCCGGCCCTGGTCGGCCAACTGCTCAAGGCGGCCTCGCTCGAACTCGACCAGGTCGACCTGATCGCCGCCCACCAGGCCAACGGGACGATGCTCACCGACTGGTCGCGCGAACTCGGACTGCGACCCGGGGTGCTGCACCGCACCGTCGAGCGGTACGGCAACACCGGCGCCGCCTCCGTCCCGGTCACCCTCGACGACGCGGTACGCGCCGGACGGCTCGGCGCCGCCGCCAAGCTGCTGATGGTCGCCTTCGGCGGCGGGATGACCTGGGGCGGCGTCGCCCTCGACTGGGCCGCCGACCCGGCGGTCCTCCGTTCGAACTGTGTGAGGTGAGCCAGTGACCACGTCCGCCCTCGGCGCCGAACAGGGCGCCACCCAGCCGCCGCCCGCCCCGCCGGTCGCCCACGACCTGTCCGGCCGGATGCCCCGCACGATCAACCGGTGGCCGCGCCCGTTCGCGCCGCGCAACATCCTCGGCGTGCTGCGCGCCCGCGCCCGCGGCGCCACCATCAGCCTCAACCAGGTCAAGCTCGACGAGTCCACCGTGGAGCGCAACGGCCTGGTGATGGAGCACGCCCTGCTACGGCACAGCCACGTCGCCCGGTACGCCATCGTCGGCCCGTTCACCTCGCTGTTCAAGGTCCGGGTCGGCCCGTACGCCGGCATCGCCGAGAAGGTGACCGTCGGCGCCCTGCCGCACTGGCCCGAGCTGCCGACCAGCCACGTCTTCCCGGTCAACGCCGAGTTCGGCTTCTGCACCGGGGAGTGGCCCGAGGTTCCGGGCACCGAGGTCGGCGCCGACGCCTGGATCGGCGCGGGCGCGGTGGTACGCGCCGGCGTACGCATCGGGCACGGCGCGATCGTCGCGGCCGGCGCGGTCGTCACCCGCGACGTCGCCGACTACGAGATCGTGGCCGGGGTGCCGGCCCGCCGGCTGCGCGCCCGGTTCCCCGACGACCTGGCCGGACGGCTGGTCGCGCTGCGCTGGTGGGACTGGCCACCGCCGTTCCTGAAGGCCAACATCGACCTGTTCCAGCGGCCGCTGACGGCCGATACCCTGACCGCGCTGGAGGAACGGGCCCGGTCCCTGCCCGGCCGGCCGACCGACGGCGGCGCACGGTGACCGCCGGCACCGGCCAGCCGGTCGTCGCCCCGCCCGCCGGGGCGGTCGCCGACCGGGTGGTGGTGGTGACCGGCGCCAGCCGGGGCGTCGGCCGCGACCTCGCCCGGGTCTTCGCCGGCCACGGGGCCCGGGTCGGCCTGCTGGCCCGCAGCCGCGACGCGCTCGACGACCTGGCCGGCACGCTCACCGCCGGCGGCGCCGACGTCTTCGCCGCCGCGTGCGACGTCGGCGAACCGGACTCGCTGGCCGGGGCGGTCGACGCCGTGGCCGGCCACTTCGGACGGATCGACTCGGTCGTCGTCAACGCCGGCATCTCGCCGGTCGCCCGCCGGGCGCATCACCTGCCGATCGAGGCGTGGCACGACGTGCTGGCGGTCAACCTGACCGGCGGGTTCGTCACGGCGCGGGCGGCGTACCCGCACCTGGCCCGCTCCGGCCACGGCCGGCTGGTGTTCACCACCTCGGTCATGGCGGCCACCCCGCGGCGCGGGCTGAGCGCGTACGCGGCGTCGAAGGCCGGCCTGGAGGGGCTGACCCGGGCGTTGGCCGCCGACTGGGCCGGTGACGGCATCCTGGTCAACGCGGTCGCGCCGGGCTTCTTCGACACCGGGCTCGGTGCCGCGTTCCACACCTCGCAGCGTCTGCGCGAGCAGGTCGTGGGCCGCACGCCGGTGGCCCGGTTCGGCCGGGCCGACGAACTGGCGGCGGCGTTCCTCTTCCTCGCCGGCGACGCCTGCGGCTACCTGACCGGCCAGGTGCTCGCGGTCGACGGCGGCTACGGACTGGGCTGACCGGCCCGGGCACCCCCCGCGCGGGAGCGGTACGTTCCCGCGCGGGGCCGCCGGTCCCGCGACCGTGCGGGACCGCCGCCCGCGACCGTACGGAGCTGCCCGCCCGCGACCGCGGGCCGCCGGCTCACGTCGTGTCGCGCTCGACGAGCGTGAGGCGCAGCACGATGTGCCGCATGCTGCGGTCGGGATCGGACAGTTGGTCGAGCAGCGTCTGGACGGCGATCGTTCCGCTCTCCTCCAGCGGCTGCCGGACCGTGGTCAGGCCGAGCGGCTCGGCGACGTCGCTGTCGTCGAAGCCGACGACGGCGAGGTCGCCGGGCACCCGGAGGTCACGTTCCCGGGCCGCCTTGAGCACCCCGACGGCGATCAGGTCGTCGTGGGCGAAGATCGCCGTCGGCGGCTCCGGCAGGTCGAGGAGTTCGTGCGCGGCCCGGCGGGCCGGCTCCACGCCGTAGTCGACCCGGCGGACCAGGCTGTCCGGCAGTGGGGTGCCGAACCCGGCGAGGGTGCTGCGGAACGTGTCGAGCCGGGCCTCCTGCGGCAGGGTGGCCCGCTGGCCCTTCTTGCGTTCGGTGACGCAGCCGAGCCGGGTGTGGCCGCGGGCGTGCAGGTGTTCGGCGACGATCCGGCCGCCCTCGGCGTCGGCGATGGCGACGCTGCTGAAGCTGGGATGTTCGAGGTCGACCAGCACCGTGGGCAGCCTCTGCTCGACCAGCCGGTGCGCGACCTTGGGGTCGACCGGCAGCGACATGATGACCAGCCCGTCGAGGCGGCGGGTCAGCGGGATGGTGGACAGCGTCGGTGAGGTGGCCGCCGCCGAGCCCTGGTCGTAGACGACGATCTCCCAGGGCAGGTCCCGGGTGGCGCGCAGGACGCCGTTGAGCCGCCGGGCGAACGAGGGGTACGACGTGAACGGGGCCATCACCCCGATCCGGCCGACCCCGCGCCGGGCCCGGGTGACCGCCTCGGTCTTGGGCAGGTACGACAACTCGTCCGCGGCGGCGAGCACCCGATCCAACGTGGACTGGGTGACCCGTACCGGGTTGTTGAAGGCCAGCGAGACGGTGGAGATGCTCACGCCCGCCCGCCGGGCCACGTCGTAGATCGTGCTCGCCGCCAAGCCGGTCTCCTCCCGTCGAAGTCCTCGCCCGTCGAAGTTCTTCGACAGTCACTCTACTCGACGCTTCGACGACCCCGGCCGGCGGCGTTAGCCCGTCCGGCGTACGTCTCCGGGCGTACGTGCGGGAGCGGTCTTCGCAGCCAACCGCCCGATTTTCAGGTGAATTGCCCTGATCATCCGGCGGCAGCCCGGACTCTTGACGGTCTGAGTAACTCCGGCGTAACCTCCTCGACACGCTCGAAGTCCTTCGATCGTAGTAGTTCCGTCGAGGTCGATCCCGCGAACTACCTCTCGGGATGGAGGTCGCCATGACCCAACAGCGTCTTCACATAACCCCCGCACCGGGCCTGTCCCGGCGACGCCTGCTCTATCTGGGCGCCGCCGCGTCCGGCGCACTGCTCACCGGCTGCACCGGACCCGGTGCCGGCGGCACCGGCGGGCCGGCGACCGGCACCCCCCGCACCGGCGGCGCCGCGGTCGTCGGCGGGCTCGCCCCCTTCACCACCTTCGACCCGCAGAACGCCTCCGACGCCATCGGCGTCACCCGGCACCTCTTCGACTCGCTCTACGAGGTCGACGAGACCTCGCCCGAACTGGCCGTCCGGCCGGTCCTCGCCACCGCACCGCCCACCCGGACCACGCCGACGGCCTGGCAGGTCACCTTCCGGACCACCGGATTCCACGACGGCACCGCGATGACCGCCGACGACGTCGCCTTCTCCGTCCAGCGGGTGGCGGCCCCACCCGACGGCCAGGTCTCCTTCTACAGCCAACTGCTCGGCTTCGTCACCGGCGTCCGCGTCGTCGCCGCCGACACCATCGAGATCACCACCGCCCACCCGGTCAACGACGACGTCTTCGCCCGCCGGCTCGCCCTGCCCGCCCTCGGCATCGTGCCGAAGGCGCTGGTCGAGGCCCAGGGGGCCGAGTTCGGCACCCGGCCGGTCGGCAGCGGGCCGTACGAGTTCGTCAGCTACCGCGAGAACCAGAGCGTCGAACTGCGCCGCTTCGCCGGCTACACCGGCCCCAGCGGCGGCTGGTTCGACACGATCAGCTGGCGGGTCCTGGTCGACGACACCGCCCGCGCCTCCGCGCTGCGGGCCCGGCAGGTCGACGTCGCCCAGAGCCCGCCGTTCCGGGACCTCGAACTGCTACGCGGCAGCGGCTTCGAGGTGGTCATGGCACCCACCCCGGCCGCGGTCTTCCTCACCTTCAACTGCGCCAAGGCCCCGTTCACCGACCCCCGGGTCCGGCAGGCCCTGCACTACGCGATCGACCACGACTCGATCACGCAGATCGCGTACGCCGGCAACGCCGCCTTCGCCACCTCGGTGCTGCCCGACTGGCACCCCGACCACGCCCGCCCCACCGCCGTCTTCGACCGCGACCCCGACACCGCCCGCTCGCTGCTGGCCGCCGCCGGCGTACCCGCCGGGCTGAAGGTCGTGTTGCAGGCGCAGCAGACCGGCTACATGCAGCAGACCGCCACCGTCATCCGGCAGAACTGGCAGGACCTCGGCCTCGACGTCGACCTGCGCATCGAGGCCGGCACCACGCTCGCCGGCAAGATCCTCGGCGGCGGCGACTTCGACGCGGTGATCAGCAGCGGCAACCCGGTCGGCCAGTCCTTCGACGTACCCGGCGCGCTCAGCTCCTTCTACGCCCCCGGCGCCTTCCGCGACAAGTTCCTGCGCTGGTCCGGCCCGGCCGCCGACCGCTTCGCCCAACTGCTCGACACCGCCCCGGCCCTGCCCGCCGACCAGGCCCCGGCCCGCTACGCCCAGCTCCAGCAACTGCTCGCCGACGAGGTGCCGACCTACCCGATGCACTTCCTGTCGGTGCCCAACGTGGTCGACACCGGGGCGGTCGCCGGCCTGGGCGCCCAGCGCTGGGAACACCTCGACCTGCGCCGGGCATGGCGGGCATGAGCGGCACGGCACGCGCGCTGGCCGCCGTCACCCGGCGGGCCGCCTCCGGCGCACTGCTGCTGGTCGGCGCCTCCGTCCTGCTCTTCGCCCTGGTCGACCTGGCCCCCGGCGACCCCGTCCTGGCCCGGTTCGGCTTCCAGGCCGCCGGCCTGTCCGACGAGGACCTGACCCGGCTGCGCCACGAGTACGGGCTCGACCGGTCGCTGCCGCAGCGGTACGTCGACTTCGTCCGCGACCTGTCGGCCGGCGACCTCGGCACCTCCGCCCGCAGCGGCCAGCCGATCGGCGACCTGGTCGCCCAGGCGTTCCCGGTGACCGCGTCGCTGACCCTGGTGGCCGCCGCCGTCACCGCCGTACTCGCCCTCGGGCTCGGGATCACCGCCGCGCTGTACCGGGGCCGCTGGCCGGACCGGCTGATCACCGCCGCGTCCGCCGTCGGGCTCGCCGCCCCGGTGTTCTGGGTCGGCCTGCTCGCCATCGACACGTTCGCGATCGACCTGCGCTGGCTGCCCGCCGGCGGCTACCAGCCGGTCAGCGCCGGCCTCTGGCCGTGGCTGTCGACCCTGCTGCTGCCGGCCGTCACCCTCGCCCTCGGCGTCGCCGGCATCCTGGTCCGGGTGGTCCGCGCCTCCGTCGCCGACCAACTCGACCAGGACTACGTACGCACCGCGCTGGGCGCCGGCCTGTCCCGCACCCGGGTGCTGTGGCGCAACCTGCTGCCCAACGCCCTCGTCACCCCACTGACCGTCTTCGGCCTCTACGTCGGCTACCTGCTCGCCGGCGCCGTGCTGGTCGAGGTCGTCTACGCCCTGCCCGGCATGGGCCAGCTCCTGGTCAACGCCGCGATCGACGGCGACTTCGCGGTCACCCGGATCGTCGCGCTGGTCACCATCGCCGTCTTCCTGGCCGTCAACCTGTGCACCGACGTCGTCGCGATGCTCATCGACCCGAGGACCCGGACATGACGCCACTCTCCGCCCGCAAGCTGTCCGGCCGCATGCGGCGGCTGCTCGCCGCCCCGACCGCCGGCCTCTGGCGGCGGCTGCCGACCGGCGCCCGGGTCGCCGCGTTCGTCGTCGCCGGCCTGGTGCTGCTCGCGGTCCTCGGACCGGCCGTCGCCCCGTACCCGGCGACCCGCAACCTGGTCGGCCCGCTGGCCGCCCCGCCGGACGCCGCGCACTGGTTCGGCACCGACGTGTACGGCCGCGACGTGCTCTCCCGGATCATCCACGGCACCCGCGTCTCGGTCGTCGCCGGCCTGGTCACCCCGCTGCTGGCGCTGGCCGCCGGCACGGTCGTCGGCGCCGCCGCCGCGCTCGCCCCCGGCCCGCTGCGCCGGGTCCTGGAATGGCTGCTCGACCTGCTGGTCACGTTCCCCGGCATCGTGCTCGCCGTGGCGCTGGCCGCCCTGCTCAGCCCGGGCCTGCCCACCACCGTCGTCGTACTCGGCCTGCTGTTCGCCCCGGCCGTCGCCCGGGTCGTCCGGGCCGCCGTCGTCGCCGAGTACGGCAAGGACTACGTCCTCGTCGGCCGCTTCATGGGCGCCGGCCCGGCCTGGCTGCTCGCCCACCACGTCGCCCGCAACGTCGCCGGCCCGGTCCTGGTCTTCACCAGCTCGCTGGCCGGCACCGCCGTGCTCACCGAGGCGTCGCTGTCGTTCCTCGGCCTCAGCGTGCAGCCACCGACCCCGTCCTGGGGCAACGTCGTCAACGACGGCCGCGACCTGATGGCCTCCGGCGGCTGGTGGGTGACCACCTTCGCCGGCCTGGCCACCCTGGTCGCCGTACTCGCCCTGTCGGTGCTCGCCGACGGCCTGGCCGCCGCGCTCGGCACCACCGCGCCGGGGGAGGCGGCCCGCGCCGGCGGCGCGGTCGCCGCCGGGCCGGGCGGCGCACCGGCCCGGTCCGGCCGTCCGTCCACACCCGGGGGTGCCGGGCCGGCGGCCCCGGCCGGACCGCGTGCCGCAGTGCCGGCCCGCCGCGGCGAGCCGCTGCTGGCCGTACGCGACCTCGGCATCAGCTTCCTGGCCGCGAACGGTGGCGCCGAGGTGCTGTCCGGCGTCTCCTTCGACGTCCACGAGGGCGAGAGCGTCGGCCTGGTCGGCGAATCCGGCTCCGGCAAGTCGCTGACCACGCTCGCCGTCATGGGGCTGCTCCCGCCCGGCGCGACGGTCACCGGCTCGATCCGCTTCGCCGGCCGGGAACTGACCACGATGCCGGCCCGGGAACGCCGCAGACTGCTCGGCACCGGCCTCGCGATGGTCTACCAGGACGCGCTGTCGGCGCTCAACCCCGCCATGCGGGTCGGCACCCAACTCCGCCAGGTCTGCCGGCGCAGCGGCCGGCACCGCCCCGCCGACCTGCTGCGGAGAGTCCACCTCGACCCGGCCAGGACGCTGCCGGCCTACCCGCACCAGCTCTCCGGCGGCCAGCGGCAACGGGTGCTGATCGCCATGGCCCTCGCCGGCGACCCGGCCCTGCTGCTCGCCGACGAACCGACCACCGCCCTCGACGTCACCCTCCAGGCCGAGATCGCCGGCCTGCTGCGCGAACTGACCGCCGGCCGCGGCCTGTCGATGCTGCTCGTCTCGCACGACCTGGCGTTCGTCGCCCAGCTCACCAGCCGGGTCAACGTCATGTACGCCGGCGAGGTCGTCGAGGTCGGCCCGGTCGCCCCGGTGCTCGCCGACCCCCGGCACCGCTACCTGGCGGCGCTCACCACCGCCATCACCAGCCTGGAACGCGGCGTCCGCGCCGACCGGCCGCCCGGCGGCGCCGTACCGCAGCCCGGACGCTGGCCGGCCGGCTGCCGGTTCAGCGGCCGGTGCCCGTACGCGACCGCCCGCTGCCGGGACACCGCACCGGGATGGGCCGGCGACGGCGAGCGGGGCTTCGCCTGCCACCACCCGGCCGGGCTGCCGGCCGGCCCGCGACCGGTCGCCGTGACCAGCGGTGGTGAGGCCCGGTGAACGCCACCGGCCCGCTCGGCGTCGACGGGGTCGGCGTCGAGTTCCGCGGCCGGGGCGGTCGGGTCACCGCCCTGCGCGACGTCCACCTGCGGGTACGCCCCGGCGAGGTGCTCGGCGTCGTCGGCGAGTCCGGCTCCGGCAAGACCACCCTGACGAAGGTGCTCGCCGGGCTGCACCGGCCCACCACCGGCGACGTCACCCTCGCCGGGCAGCGGCTGTGGACCATGCCGGCCCGGCAGCGCCGTGCGCTGCTCGCCCGGACCGTCGGGCTGGTCTTCCAGGACCCGGCGTCGTCGATGAACCCGCGACTGACCGTCGGCGCGATCATCGAGGACCCGCTGCGGATCCAGCGCCGCGGCGACCACACCGACCGGCGGCGACGGGTCGGCGAACTGCTCGACACCGTGCAACTGCCCCGCACCGTCCTCGACCGGCGGCCCGCCGAGATCTCCGGCGGGCAGCGGCAGCGGGTCGCGGTCGCCCGCGCGCTCGCCCTCGGACCGGCGTTCCTGCTCGCCGACGAACCCACCTCCGCGCTCGACGTGTCGCTGCGCGCCCAACTCCTCGACCTCCTCGCCGACCTGCGACGCGACCACGGGCTCGGCATCCTGCTCGTCTCGCACGACATCCAGGCGGTGCGCTACCTGGCCGACCGGGTCGCCGTGATGTACCTCGGCCGGGTCGTCGAGTCCGGGCCGGCCGCCGCCGTCATCGACCGGCCCACCCACCCGTACGCCGGGCGGCTGTTCGCCGCCGTACCCACCCTCACCGGCGCCCGGACCGGCCCGGCGGACGGCACCTCCCTCGACAAGCCAGGCACCGGACGGAGCGAATGACCATGACCGACAGCGACCGTGAGCCGTCCGCCCGCTACCGCGTACGGGTCGTACGCGACGTACGCATCCCGACCGACGACCCGGCGGTGACCCTCGCCGGAGACCTGTTCCTGCCCGACGGCGCCGGTCCGGTCCCCGCCCTGGTCTCGGTGCTGCCGTACCGCAAGGACGGGCTCGGCGGCATCGGCGGCTGGGCCTCCTACCACTGGTTCGCCGAGCGCGGCTACGCCAGCCTGCTCGTCGACTTCCGCGGCACCGGCTCCTCCGACGGCGAGCCCCGCCCACCCTTCGACCCGGCCGAGGCCGACGACGGCGTACGCGCCGTCGGGTGGGCCGCCGCCCAGCCCTGGTGCGACGGCACGGTCGGCATGTGGGGCGTCTCGTACGGCGCGGTGATGTCGCTGCGTACGGCGGCCCGCCGGCCCCCGGCGCTGAAGGCGATCATCCCGGTGCTCGGCATGATCGACCCCGGGTACGACTTCGTCCACCCGCACGGCGCCCGCGGCTGCCTCGGCTCGCTCGGCATGTGGGGCCTGAGCACCCTGCTCAGCCAGTTGCTGCCGCCGCTGCACGGCCACGACACCGTCGACGAGCAGCGGCGCTGGCGGCGCCGGCTGGAACACGCCGAGCCCTACCTGCTGGACCTGCACCGGCACGGTCCCGGCGACCCGGTGTGGCGGGAGCGGGCGGTCGACCCGGCGGCGGTCGGGGTGCCGGCGTTCTGCGTCGCCGGCTGGCGCGACCTGTTCTGCGACGGCTCGATCCGCGCCTTCGAGCAGTTGCCGGGCCCGAAGAAGCTGCTGGCCGGCCCGTGGATGCACACCCCGCCGCACGAGTCGCCGTTCGAACCGGTCGACTTCCACACGCTGGCGCTGCGCTGGTGGGACCGGTGGCTGCGCGGCGTCGACGCGGGGACCGGTGACGAACCGGCGGCGACCGTCTTCGTGCAGGGTAGGCCGGATCCGGCCGCCCACGACTCTGCCACCGGCAGCCCTGTCACCGACGGCCCCGCCGGGCGGTCGGCGTGGCGGGCGTACGAGTCGTGGCCGCCGCCGGCGAAGGAACTGGCCCTGGCCGGCACCCCCGGCGGCGGCCTCGGCCCGGCCACCGACACCGGCCACGACCCCGGCGCCCCGGTCCTCGGCACGGTCCGGCCCGATCCGACCGTCGGGGCGCTCAGCGGGCTGTGGGGCGTCCCGACCACCGGCTTCGGCCTGCCGCTGGACCAGCACGACGACGACCTGCGCGCCCTCGCCTTCACCGGCGAACCGCTCACCGCCCCGGTGCTGATCGCCGGCCGGCCGGTGGTCACCGTCGAGGTCGCCGGCGCCGCCGGCGACCTGGTGGTGAAGCTGACCGACGTCGACCCCGACGGCCGGTCCACGCTGATCACCGCCGGCCGCGCCGGTGCCCCGCCCGGTCCGGCCGGTGACGCCGGCCCGGCACCGGCCGGCGGGCCGGTCCGGGTCGTCCTGGTGCCGACCGCGTACCGGCTGCCGGCCGGGCACCGGCTGCGGGTCGTGGTCGGCGGGACCGACTTCCCCCGGCACTGGCCGGGCGCCCCGACGCAGACCCGGCTCACCCGGCTCGCGCTGGCGGTGCCGGTGGTGTCGGAGACCGAGGGCACGCCGGTGACCCCGCCGGTACCGGGACCGCCGCCGGCCGGCACCGCGTCCCTGCACCTGCGCGGCACCCCGCGCTGGGACGTCACCCGCGACCTCATCCGCGACGGCGTCACCGTCACCGTCGGCGAGGACGTCGCCGCGTACGCCCCGCAGCGCCAGCACGTCCTGGAGGTGTGCAGCACCATCGCCGCCAGCGCCCAGCGGGACCATCCGGCGGCGGCCCAGGTCCGGGCGACGTCGACCGCGACCGCCCGGATGAGCACCGGCGAGACCGTCGTCGTCGAGGTCGGGGTGCACGTCACCGCCGACTCGGCCGGCGCGACCGGCCGGGTCACCGTCGACGGCGTCGAGACGTTCGCCCGCCGCTGGACCGCCTGACCCGAACCCCGCGACTGCGACCGAGAGGAAGTCCGATGACAGCCACCCCGGACCGGTTGACCGCCCACGTCCACGACCTGCTGGCCCGGTACGGCGACCCGGGCGCCAGCGTCGCCGCGCTGCTCTGCGACGACCATCCCGCCGACGCGGTCGCGTACACCGTCGTTGACCCCGACCTGTCCCACACCGTGCTCACCTACGGCGAGCTGCGCGAGCGCTCCGAGCGGTGCGCCGCCGCCCTGGCCGGCCTCGGCGTCGGCCCCGGCGACCGGGTCGCCACCCTGCTCGGCAAGAGCGTCGAATACCTGGTGACGCTGCTCGGCATCTGGCGGCTCGGTGCGGTCCACGTGCCGCTGTTCACCGCCTTCGCCGCCCCGGCGATCCTCGACCGGCTCGCCGACAGCCGGGCGAAGGTGCTGGTCTGCGACGCCGACCAGCGGACCAAGCTCGCCCCCGGCGACGGCGTACCGGCCGACCCGCCGTGGCGCACCGTCGTCGTCGGCGGGGCCACCGCACCCGACCTCGACCTCGCCGACCTGCTCGCCGCACATCGCCCCGGCCGGCCGGCCGCCGCGCTCGGCGGCGCCGCGCCGATCATCCACATCTACACGTCGGGCACCACCGGCCGGCCGAAGAGCGTCGTGGTGCCGACGGCGGCCCTGGCCGGCTTCCGGGCGTACGCCGAGTTCGGGCTCGACGTCCGCCCCGGCGACGTCTACTGGTGCGCGGCCGACCCCGGCTGGGCGTACGGCCTCTACTTCGGCATCCTCGGCTCGTTCACCCTCGGCGTGCCCAGCGTGCTGCTGCGCGGCGGGTTCTCGCCGGCGGCGACCTGGCAGGTGCTGGACCGGTTCGGGGTCACCAACCTGACCGCGGCGCCGACGGTCTACCGGGCGTTGCGGGCGGCGGACCTGCCGGTGCCGGGCGGGCTGCGGCTGCGCTGCGCGTCCAGCGCCGGCGAGCCGCTGACCCCGGACGTCAACACCTGGGCGCGCGACGCCCTCGGCGTGCTGGTCTACGACCACTACGGCCAGACCGAGGCCGGGATGCTGATCAACAACCACCACCATCCGCTGCTGCGCCGGCCGCCCCGACCGGGCTCGATGGGACACCCGATGCCGGGCTGGTCGGCGGCCGTACTGTGGCCGGACCGCGACGACGTGGCCCCGCCGGGCGTGCTCGGCCGGATCGCGATCGACCGGGCCGCGAGCCCGCTGGCCTGGTTCACCGGGTACGGCGTACCCGCCGACGGCACCGCCGGGACGGCCGGGACCGACCCGCGGTTCGCCGCGGCGACGGGGGAGAAGTTCACCGCCGACGGCCGCTGGTACCTGACCGGCGACACCGGCAGCGTCGACGACGACGGCTACTTCCACTTCTCGGCCCGCGACGACGACGTCATCATCATGGCCGGCTACCGGATCGGCCCGTTCGACGTCGAGTCGGTGCTGTGCACCCACCCGGCGGTGACCGAGTGCGCCGTCGTCGCCGTACCCGACCAGGTCCGTGGCGAGGTGCTGGAGTCGTACGTCGTGCTGCGCGACCCGGCGCGGGCGTCGGCCGACCTGGCCGGGGAACTCCAGCGGTGGGTGAAGACCCGGTTCGCCGCGCACGCCTACCCGCGCACCGTCCACTTCGTCGACGCGCTGCCGAAGACACCGAGCGGCAAGATCCAGCGGTTCGTCCTGCGCGCCCGCCGCCGCGCCGAACTCGACGCCGCCGGGCCGGGGCCGGCCGGCGGCGCGGTGCCCCGGCCCGCCGTGCCGGCCGTGCCCACCTCCGCGCCGGCCGGCGGCGCCTGATGGCCGGCGACCCCGTCCTCGCCGCCCCGGCCGCGCCGGTGCCCGGCAACGCGGACCCGGTGCGGCCGGTGCCCGGCAACGCAGATCCGGCCCTGCCGGTGCCCGGCGCCGCGGACCCGGTCGGGCCGGTGCTGGTCGAGCAGCGGGGCGAGGTCCGCTGGCTGCGGCTCAACCGGCCGCGGCGGCGTAACGCCATCGACCCCGCCCTGCTGTCCGCGCTGGACACCGCGGTCGCCGCGGCGGCCGCCGACCCGGACACCGCCGTCGTCGTGCTGGCCGGCACCGGCCCCAGCTTCTGCGCCGGCGCCGACCTGCGCCACCTGCGGTCGGTCGCGGCCACCGGCGCCGACCCGCTCGACTTCCTCGGGCGGGTGTCCGCCAGCCTCGACCGGATCGAACGCGTCGGCAAGCCGGTCGTCGCCGCCGTACACGGGCACGTCGTCGCCGGCGGCCTCGAACTCGCGCTCGTCTGCGACGTCGTGGTCGCCCGCGAAGGCACCCTGATCGGCGACGGCCACGTCCGCAACGGGCTGCTGCCGGCCGCCGGGTCCAGCGTCCGGCTGCCGCGCCGGGTCGGCGAGCCGCTGGCCCGGTGGCTGGCGCTCACCGGTGAGCTGCTGCCGGCCGAGGTGTTCACCGCCTCCGGGTTCGTGCACGCGGTGGCACCGGCGGACCGCTTCGACGAGCTGGTCGCGGCCACCGCCGGGCGGCTGGCCCGCGCCGCCGGCCCGGCCCAGACCGGGTTCAAGAACCTGCTGTACGACGTACGCGACCCGCCGGCCGGTCCGGCGCTGGCCGCCGAACTGGACGCCTTCGGCGCGCACTGGGCGGCCACCGACATGACGGCCGCGCTGGACCGGTTCCTGGGAACGGCAACGGGAGAGGGACGCCGATGAACCGCTACACCGGCCGGGTGGCCATGGTGACCGGCGCCGGCCAGGGCCTGGGCCGGGCGATCGCCGAACGGCTGGCCGCCGAGGGCGCGGACCTCGCCCTCGGCGACCGCAACGCCGGTACGGTCAAGGAGGCCGCCGCCGCCATCGCCGACTCCACCGGCGCCACCGTCGTGCCGTCGGCGGTCGACGTCACCGACGCCGCCGCGGTCCGGACCTGGTTCGGGTCCACACTGGACGAGTTCGGTCAGGTCGACGTCCTGGTCAACAACGCCGGGGTGTTCCGCGACAGCCGGCTGGAGTTCATGACCGACGACGACTGGACGACCGTGGTCGACGTCAACCTGCGCGGCGCGTTCCACTGCGGCCGGGCCGTCTTCGGCCACATGAAACAGCGCGGGTACGGCCGCATCCTGTCCCTGTCGTCGATGTCCTGGCGCGGCAACTTCGGCCAGGTGAACTACGCCGCCGCCAAGGCCGGCGTGGTCGGCCTGGCCCGTACCATCGCGCTGGAGGGCGCCGGCCACGGCGTCACCTCCAACGTCATCGCCCCCGGGCTGATCGACACCCCGATGCTCGCCGCGATGGACGCCCGCGCCCGCGACAAGCTCGCCGGCCGGGTGCCGGCCCGCCGGATCGGCCGCCCGGCGGAGATCGCGGCGGCGGCCGCGTACCTGTGCGCGGAGGAGGCCGCGTTCGTCACCGGCGTGGTCCTCGACGTCGACGGCGGCATCAGCATCGGCTCCAGCCTGCGCTGACGCCCGGCGGGCGCGGACCGGTCCACCGGTCCGCTCTCGATCGTCTGCGGCTCAGGCGCCCGACACGCCGGTCGGGGAGTGTCTGAACCGCAGACGATCACGACGGTCGGCGGGCTCAGGGCGTGTAGTCGAGCCGGAAGTTGAAGCCTTGGGCGTTGTGGCCACCGCCGGCCACGCACCGGCCCTTGTCAGGCTGGCCGTTCCAGAACATCACCCGGCACCGGTCGCAGAACCGCCACTGTTCCTGGCCCGGGCCGTTGTGGTCGTGCGGCAGCACGAAGCTGTAGCCCTGCCGATTGTGCGCGCCGCCGGCCGGGCAGCGCCCCTGGTTGGCCGGGTCCCCCGCCCAGAACATCGCGAAGCACCGGTCGCAGAAGCGCCGGTCCCACTGCCCGCCCGACGGTCCGGCGGCGCCGTGCGGCAGGTAGAACGTCCACCCGGCCGCGGCGTGTCCACCACCGGCGGGGCAGACGCCCTTGCCCGCGGCGCCGTCGAAGAACAGGCTGCGGCAGGGGCCACAGAACCGCCACGCGGCCTGGCCCCGGTTGCGGGCGGCGAAGGTGAGCGTGTAGTCGCCGCCATCGCCGCGGTACCGCAGTGACCGGCGGGCCGGGTTGCCGGTCTCGGCCAGCACGATGTCCTCGCGGGTGAACCGCACCTCCTGGCCGAGGCCGATCCACTCGTCGGTGCTCGGGCCGCCGGTCGGGGTCTGAATGGCCGAGTTGAACGCCTGGAGGACCAGCCCAACCCGGGTCGCCCGGTCGGTGACGCCGAGGCTGGCGAGCAGGGCGCTGTTGACCGAGCCGGCGACGATGTTGCGCAGGGCGTGCGCGTTGCCGTCGTCCCACTCCATCAATGCGGCGAGGAAGATGGCGTCGTCCGGGTTGGGCAGCGTGCGTTCCTCGCCGAACAGGCCCCAGAAGGACTGGAAGGGAGCCTGGTGGGTCTCCTGCTCGTCGACGTCGCCGAACGCGCCGTAGACGAATACCCGGGACGCCGGGATGGGAATGGAGATCCCCTGGACGTTGACGGATGACCGCAGGTCGACCGCCGCTACGATCATGTACGGCTCGTCCGAGCCCAGTTCGTCGGTCTCGGTGTGGCAGCGGAAGCTCTCGAGGTAGATGTAGATCATGGTCTCGTCCTGCCTGCACCAGCCGGTCACGGCTGACGCTGTTCCGGTTGAACGTGTGCGGACCACCTGATCAGGAGTGGGGCTACCGGTTCCGACAGTGTCGTACCGGAGTTCGTGGCGCAGGAAGGCAAGGGTTCGGTTTCCGTCAGCGGGCGCATCACCAGTCCCCGGCCGGTCGCCTGCACCGCCCGGCGGCAAGGAGGTCCCTGCCGCCGACGCCGGCGATGGGCTGCGAAGCCCGGGGCCACCGCGCCGGCCGCCCTCAGCCGAAGACCAGGCGCAGGGCGCCGAGCGTGACCAGGACGGCGAGCGTACGGCGCAGCAGCCGGTCGGGCAGCCGCCCGCCGTACCGGGCGGCGAGCCAGCCGCCGACCAGGCCGCCGGTGCCCAGCGCCAGGCCGAGCGGCCAGTGCGGGGTGTCGACGGTGGTCTGCCCGGCGATGTCGAGCGTGGCGTACGTGACCAGCCCGGTCACCGACACGGTCAGCGTGGTGACCAGGGCGGCGCCGGCGACGCGGGCGACCGGCCAGCCGGTGAGCAGCAGTGCGGCGGGCGCGGCCAGCACCGCGCCGCCGAGCCCGTAGAAGCCGCCGAGCAGCCCGCTGGCCATGCCGGTGAGCAGCAGTGCCCGCCGTACCGCCGACGAAAGCTCCACATCGGACCGCCGGGCCGGACGGCGGCGCGCGAGCAGGCTGCCGCCGACGGCGACGAGCAGCACGGCGACCAGCACCCGGAAGGCGGGGGAGTCGCCGAGCAGGAAGACGTTGACCAGCGCCCCGGCGACCGCGGCGGGTGTCGCGGCGCCGACGAGGAGTCGCGTCAGCGCCCGGTCGATCCGGGGTTGCCGGAGGATGCCGACGGGGGTCGAGACGACGTTGAACAGCAGGTTGGTGGCGCTGGCGACGGTGCCGCCGAGCCCGAAGACGGTCAGCAGCACCGGCAGTAGGAGCAGCCCTCCGGAGACCCCGGTCGGGGTGCCGACCGCGGCGGCGAGGGCGCCGAGCCCCACCGCCGCGATCAACTCGTAGGGGCTCAACTCTGGGTCAGGCCCCAGCGCTTGCGCAGCGCGTTGTCGAACGCGTTGAACGCGATGTCGACCAGGATGCCGATGACCAGCACCACGATGATCCAGGAGAGCAGCCGGGGCGCGTTGTTGAACTCCCGGGCGCCCTGCATGAGTACCCCGATCGACCCCTGCCCGGCGACGATGACCAGCAGCTCACCGGCCATCAGACTGCGCCAGGCGAAGGCCCAGCCCTGCTTGAGCCCGCTGACGAACGACGGCAGCGACGCCGGCAGGATCAGGAACCGGTAGAGGTTGAGCCCGCGCATGCCGAGCACCTTGCCGACCCGCAACCAGACCCGCGGCACGTAGTCGATGCCGCTGATCAGGCCGTTGGCGATCGACGGGGTGGCGCCGATGATGACCACGAACATGATCGTCGTCTCGCTGATCTGGAAGAGCAGGATCGCGAACGGGAACCAGATGATCGACGGCATGGTCTGCAGGCCGGTGATCAGCGAGCCGATCGCGGCCCGCAGCGGCCGGAACCGGGCCACCGCCGCGCCGATCAGGGTGCCGATCACGACCGCGATCAGGAAGCCGATCACGGCCCGTTGCATGGTGATGCCGATGGCCCGGGCGAACTCGGCGGTCGGGATCAGCTCCCGCATGTCCGCGAAGACGGTCAGCGGGTCGGGCAGCGCGAACGGCGGCTTCCACTCGGTGAGGTAGACGATCTGCCAGCCGGCGATGACCAGCGCGACGGCCAGGAGTTTGGGCCACAGCGAGTCCCAGACCCGGCGGCCGAGCCGGGCCGCCCGGCCCTCCTTGCTGGCCGGTCCGAGTTCGAGGGCGTCGAGACCGGCGACCTCGTCGGTGGTGGCGGTCCGGGCGGCCGGCGGCTTCGCCAGTTCCGTACGGGACTCAGTGGGCATGGCGGGACACCTCCGTACGCAGCCGGTCGGTGATCGTCGCCGCGAGTTCGGCCACCTCGGCGGAGTCGATGCGGCGCGGCCGGGGCTGGTCGACCGGGAAGTCCTCGATGATCCGGCCGGGCCGGCTGCTGAGCAGGATGACCCGGTCGCCGAGCCGTACCGCCTCGCGGACGTTGTGGGTGACGAACAGGACGGTCAGCGACCGTTCCCGCCAGATCCGTTCCAGTTCGTCGTGCAGGATGTCGCGGGTCATCGCGTCCAGCGCGCCGAACGGCTCGTCCATCAGCAGGACGTCGGCGTCCTGGGCCAGGGCCCGGGCGAGCGCGACCCGCTGCCGCATGCCGCCGGAGAGTTCGTGCGGCCGCTTGCGGGCGAAGCCGGACAGCCGCACCGTCTCCAGCAGTTCCTCGGCCCGGCGGCGGCGTTCGTCGCGGCCGACGCCGCGCAGCCGCATGGCGATCTCGACGTTCTTCGCCACGGTCAGCCAGGGGAACAGGGCCGGTTCCTGGAACATCAGCGACACCCGGTGGCCACCGGCGTCGATGCTCCCGCCGGAGGCGGCGTCGAGCCCGGCGACCAGTGACAGCAGCGTGCTCTTGCCGCAGCCGGAGGCGCCGAGCAGGCAGACGAACTCGCCACGCCGTACGTCGAGGGAGACCCGGTCCAGCGCGAGCAGCGCGGAGCGGCCCCGACCGTATGCCTTGGACACACCGTCGAGACGGACGGCCACGTCGGTGTGGCGGCCGTCCGTCCCCACGGCGGTCTGGTCGACCAGACTCACGAAGCTGTTCCCTCTCCGCTGACCTCGGGCTTGCCGCCCGCCTTGAGCAGTTCGTTGAGCGGGCCGAGGTGGTAGATCCCGGCCAGGTCGACCGGGTCGAGCAGCCCGACCTCCTCGGCGTGCTTGGCGCTGCCGTACAACGAGGGGGCGATCGGGTCGACGGTGAACGTGAGGTTGGCGAACGACGCGGCCAGGATGTCGTCCTTGAGCGCGCTGCCGGACAGGGCCTTGAGGTGCTCGTTGGCGGCGGTCGCGGCGGCGTCGCGGTTGGTGTTGACGTAGTCGACCGCGGCGATGTGGCCCTCGAGGAGCTTCTTGACCGTCTCGGGGTTGGCGTCGAGGAACTTCTTGCTGACGATCAGGTGGGTGGTGACGAACTCGCCGCCGGGCCACTCCTCCTTCTCGTCCTTGAGCACCTTCGCCCCGTGCTCGATGATCAGCCGGCTCAGGTGCGGTTCGGGCACCCAGGCGCCGTCGAGCGCGCCGCTGCCGTACCCGGTGATGATCTCCGAGTTGGGGGTCGGCAGGATCGAGACGTCGCCGCCGCCCTGGGTGTCGGCGTTGAGCCCCTGCTGCTTGAGCCAGTAGCGCAGCGCCACGTCCTGGGTGTTGCCGAGCTGCGGCGTGGCGATCTTCTTGCCGCGCAGGTCCTGCACGCTGGTGATCTCGGGCTTGACGACCAGGGCCGCGCCGCCGGAGGTGGTGCCGGCGATGACGTGCAGCGCGCTGCCCTTGGACTGGGCCCAGCCGTTGATGGCCGGGTTCGGGCCGATGTAGGTGGCGTCGATGGCGCCGGAGAAGAGCGCCTCGATCGCCGACGGGCCGGCGTTGAAGGTGGTCGTCTCCAATGTGGTGTCGCCGAGCTTGTCGGCGAAGATCCCGTTCTGCACCCCCACCAGCGCCGGCGCGTGGGTGATGTTGGGGAAGTAGCCCAGCCGCAGCTTGGTGGCGGCGGCACCGGACCCCTCCGAGTCGCCGCCGCAGGCCGCGAGGGCGGTGGTCGCCAGTATCGCGGCCGCGGTCGCGGCGAGCAGGCGAATGCTGCGCGGAGTCATTCCATCTCCTGTTTCGTCATTGGTACGGGGGTGTCGTGCCCGCCCGGGGGAGCGGGTACGGAACGTCCGGTGAGCAGGTCGGCGAGGCTGGTGCGGTCGACGATCGCCTCGATCGCGCCGTTGACCGCGAGCCAGACGCCGCCGAGACGGGCCGCGACCCCGTGGTACGTGGCGCTCTCGGCGGGCAGACCGCGCACGGTGGTCAGCGTGCCGCCGACGGCGCGCAGCACGTCGCCGACCGAGATCGCGGTGGACGGCCGGGCCAGGGTGTAGCCGCCGTCGACCCCGCGCTGGCTGTGCAGGAGTCCGGCCCGACGCAGGTCGAGCAGGATGCCCTGCAGGAAGCTCAGCGGGATGGCCTGGTCGGCCGCGAGGTCCGCGGCCTTGGCCAGGTGTTCCGGGGCGGCGGCCACGGAGAGCATCGCCCGTAGGGCGTAGTCGCTGCGGGCCGAGACATGCACGGCGCTGGGCTCCTTCTTGCGCGATGCCCGCACCGCCATGGCTAGCGCTGACATCGCATCGCCGGTCCAATCCCTGTTTTCCCTACTTGATTGATAGGAACAGTGGACTGGGTGGGTGATCGGGTCAAGAAGGCGTTCAAATGGTGGGACGGCCGGCCCGGCCGAGGGTGACCGCTACCGCTCGTCGACGACCTCGTCGACGCCGCGCCGCGGGGTCGGCCAGCCCGGCTGGCCGTACCCGACCCGCAACACCATCTGCGGCACGCCGACCCGCCCGCCGAGCGCCAGCCGTAGCTGCTCGCGGGCACCGGGCACCTCGATCGGCTGGGACAGCAGCGACACGGCCAGCCCGGCGTCGGTGGCGGTCAGCAGCACCCGTTGCAGCGCCGCGCCGGCGGCGATCTGGTCGGTCGCGGTGTCCCGGGGCGAGCCGAGCACCGCCACCACCGGCTCGGGCTCGAAGTCGCGGCCCGGCGCGCGGGTCCGCACCCCGAACGGGCGGCCGGGCAGCAGGTCCTGCGGCTCGGTGGCCGGCCCGCCGGAACCGACCGGAACCCCGTCGTCGGCGTCGGCGTACCGGGTCCAGCTCCGCACCTCGGCCGTGTAGCCGGGCGCCGCCGTCAGCACCCGGTTGGCGGTGTGCGCGATCTCGGCCAGCGCGCCGACCGGCGCGGCCCCGACGAGCAGTTCCAGCTGGGCGTTCTCGGCCCGGGCCGCCTCGACCAGCTTCCAGCGCTGCCGGGGCGAGACCGGCACCGGCCAGAACGGGGCCCGGTTGCTGTGCCGGCGCGGGACCGCGGCGAACAGCGCCTGCTCGGCGACGGTCGGCGGGCGCGGCGGGCCGGCCCCCACCCGGGCCACGACCAGCGGCTGCGCCGGGTACGGCCGCAGCCGCACCGTACCGGGACGACCCGCCACCGCCAGCGCGAGCCGCAGGTTGAACAGCGCCGCCCCGCACCCGATCCGGGCCGCCCAACCGGTCGGGTCACCGACCGGCAGCCGCCGCGCCGGATCGAGGAGCAGTTCGATCGCCCCGTCGCGCAGCCGGAACCGCCACGGCTGGGTGTTGTGCATCGACGGCGCCCGGATCGCGGCGGCCGCCGCCGCCCGCAGGTCCGCACCGGTGTAGGTCGTGGTCGGCACGGCCGCCTACCCGCTGATCTCGATGACGTCGGCCGGATCGCGGCGCGGCGTGGCCGGCAGCGGTGCCGCCTCGACCGGCAGCCCGATCCGGACCGCCAGGTACGGCGTACCGACCGCGGAAAGCAGTTCGCCCAGCAGGTGCCGGGGCCACTCCCGCTCGACCGGGTCACTGAGGACCGCCGCGGCCAGACCCGCGTCGGTGGCGGTCAGCAGCAGCGCCGACAGCGCCTCGCCGGCCCGCAGCCACGCCTCCGGCTCGTCGGTGCTGCCGAAGAGGATCCCGTACGACGCGCCCCGGTCGGTGCCCGCGCCGACCTCGAGCCCGGCCGGGTGGTGGCCGATCGTGTGGTCGCGTACCGGGACCCGGCGCGGTGCCTGCCGGACCGCCGACGCCGCCGGCACACCGTCGCCGCTGCCCGCCGGCCGGGTGGTCCACCGGATCAGTTCGGCGCGGTAGTCCGGGTCGGCCAACTCGTCGGCGGCCGCGCTGGCGGTCGCGATGGCCAGCATCGGCAACTGGTCGGGCCGGACCAGGTGCAGGTAGGTCCCGTGCAGTTCGACCGCCCGGCGCAGCCGGTCGAGCAGGACGGCCGGGACCGGGGTGTCGGCGAACGCCCGGCGGTCGGTGCGCCGGCGGCCGATCGCGTCCCGCAGCGCGGTCGCGGTCGCGCCCGGCATGCCCCGGCCGATCAGGGTGATCCGGGCCAGCAGCTCCGGGTCGCTGGCCGGGTCCGGCCGCAGCGCGATCCGCACCTGCCAGCCGTCGGCGAGCAGCGCGACGTACGCGTGGTGCAGGGCGGCACCGCACGCCAGGTGCAGCAGCCGGCCGTCCCGGTCGGTCGTGCCGAGCCGCCGGCCGGGGTCGGCGCGCAGTTCCAGCGTCCGGGCCGCCGCCCGCCATCGCCAGGGCTGGGTGTTCAGCGCCGACGGTGCGCGCAGGGCGTGCCATGCCGCGGTGGCGAGCACCTGTGCGGTGGCGCTGCCGGGAAGGTCGACAGGCTCGAACATCGTGGCCTCCTGCGGGTGGACGTGCCTCCACCATCGCGCCGGCGGCCGGTTCCCGGCAGGGCCGGAAGACCTTTCCTCGTCGTACCTCCCGGCCCCCGTTTAGTTACTCCCGGTGAGCGTGAGCCGGTCCGGGTGGTCGGTGCCGGCCGGGTGCGGGTGCACGGTCGCGGCCGTCAACCGCGGTACGGCGTGCGTCAGCGCGTGCTCGACGTCGTGCGCGATCCGGTGCGCCGCCGCGACCCGCAGTCCGCCGTCGACGGCGACCTCCACCTCGGCCCGCAACGTGTGGCCGACCCAGCGCAGCCGCAGCCCGTCGAGGCGTACCACGCCGGGGGTGGCGGTGACGGCCCGCTCCGCGGCCGCCGTCACCGCCGGGTCGACGCCGTCGAGGAGCCGGCCGGCGACCTCGCGTACCGCCGACCAGAGCACCGCCACGATCGCCGCGGTGATCCCGAGCCCGACGACCGGGTCCGCCCACCACCAGCCGACCGCGACCCCGCCGGCCCCGACGAGTACGGCCAGCGACGTGAACCCGTCGGTACGCGCGTGCAGCCCGTCCGCGACCAGCGCGGCCGACCCGATCTCCCGGCCGACCCGGATCCGCCACCGGGCCACCAGTTCGTTGCCGACGAAGCCGACGAGGCCGGCGAGGGCCACCCAGCCGGGATAGCGCACCGGCCGCGGGTCGAGCAGGCGGTCGACCGCCTCCCAGCCGGCGTAGACCGCCGACCCGGCGATGACCAGCACCACGAACAGGCCGGCCAGGTCTTCCGCCCGGCCCAGCCCGTACGTGAACCGCCGGGTCGCCACGCGGCGGCCGAGCAGGAACGCGATCGCCAGCGGTACGGCGGTCAGCGCGTCGGCGAAGTTGTGCACGGTGTCGCCGAGCAGGGCCACCGAGGCGGTCGGGATCACGACGGCGACCTGGGCCAGCGCGGTCACCATCAGGGCCGCGAACGACCACCAGAGCACCCGCATCCCGCGCCGGCTGGCGGCGAGCGCCGGGTCGACGACGTCGCCGGAGTCGTGGCTGTGCGGGGTCGCGGCGTGCCGGACCCGCCCCCACCACCCGCCGTGGTCGTGCTTGTGGTCGTGGTCGCCGGGCCGGTCGTGGTCGCCGTGCTGGTGGTGGTCGTGGTGCCGATCGTGCTTGTGGTCGCCTTGCGGGGCGGGGGCGCCGTGGCGGTCGGGGGCGGTCCGCTCGTTTGGTGCGTGGGTGTGGTCGTGGTGCATCGGGTGCCTCCCGGCGTCGTACCCGTGTGGCGACCGTGACACCATATGTGCTCATGTACGCACGCGACAACGCGGCAACTGCCAACGACGGGCATCAGGAGCCGACCGAAGCCCAGTTCGAGGCGGCGGCGACCGCCTTCCGGATGCTCGCCGACCCGACCCGGCTGCGCCTGATGTGGCTGCTCCGAAAGGGCGAACACGACGTCGCCACGCTCACCGCGGCGCTCGGTGTCGCCCGGCCGGCGGTTTCGCAGCATCTGGCGAAACTGCGCCTGGCCGGCCTGGTGGCATCCCGCCGCGACGGCCGCCGGGTGCTCTACCGGACCCGGGGCGGCCACGTCCGGGCGGTGATCGCCGAAGCCCTCTTCCAGGCCGACCACCAGCTCGCCAACCACCCCGACCACGACTGACCGTGAGCATGGCGGGGTCGGTTCATCGGTGGTGAGCTGATGCGGGTGGTAGTGGGCGTGCCCTTTGCTCCGACTGGCCTCGTGCCTTGGGCTCGACTTGTCCGCCCGGCCCGATACCACTGTCCCGCCCCACAGCGAATTCGCTGTGCGTACGCCGAATTCGCTGTGGACCACAACACCAGAGTCCTTCCCCGGCGAACCACCAGGGCACCCGTGATCGTCTGCTGTCCAGCAGTTCGACACGCCGTACCTGCAGCGGCGGAACAGCTAACGATCGCCACACACCGCCACGTCACGAGGGGCGCGCGGGTGGCGGCCGGTTGACGCGCCATAGGAGCGTCCCGCCCCCGACGTCACCGCTGCGCGGTGTGCCGGGACAGGACGACATGCATGGCGACGAACAGGCCGCCGGCGACGAACTGGATCAGGAGCAGCGGGCCGGCGCCGGCGGCCCGGCCGAGGGCGAACAGCAGTGTCGCGGCCACGAACCCGGCCCACCAGGCCCAGACCAGCACCGCCGGAAGACGGGTCCCTGACGCCCGCGTGGCGATCCGGGCCAGGGCCAACGGACCCAGCACCAGGTTCGCCACCGGGACGAGCCAGCCGAGCGGCGTGGTCCAGACCGGCCGGCGGGGATCCGCGCCCCGCACCGCGTCGACGTACCGGTGCAGCCGGTACGCCCAGACCAGGTGCAGCACGATCGCGGCGGGCCCAGCGGACACGACACCGACCGTCGCCACGGCCAGGAGCGCCATCGCGAGCCGTCGCAGGGGTGGGTTGTCGAGGAAGTCGTTTACGAGATTCCCGTGCAGGTGCGGCTCGGGCAGTAGCGTGAACGCGGCGCCCGCGACCATCGACACCGTGAGCGCCACCCCGGACGCCAGGGCGAACCGGCCGAGGATCCGTGGCGGCCGTGGCCGGGCGGGCGGGGCGGCGGGTTCGGCGCTGGGGACGGTGGCGGTCATCGGGACTCCACTTCGGACGGCGTGGTCGTGCGTACCGCACGCTAGGCACGCCCGCCCCCCGTCGCCCGGGTGCATCGGATACCGGACACCCGCCAACCCTCCCGCGATCTTGCACTTGTCGCCCGGCAGAACCGGCGAATGGAGGAGACAAGCGCAAGATCGCGGAGGAGGGTGGGTCAGTTGCGGATGCGGACGGCGTCGGCGATGACGTAGCCGGCGGCCGAGGTCCAGCGGCTGACCCCGACCACGTTGTAGTCGCCGGCGTTCAGGTGGAAGCTGCCCAGGTTGCGCCACTGGCCGCCGTTGATCTGCTGGTTCATCCGGATCGTCTGGTTGCCGCTGCTGGTGGCCACGATGTACGGCGTGGAGCTGTTGTAGCCGGCGTTCGCCGCCCACCAGGCGTCGACCTGGTACGTCCCGGCGCTGGGGATGTTCACCTTGAACCAGGCGGTGTCGCTGGCCAGCACCGGGTCGGCGAAGCGGTAGTCGGTGCCGTGCCGCTGGGTGGAGAAGCTCGACGTGCCCCAGTTGCCGCTGGCGGTGAACCGGCCGGCGGTGGTGTTGTCGACGATCGCGGTGAACCCGCCGCTCCCACCGGACAGCCGCGCCGCCACGTCGGCGCGCAGCTGCGGCAGCCGGGCGTAGAGCACGTCGCCGGGGCAGGCGGTCGCCATGAAGTCGCGGTGGCCGTAGATCTGGCTGGCCGGGATCGAGTACTGCTGGCAGGTGTAGGCGACCAGGTTGACCAGCGAGTTGTACAGGGCGGTCGTCGGGCCGACCGTCATGTACGTCCCCTCGTTCTCGATGCCGATCGACTGGTTGTTCTGCGCCCCGGCGTGGGTGCCGAAGACGAAGCTGCTACCACCGTTGAGGGTCTCGATGCTGCGGTGCCGGCCCTCCATGATGTGCCCGCCCCGGCTGACGGTGAACTGCTGCCCGCTGTCGATCCAGCCGTTGCTGTCCATGTGGAAGTTCTGCACCGCGCGGGCCAGCGACTGGGCGCGGGCCAGCGAGTAGTCGGTCTGGTTGGCGGTCGCGGTGTGGTGGATGATCACCTTGTTCGGCCGGCCGCTGATCAGGCTGACCGGGGTACGCGGCGCCCGGGCGCCCCAGGAGGCGGTGCCGTGCATCGTCGGGCGGGCGACGGCGGCGTGGGCCGGGCTCGAGGTCAGGGTGTGCAGGCCACCGGTGGCGGCACCGACACCGACCAGCACCGCGCCGCGCATCATGGCACGCCGGGACAGCGGGGGAAGGGACATCGATTCTCCTTGCCGTGGGGGTGGGGGTGGGGGATCAGACCTTGGTGATGCGTACGGCGTCGGCGACGACGTAGCCGGTGCCGGTGGTCCAGCGGCTGACGCCGACGACGTTGCGGTCACCGGCGGCGAGGGTGAACGTGCCGAGGCTGCGCCACTGGCCGCCGCCGGCGCGCTGGTCGACGGTCACCGACTGGTTGCCGGCCGTGGTGGCGACCAGGTATGGGGTGGCGCTGTTGTAGCCGGGGTCGGCCGGATACCAGACCTCGACCCGGTAGCTGCCGGCGCTGGGCAGGTTGGCCGAGAACCAGGCCGGGTCGCTGGCCGCGACCGGGTTCGCGAACCGGTAGTTGGCGCCGTGCCGCTGGGCCGAGAAGCTCGACGTGCCCCAGTTGCCGCTGGCGGTGAACCGGCCGGCGGTGGCGTTGTCGACGGTGACGGTGAACGCGCCGCCGCTGCCCGGGTTCACCACCCGGCCGGCACTGGCCGCGCTCTCGTGGTGGCGCCGGTCGAGCGCGGTCACGACGTACGTGTACGTGCCGCCGGCCGCCGCGGTGGTGTCGGTGTACGTACCGGTGGTGCCGCTGGCGCGTACGGTGGCCAGCAGGTTGCCGCCGTCGGCCAGGTCGCACGGGTCGGTCGTGGTGCCGTCGACCCGGTAGACCGCGTACGCGGCCGGGGTGGTGGTGCCGCCACGCTGGAAGGTCAGCGAGACGCCGTTGCTCACCCGGGTGGCGGCGGTGATGGTCGGCGCGGGCGGGGCGGCGCCGCCGCGACCGGCGGCGACCGGCACCAGCGCGGGCCGCCGGTAGTGGTCGTTCGCGACCCGGTCCATGCCGCCGAGCCGGTTGGCGCGGACGTCCTTGGCGCTGAAGTGGATGTCGCCGACGACCTGCGGGTGGGCGCGGTTGAGGGTGAGGTGGTTGGTGAGTTCGGCGGCGTTCTGCCACGCGGCGTCCTGCCCGGACGCGCCGACCCGGTAGGTGGCCTGCCCGATGACCAGTTGCACGTTGGTGCCGGCGACGACGTTCGACCACCAGGGCACGAGTCTGGCGTAGTCGGCGGTGGCGAACCCGATGTGCCAGTAGACCTGCGGCGCGACGTAGTCGATCCAGTTCTGCTTCACCCAGCGCCGGGTGTCGGCGTAGATGGCGTCGTACGACTGGAGGCCGGAGGTGGGGGAGCCGAGCGGGTCGGTCGAGGCGTTGCGCCAGATGCCGAACGGGCTGATGCCGAACTTGACCCACGGCTTGGCGGCCCGGATCTTCTGGCTCATCTCCTGCACCAGCCGGTCGACGTTGTTGCGCCGCCAGTCGCCGATGTTGGCGAAGCCGGACCCGTGCTGGGCGTAGGTGGCCTGGTCGGGGATCTGGGTGCTGCCCGACGGGTACGGGTAGAAGTAGTCGTCCCAGTGCACCGCGTCGATGTCGTACCGGTTGACGGCGTCCATCATGGCGTCCTGGACGAACGCGCGGACGGCGGGGATGCCGGGGTTGTAGTAGAGCTGGCCGTTGTAGGGGAAGACCCAGCTCGGGTTGCGGCGGGCCGGGTGGCTGGCGACCAGCCGGGACGGGTCGGCGTGGGTGGCGACCCGGTACGGGTTGAACCAGGCGTGGAACTCGATGTTGCGGGCGTGCGCCTCGGCGACCATGAAGGCCAGCGGGTCGTAGCCGGGGTTGCCGCCCTGGGTGCCGGTCAGGTATTGCGACCAGGGTTCGAGGGTCGACGGCCAGAAGGCGTCGGCGGTCGGCCGGACCTGCACGACGACGGCGTTCATCTTCCGCTGCTGGGCCAGGTCGAGCCAGGACCGGAACTCGGCCTGCTGGGCGGCGACCGACAGCCCGGTGCGGCTGGGCCAGTCGATGTTGGCGACGCTGGAGATCCACATCGCGCGGAACTGCCGCTTGGGGGTGGCGGGGTCGGTGGTGCAGGCGGCCGTGACGACGGTCCCCGCGGCGGTGGCGCCCTGGCCCGCGCCGGCCGGCGCCGCCGGGCCGAGCACGGTCGGGAGCATGACGGCGGCCAGTACGGCGGCCGCGAGTCGGAACGATGATTCTCGATTCGTCCGCATGGGAGGAAATCTTCATCATCGCCCCTGGCGTTGGCAAGACTTTTCCATGACAAAGTTTCGGCGCCCGCCCGACGCCGCGTCACCGCCCCGTGATCTTGCAGATATCTCCTCCCTTCGTCGGATTTGTCGGGCGACAAGCGCAAGATCGCGGGATGCCGGTGCGACACACCGATCCGGCCGGACCTGCCGACGCGTTCGCACACCTGTCGGGTAGCTTCGTCTCCGGTCTTGACCGCAGCGTTCGACAGGAGAAGTTCTTTCGCATGGGTAAGAAGACGGTTCATGTCTCCGACTTCAGTGGCGAGGTCATCCAGCCCGGCGACCGGGTGGTGTCACTCGTCGTCCTGGAGCATCCCGACCTGGTCGCCGGACCCGTGCGGTTGGACGCCCGACCGGTCGAGATCGAGAGCATCGACGACGCGGCCCTCGACGTCGCCGTCGTCGAGATCCACGACGGTCCCGAGGGCAGCGAGCCGCGCCGGATCGTACTGACCGCGAGCGAGTTCGACGAACTGGCGACCGACACCCCGATGGCGCAACTGCTGCGGACCGCCGAGCGGGTCCGGCCGGCGAAGACGACCCGCCGGACCGAGCGGATCGAATACGGCACCCTCGAACACGCCGGCAAGCCGCACCGCGGCAAGGTCACCGACGAGGAGGCCCGGCTGGTCCGCGAGCACCTGGACGAGGTCAACAAGCGGCTCGCCGACGAGGGCGTACGGCAGATCGACCCGGACGACCCGGACCTCGCCGCCCGCTACGGCTTCCCGGCCCCGCCGCCGGCCGCCGTCGTGGCCTGACCCGGTTCACGATCGCCCGCGGGTGCCTCCCCGACCGGGAAGGCACCCGCGACGGTTCAGTCCAGGTACGCCAGCATCTGCTGGATCTGTGCCGTACGCGACAGGTCGACCCGCTCGGCCAACTGGCGGGCCTCCGGGTTGGTCCCGTACTTGGTCTGGTTGCGGGCCATCTCGACCGCGTTGTGCTGGTGACCGATCAGCAGGTTGAGGAACCGCTTCTCGAACTCCGCGCCGGAGACGGTGTCCAGCGCCCCGATCAGGTCCTCGCTGGTCAGCGGCAGGCCGCCGTGGTCGGCGTGCAGATGCTCGGCCGGATCCGCCTCCGTCGCCTCGCCCCAGCCGCGCAGCCACGACCGCATCGTCTCCACCTCGGCGGCCTGCGTCACCTCGATGGCCGCGGCGAGGGTGCGTACCTCGTTCCGGGTCGCCCGTTCGACGGCGAGCCGTACCATCGTCAGGCCCTGCTCGTGATGGGTGACCAGCATCTGCAGGAACATGACGTCGGCCGCGTTGTGCGGCCCGGTGTTCGGCGCCTGCGTGGCTGCCGCCGGTGCCGACGCGGCCGGCGGTGGCGCGGCGGCGGGCCGGCCGGCCGGGGCCGCGGTGCCCATGCAGCCGGCGAGCAGCAGCAGCGCCGCGACGGCGGCGGTTCCTCGCGCGAGCGCGTACATCGGTGTCTCCTTCCGGACCGGCGAACCGGGTGGGTCCACCGTGGACCCACCCGGTCACGGGGTCAGACCTGCTGCCAGAGGGCGGCCACGTGCGGCGGCTCCCAGCCGGCGATGGCGGTGTGCGCCTGCCGGCAGCGGTAGGTGACGCCGTTGTAGGTCACCTGGTCGCCGACGCTGTAGGCGGTGCCGGCCCGCCAGGTGCCGCCGGTCTGCGGCGGGTTGGTCGGGGTCGGGCCCGTCGTGGGCGGCGGGTTGGTCGGCGGCGGCGTGGTGGGCGGCGGGTTGCCGCCACCACCGATCTGGAGGTCGACGCAGACGTAGAACGCCATCGGGGTGTCGGCGACGTTCCAGACGGCGAGCAGCTTCTGCCGGCCGGAGAAGCCGCTCAGGTTGACCTGGTGCGTCACGGTCGGACCGGGCTGCCGGCCGCCGTCGTTGAACTGGGCCACCCGGGTGTTGCCGATGTAGTACTCCCAGGTGCTGGTGGCGTGCCGGGCGGTGATGACCCAGTTGAACGTGGTCGTGCCGCTGACGTTGGTCACCCGCCAGCCCTTGCTGTCGTTGTCGAGGACGGAGAAGCGGGCGTTGCCGCCGCTGCAGCTGCGCAGGCCCTTCGGGCCCTCGACGCTCTGCGGCTCCCACTGGATGTCACCGCAGTTGGTGACGATGCCCTGCGCGCACTGGGCCTGACGGCTCGGTGGCGAGGAGATGTAGCCGTGCGCCTGGGCCGGCGCGGCGATCGCCAGTGAGGTGAGCACGGTGCCCACCACCAGGATCGGTAGTGCGATCAGTCTTCGCATGGACGAACTCCTTCTCCGCGGGGGTACGGACCCTCCTCGGCGCGGTGGCCGACGCGCCGGGAGGGCTTCCAAAGGGTGTCGAGAGCCGTTCGGCCGGAATGCGTCACCCAACCGGCTATCGATCGCCATGCATCACAACATAAAGTAAACAATCTTAACAGTAAATACCCATTTCTGTTTGCCGCCGCTGCGCTGCTCCGTGGATCGCGGGGCTCTTCGCGTTGATCAAGGAGTTGTTGTGCGGCAAAGCGGTCAGAACGGGCACGGTTGCTCCTAGATCGACGCCCGCGCCGGGCGGCGGACGGAGGGGCGGCGCGGGTGGGTGCGGCGCGGCTAGGCTGCGGATCGGGAAGGCGGAGGGCGGGATGAGCAGCGGAACTGTGATCGACCTCGGGACGCGTGACCACGAACTCCCGGCCGAGCCCGAGCCACCCCGCCCGGTGCTGCTCCGACATCTGCGTACGGCCGTGGCGGCGCTCGCCGCGTTGCTCGTGCTCGCCACCGCCGGCTCCGGACCGCTGCCGGAACCGGCCCTCGTCGAGGTCGCGGTGCTGACGACCGCCGGTACGCACCAGCAGTTCCTGGTCGGTGACCGCCTCTACGTCCTCGCCCCCGAGGCCGGCGGGGTGCGGCTGGTCCTGACCGCGTACGACCTCGACCGGGACACCGTACTGTGGACGGCCCCGGTCGGGCCCGAGGTCCGGGTCACCGACTATCCGCGGCCGGCGGCGCAACTGCGGCCGGTCGACGGCCAGCTACTGGTCCACATCAACGACGGAACCACTGCGGTCGACGACGCCACCGGCCGTACCCGCTGGTCGGTGCCACACCCGATCACCGACGTCAGGGGCGGCGGCGTGGGGCTGAGCAGCCGGCCGGTCTGGTCGTCCACCATGACTCCCGCCGACCGGCGACCGGCCGTCGTCGGGGTGTTCGACCCGGCGACCGGTGCCGTGACCGAGTCGGCGCCGCCGCCCGACGAACCCCGACGCTTCCAGCTCGACCCGGCCACCGGCACGGTGATCGCGATACCACCGGCCGGCATGTCCGTGCGCGCCTTCGACCTCGCCGACGGCGCCGAGCTGTGGACCGCCGACCTCGTACGCTCCGGGGTGCTCCTGGCCGGGGCGGCCACACCGACCGCCGCCGTGGTGACGATGGACGGCGGGATCGAGTTGCGCGACGCGCGTACCGGGGCGACCCGGCACCGGCGACCCGCCGAGCCCGACCGCCCGGCGACCAGCGCCGTCGGTGCCGGCGGTCTGGTCCTGGTCCGCGACACCTCGCCGGCCGTCAACGCGTACGACGCCGAGACCCTGGAACCCGTCTGGCGTACGCCGGTGCGCCCGGACGAGGAATGGGCCCTGGTCTGCGGCACCCGAATCTGTGTCCGCAGCGAGGTCCAGACGTCGTTGCTCGACCCGATGACCGGGGTGCTGCTCGGCCGGGTGGCGCTCGACGGGCACCTGACCAGCCGGGGCGGGCACCTGATCGCGCTCGCCTCGCTCGGCGAGGGCTTCGTGGACCACACCGTCGACCCGGCCACCGGGGAGCGCCTGGTCAGCCTGTCGGCGTGGCCGAAGCTGGCCGTGGCCCTCGACGACTCGCCGGCCGTGCTGACCAGGTTCGCCGGCGGGCCGCGGCGGCTGTGGTTCGCCGTACTCGATCCCGGCGCGACCGCCGTCCGCCCGCTCGGCGTGGTCGCGCACCGGTCGTACGGCTGCCAGTCGTCGCGTACCCACATCGTCTGCCGGACCCGCACCGACGAACTACGCGCCTGGCGCTACCGCTGACCGCCGGGGCACCGCGCGCCCGGCCCGCGTTCTAGGCTGCCCACGTCGTCGGCGGAGGGGGAGCGGATGAGCGCCGGACCGGTAGTGATCGACCTCGGGGTACGGACCAACGAACCGCCGGCCGAGCCCGCACCGTCCCGCCCGGCGCTGGCCAGACACCTGCGTACGGCGGTGACCGCGCTCGTCGTCGCGCTCGTGCTCGCGGTCGGTGGGTCGGCACCACAGCCCGGGCCGGCCCTGGTCGAGGTCGCGGCACCACCGACCTCGATCTGGCAGCAGGAACTACTCGTCGGTGACCGGCTCTACGTCGTCCACCCGCCGACGGACCGGTCGTTCCGGCGCACCGTCACCGCGTACGACCTGACCCGTGGCGCCGATCTCTGGACCACCCCGATCGGCGTCGAGACCCGTGCCCTCGGTCCCGAGGGTGAGGCGTCGCTGTCGATCGCCGGAGAGCGTCTGCTGGTCCACACCGAGGACCGGACCTTCGTCCTCGACACCGCCAGCGGTCGGCTCCGGGCGTCGGTGCCGCACCACGTCACCGGTGGCGACGCCGGAAACGTCGGCCTGGTCCGCGAGCCGATCTGGAGTTTCGTTTCCGATGACCCGGCCGTGAACGCCACCGTCCGGGTCGTCGCCGGTGCCAGCGGCGAGGTCGTGCACGTGACCGCCGTCGAGCCCGGCGAAGCCCCACGGGTCAGCGTGCAGGTCGACGGTGTGTCGGTGCGGGCATTCGACCTGGACACCGGTGCCGAGCTGTGGGCCACCGGATCGGTCACCGCCGGGGAGTTGCTGCCGGGGGAGCCGCCGTCGGTGGCGGTGCTGACCCGCGACGGCGTCCTGGAGGTACGCGACGCGCGGACCGGGGCGGTACGGCACTCTCGCGCCAGAGCCGTGGACGGGTCGATGGGCTGGCTGGGGGTCGTCGGCGACCTGGTTCTGGTGCAGACCGGATTGTCGGAGGCGACCGCGTACGCCGCCGGCACGCTGGAAACCGTCTGGCGGGCGGCGCTGCCCCGGCACGGGGCCGCTTACGACTGCGGTGCCGTGCTCTGTGTCGCGATGGCGGGCCGGAGCCTGCTGATCGACGCCGGCAACGGCCGCCCGCTCGGCGAGGTCGTCGCCAACGGCCATCTCGACAGCCGGGGCGGGCACCTGCTCCGGCTCGGCCCACGCGAGGGGGAACTTGACCACACGGTGGATCCGTACTCCGGCCGGCCGCTGGTCGACCTGTCGGACTGGCCGGATCCGGTCACCGGCGCCGAGGGTTCACCGCTCGTCCTGACCCGGCCCGACCAGCTGCCGGACCGGGCCTGGTTCGCCGTCCTCGAACCGGGGGCGACGCGGATCCAGGTGCTCGGGCCGGTGCCGCACCGGGTCTCCCAGTGCCAGTCGTCGGATACCCACCTCGCCTGCCGGACCGGGAACGGGCTCCGCGTGTGGACCTACCGCTGACCCACGCCGTTCCTTGATCGACGCGCGGCCCGCCCGTCTGTGCGGCCCGCCCGTCTGTGCGGCCCTCCGCGAGCGCTGATCAAGGAGAAAGCGTGCCCGTCTCGTGCGGATATGTCGCGCAACTTCTCCTCGATCAGCGCCGCCCGCCCGCGCCCGCGCCTACCCGCCGCCCCTGCCGCCCCGCCCCGGTCCTCCGTGAGCGCTGATCAAGGAGAAAGCGTGCCCGTCTCGTGCGGATATGTCGCGTAACTTCTCCTTGATCAACGCGGCCGGGTGCCGGCACCGCCCCGCCTGCGTTCGGGTGGTCAGTGGGTGGGGATGTGGGTGGTGTCCAGGCGCTTGCGGAAGACCCAGTAGGTCCAGCCCTGGTAGAGAAGCACGATCGGGGTGAAGACCGCCGCCACCCAGGTCATGATCGTCAGCGTGTACGGCGTCGACGACGCGTTCGCCGTGGTCAGCGTCCCGGCCGGGTCCAGTGTGGACGGCATCACCTCCGGGAACAGGGCGGTGAACAGGGTCGCCACGGTCAGCGCGATCGCGGTCGCCGTACCGGCGAAGGCCCAGCCCTCCCGGCGTACCCGGTTGGCGGTCAGGCCGGCGACCAGGGCGACGGCGGCGAGCACCGCGAGCACGACGGCGGCCGGGTTGGCCCGCAGCACCAGTGACCAGACCAGGAACGTGCCGGCGAGCAGCACCGCCACCAGGCCGGCCCGGCCGGCCAGCCGGTTCGCCCGCTCGCGGATGTCGCCGGCGGTCTTCAGCGCCAGGAACAGCGCGCCGTGCGTGACGAAGACCGCGAGGAACGTCGCCCCGCCGAGCAGCCCGTACGGGTTGAGCAGGGTGAGCAGGCCGCCGGCGTACTCGTGGTCGGCGGTCAGCGGCACGCCCCGGAAGATGTTCGCGAAGGCGACGCCCCACAGCAGCGCCGGCACGACCGAGCCGATCGTGATCGCCCAGTCCCAGCGGTCCTTCCAGCCGGCGTGGTCGCGGCCGTGCCGGTATTCGAACGCGACCCCGCGCACGATCAGCGCGAGCAGGATCAGCAGCAGGGGCAGGTAGAAGCCGGAGAACAGGGTCGCGTACCACTCCGGGAACGCGGCGAACATGGCGCCGCCGGCGGTGATCAGCCAGACCTCGTTGCCGTCCCAGACCGGGCCGATGGTGTTGATCAGGACGCGGCGTTCGCGGTCGTCGCGGCCGAGCACACGCAGTAGTACGCCGACGCCGAAGTCGAAGCCCTCCAGGACGAAGTAGCCGGTGAACAGGACGGCGATCAGCAGGAACCAGAAGGTGGACAGTTCCACGGGATGCTCCGGGGTCAGTAGGCGAAGGCGAGCGGGCGGTCCTCGTCGGCGTCACGGTCGCCGTCGTGGTCGTCGTCGGGCGGCGGCGCGACCGCCGGCAGCCCGCGCTTGGCGTACGTCAGCAGCAGCCGGACCTCGACGACGGCGAGGATCGCGTAGATCAGGGTGAACGCGGTGAACGAGGTCAGCACCTCGGTCAGCGACACGCTGCGGGACACCCCGTCGCGGGTCAGCATCTCGCCGAAGACGATCCAGGGCTGGCGGCCCATCTCGGTGAAGATCCAGCCGAAGGCGTTGGCGGCCAGCGGCAGCAGCGGCAGGACCAGGCCGGCCCGCAGCAGCCACTTCGACGACGGCGTACGCCCGCGCCGCTGGGCCCAGAGCACCAGCAGCGCCACCAGTGCCGCCGCGAGCCCGAAGCCGATCATCAGGCGGAAGCTCCAGTACGCGACCGGGATCATCGGCGCGTAGTCGCCGGGCCCGTACTGGGCGGCGTACTGCGCCTGGAGGTCGTTGATGCCGTGCACCTCGCCGTTCACGTCACCGGTCGACAGCCAGGAGAGCAGGTACGGGATCTTCAGCGCGAACACCTCGCGCCCGCCGTCCAGGCTGCCGACGGTCAGTACCGAGAAGGCGGCCGGCGACTCGGTGTCGTACAGCCCTTCGGCGGCGGCCATCTTCATCGGCTGCACCTGCGTCATGATCTTGCTCTGGATGTCGCCGGTGACCAGTACGGCCACGGTGGCGACCAGGGTGACGACCGCGCCGAATTTCGTCGCGAACCGGTGCGCCGGCGTCTCGTCGGTCACGCCCCGGCGCATCACGTGCCACAGCGACACGCTGACGATCAGCGACCCGGCGACCAGGAACGCCCCGGCGATCGTGTGCGGGAAGGTGATCAGCGCGACCTTGTTGGTCAGCACCGCCACGAAGTCGGTGAGTTCGGCCCGGCCGCTCTCCGGGTCGATCCGGTAGCCGACCGGGTTCTGCATGAACGAGTTCGCGGCCAGGATGAAGTACGCGCTCAGCACACTCCCGATCGCCGCCGCCCAGATGGTGGCCAGGTGTACGCGTTTCGGCAGCCGGTCCCAGCCGAAGATCCACAGGCCGAGGAAGGTGGATTCGAGGAAGAACGCGAGCAGGGCCTCGATGGCGAGGGGGGCGCCGAAGATGTCGCCGACGAAGCGGGAGTAGTCGCTCCAGTTCATCCCGAACTGGAACTCCTGCACGATGCCGGTGACGATCCCCATCGCGAAGTTGATCAGGAAGAGCTTGCCGTAGAACTTCGTCAACCGTAGGTACTTCTCGTCGCCGGTGCGCAGCCACATCGTCTGGAGCACCGCGACCAGCGGACCGAGTCCGATGGTCAGCGGCACGAACAGGAAGTGGTAGACCGTGGTGACCCCGAACTGCCAGCGGGCCACGTCCAACGCGTCCATGCCTTCGAAACCCCTCGTCGCGCGACCGGCCACCTGCCGGCGATCCTCAGCGATCGTCCGCGCGGCGGGCGGTCACCCGGCAGGGCCGAAGGTCACCCACCCGAGGGACTCAGGCCCCCGGTGTGCGCCCGTCCCGGTCACGGGCCTTGAGTCGGGTGGTCGGCATCTCCGGCGCGGGCAGCGGGTCGCCGGCGTATCCGTGGACGGTGCCGAAGCGCCGCCCGGCGGCCCAGTCGTCGCGGGCCGCCACGATCTCCTCGTGCGACCGCCCGACGAAGTTCCACCACATGACCAGCGGCTCGTCGAACGGCTCGCCGCCGAGCAGGAACAGCCGCGTCGGGCCGTCGGCGCCCGGCGCGTCGGCGGTCACGGTCAGGTCGCGGCGACCCCGGCCCAGGTGAAGCAGGTCACCGGGCGTCAACTCGGCGCCGGCGACGCGCGCGGTGCCGGACATCACCACGGCCGCGTACTCGAAATCCGGCTCCAACGGCAGGCCGACCCGGCCGCCTGACCCGGCGTCGAAGGTGATCTGCGCGCCGACCAGCGGCGTGTACGTCACCGCAGGCGACGTCACCCCGGCCAGCGTCCCCACCACCACCGACACCTCCGTGCCGTCCTCCCGCCACCCCGGTACCGACGGGTGGTGGGCGAAGTCGGCCGCGCCGTGCCGGGCGCTGTCCGGCAGCGCCACCCACAGTTGCAGGCCGTGCATCGACGGCGGATGGGCGGCCGGCGACTCCTCGGAGTGGGCGATGCCGTGACCGGCCGTCATCAGGTTCAGTTGCCCCGGCAGGATCGTCTGGAGGCTGCCGAGGCTGTCCCGGTGCAGGATCTCGCCCTCGACGAGCCAGCTCACCGTCTGCAGCCCGGTGTGCGGATGCGGTGGCACCTGCATCCCCGGCCGGCCGGCGACGTCGTCCGGCCCGAAGTGGTCGACGAAGCACCAGGCGCCGATCATCCGCCGCTGCCGCTGCGGAAGCAGGCGGCGCACCGTCGTGTAGCGGCCCAGCGGCACGTCGTGCCCGGGCAGCAGCACGCTGGTCGGCTCGGCGGTGTCCGCCGGGCCGGTGGGTTGTGCGGCCACCGTCGTGGCCCCGGTGAGGACGGTGCGTTCCGGCTCGCGTGGTTCGGTCACGACCCCGACTGTACGACCGATCTCGCCGACCGGGAGTCGCGCAGGCCCGGCCGGATTCGCGGTGGCCCTAGACCGTTACCCGGTAGTTGAGGTCCACCGCCGCGACCGAGGAGATCGGGACCTGTAGGGAAATTTGCAGCCACCGATGCTCGCCGCCGCGCGGATCCGGTGCGATGAATGCCCGTTCCTCGTACGGGCCGAAGGTCACGAGGTTGGGATTGCCAGTGGTTCGGATCCGCCGGAGGCTCATTTCGAGTTCGATGCTTTCCGGATCGGTCGGAAACGTGGCGCTGTCCGGCACGAAGAACGATATCGGCTGACGGTCGTCCGGTCGGACGGCGCCCCGGAAGGAAGGGTTCGCGATGAGACTCAGTACTCCGCTGTAGAACGTGTAGGAGCCGGCGCCGTCGGCGCGGACAACCTGCAGGCGCCGCCTCGCGGTCACCCCGGCAATCTCCAGATAGAGCATGGCGGGGAGTGTAGGTAGCCGGACGGTCCGGGCCGTGCCTTGTGTCGGGTTGGCTACCGGGCGCTGGCGACCATGGTGATCCGGCAGTTCAATTTACGGGCATGGGTCTGCTCGGTCGTGCCGCCGGATACTTCTGGTGCGTCATGTCGATGGCTGTCGGCGGCCTCGCGTTCCTCTTCTACGATCGCGCGGACGAAGAGTGGGTGATCGGCCCCATCGGGGTCGGCGTCGGTCTGCTGGGCATCGTGCTCATCTCGGTCGCCGGCCGGTTCGAGCGCGGCCGGACCTTCATTCTGCGGCACGGAATCGCGGGTGTGGGCACGGTCACCGCGGTTTCGAAGACCATGCGCGGTGAAACCGAAGCCCGGTATCTGAAGCTCACCCTCACGGTGGTGGTGCCCGGGCGCAGCCCGTATCAGGCGACCACCCGAAAGGCGTACGGTCTTTCCGTCATCGACCGCGTCCAGCCGGGCCTGGTGCTGCCGGTCCGGGTCCATCCGACCCGGCCGGAGAAGGTCCTCGTCGCAGGCGATCGGTACCACCGGCCGCTGGTCTAGCTCCGACGGTGGCGGGTGGGGCCCTGGGGCGGGTCAGGGGGCGGAGAGGGTGGCCTGGAGTTGATCCGCCGTCTGGTCGGCGAGGAAGGCCGGGGAGCCGGGTTGCTGCTTGCGGCCGCCGGTGGCCAGGTCGCCGGAGTCGACCGGCGCGAAGCCGATCTCCTCGATCAGCTGCTGTACGCAGCGTTTGGCCTGGACGTCGTCGCCGGCCAACGGGATCCCGTAACGCACCTGCGCCCCGGCCTCGTGGTGGTAGTCGCGTAGATGGTCCCAGCGCATCGTGTTGAACGCCTTGACCACGTGCGCGTCCCGTAGGTGTGCCTGCACCATCTCGCTGGAGGTGGTGCGGTCCTCGTCCAGTTCCGGGATGTGGCCGTCGCGGTCCGGCATGTAGTTCGTGGTGTCGATGACCGTCTTGCCGGCCAGCCCGCCGGTCGGCAGGTCGGCGTACGCGCGGAACGGCACCGAGACGACGACGACCTCGCCGATCCGGGCCGCCTCGGCCGGGCTGACCGCCTCGCCGCACCCGCGCAGGTCGGCGAGGAGCGGGTCGAGGCCGGCCGGGTCGCCGGAGTGGGCGACCGCGACGTGGTGTTCGGCCGACGCGAAATGCCGGGCCAGGGTGCCGCCGATGTGGCCGGTGCCGATGACGCTGATCTGCACGATCCGCTCCCTCCGTCCGCGGAACGGTCGACTTCCCGTGCCATCCCGCACCAAACCCGGCCGCTCGCCGGCGTCCGCCCCGGGCAGCGGACGGCCGGGCATGGGCCGGGGCCGACCGGGTACGAGCGGTCAATGACCATCGTGCTCACCGTGAACGCCGGATCGTCCAGCCTGCACCTGGCATACGTCGACGTCACCGCCGGCACCGGCGGCGCCGGCGGCATCGCCGGCGACGGTGCCGGGGCCCGGCTGGACCGGTCCACGCCGCCGGCCGACGCCGAGGCGGCGGTGCGGGACTTCGTCGCCGGCCGGTCCGCCCCGGACATGGTCGCGCACCGGCTCGTGCACGGCGGGGAACTCGTCTTCCGGCCCACCGTCGTCGACGACGGGCTGCGCCGTGCGCTGGACGACGTGGCCGCGCTCGCCCCGCTGCACCTGCCGCCGGCGCTGGCCCTGCTCGACCAGTTGCGGCGGCTGCTGCCGGACGTGCCGCACCTGGTCTGCCCGGACTCGGCGTTCCACGCCGGGCTGCCGGAGCCGGCGCGGACGTACCCGGTGCCGGCCCGCTGGCGGGAGCGGTTCGGGTTGCGCCGGTACGGCTTCCACGGCCTGTCGTACGCGTACGCGACCCGCCGGGCCGGCGAGCTGCTCGGCCGGCCGGTCGCCGACCTGCACCTGCTCCTGGCGCACCTGGGCGGCGGGGCGTCGGTGTGTGCCGTACGCGGCGGGCGCAGCGTCGACACGTCGATGGGCTTCACCCCGCTCGACGGGGTGCCGATGAGCAAGCGCAGCGGCGCCGTCGACCCCGGCATGCTGTTGTGGCTGCTCGACGGGCGGCTGACGTACGACGAGGTGTTCGACGGCCTGTACCACCGGTCCGGGCTGCTCGGCCTGTCCGGCGGCCGGTCCGGCGACACCCGCGACCTGGTCGCGGCGGCGCCCGGCGACCCGGCCGCCGCGCTGGCCATGGAGACCTTCGACCACCGGGTACGCCGGGAGATGGCGGCCGCGGCGACCAGCCTGGACCGGATCGACGCGGTGGTCTTCACCGGCGAGATCGGCTGGGACCAGCCGGAGGTGCGCCACGACGTCTGTGCCGGCCTGCGGCTGCTCGGCGTGGTGCCGCCGACCGGCGGGAACCGCGACGACGACGGGCCGGTCAGCGCGCCCGGGGCGGCGGTGCCGGTGCTGGTGGTGCGGCCGCGCGAGGAGTTCGAGCTGGCCCGCGAGGCCGCCGGGGCGCTGGTGCGGGCCTGAGGATCAGCCGCCCGCGGCGGGCAGGACCACCCGGTCCAGGGCGCGTACCAGGTTGCCGCCGTACACGGCGTCGCGCTCGGCGGGGGAGAGGGCGGCCAGGGTGGGCAGGTCGAGGGTCTGCGGGAACGACACCGCGTCGAGGCTGGGCGCGAAGTCGGACCCCCAGTAGAGCCGCCCGGGGCCGAACGAGTCGAGCAGTACCCGGACGAACGGCGCCGCCGCGGCGTGTGGCCAGGCGTGCGACGGGTCGCTGACCGCGTACAGGCCGGAGATCTTGACCCCGACGTGCGGGAGGCCGGCCAGCGCGCGCAGCGGGGCGAGGACTTCGGCGGCCCGGTCGACGGACGGCGGTTCGGGATGCGGGCCGGGCAGGCCGAGGTGGCTGAACAGCACGGTGCAGCCGTCGAGCCGGGCGACGGCGTCGGCGAGGCCGGCGGTCGCGGCGGGGGTGGCGTTGAGGCTGACCACCGCCGCGGCGGCGTTGAGCGTGGCGGCGGTTCCGGCGGGCCAGCCGGCGAGGGCGGCCGCCTCGGCGGGGCCGGGCAGGTATGCCGACAGCCCCACGAAGCCCTGCCCGAGCCGGACCCGTAGCTCGTCGACAGTGGACGGTCCGGTGGGTGGTACGTAGGCGACCGGCGCGATCCACGGCTGCCGGGCGGCCAGCGCGGCGAGGTGGTCGTTGTTGCCGACGAACCGTGGCCCGCCCTCGTAGCCGACCACGAGCGCCCGGTCGATGTCGTGGGCCTCCCGCAGCCGCAGGTACGCGGCGAGTTCGTCGCCCCCGGCGGGGGAGTGTCCGTAACGGCCGGGATAGCCCCCGGCGAAGAGGTGGATGTGCGCGTCGCTGGCGGTCATGGCCGGCAACCCTAGCCGAATCCTGAACTGGTTATTGACGCCACACACCCACTCACCTAAGTTCTGTCTTAATTAGGGCCGGATTACCGGCGAGAGCGAGGGGCGCGACACGTGGAGTTGGTTGGCGACGGGATTGACCGGCTTGTCGAGCTGCGCCGGCATCTGCACCAGTACCCCGAGCTGCGGTTTACCGAGCACGGGACGGCCAAGGTGCTGGCCGACCGGATGGTCGGTCTGGGCGAGATCCGGACCGAGGTGGCGCGTACGGGTCTCGTCGTGCACCTTCCGGGCATCGCTCCGGGGCCGGCAGTCTTGCTTCGGGCCGATATGGATGCCTATCCCGTCCAGGACACCAAGGACGTCCCGTACGCCTCGGTCCACCCCGGCGTCTGCCACGCCTGCGGACACGACGTGCACATGACCGTGGCGGTCGGCGTCGCCCGCCGCTTCGCCGCCGACCCGCCGCCGCGCGGCTCGCTGACCGTGCTGTTCCAGCCGGCCGAGGAGATCCCGTTCGGCGAGGAGTCCGGCGCCGCCCTGGTGCTGGCGGAGGAGCCGTTCGGCCGCCCCCGGTTCGACGCCGTACTCGGACTGCACTGCTGGCCGGAACTGCCGGCCGGCACGATCGGCGTCGACCGCGAGACGGCGATGGCCGCCAAGGACGCCTTCCGGGTGCTGCTGCGCGGCCGGCCGGCGCACGCCGCCACCCCGGCCCGCGGACGCGACGCCATCCTCGGCCTGACCACCCTGGTCAGCAGCCTGCACGCCGCCGTCGCCCGGTCCCGCGACCCGCACGACCTGGTCGCCTTCAACGTCGGCACGATCGCCGGCGGCCGGACCCAGAGCCTGGTCGCCGACCGGGCCGAGGCGACCGGGACGCTGCGTACCCACGACCCGGCCGTCCGGGCCCGGCTCAAGGAGGTCGTCGAGCGGGTGGCCCGCCAGCAGGCCGCCGCCTTCGACCTCGGCATCGAGTTCACCTGGGCCAACGAGATGCCGGCGATCCGCAACGCCCCCGAACTGGTGGCGCTGGCCCACCGCGAACTGCCCGGCCACGTCGAGGTCGCCGACCTCGCCGAACCGCCACTGACCACCGACGACTTCGCGCTGCTCGGCGCGCTCGGCCCGAGCCTCTACGTCAAGCTCGGGGTACGCGGCGCGGCCGGCGGCGCCCCGCTGCACTCCGCCGAGTTCGACGTCGACGAACGGTGCCTCCACACCGGGGTCACCGCCCTGGACCGGCTCACCCGCGCCGTGCTCGCCGGCGCCCTGAGCGCCGCCGCCCCGCAGGCCGGCACGCCGGCAGGAGACGGCCGGAGCGGCGGTGCCGCCGACGCCGGTGCCACCGGCCCGCTCCCGGCGGTGGGCGCGTGAACCCGGTCGCGGTCGTCGGCGCCGGCGCCTTCGGCGCCCGGCACGTGGCGGCCTACCGCTCGCTGGACGTGCCGGTCGCCGCCCTGGTCGACCCGGACCGCGCCGCCCGGGAACGGCTCGCCGCCGAGTACGGCGTACCGCACACCCACGCCACCGTCGACGAACTGCTCGCCGCCGGTCCCGTCGCCGCCGCCTCGGTCTGCACCCCCGGCCCGACCCACCGGGCCGTCGCGACCGCGCTGCTGACCGCCGGCGTACCGGTGCTGGTCGAGAAGCCGCTGGCCACCACCGTCGCCGACGCCGAGGCGATCGTCGCCGTCGCCGAGTCGACCGGCGTCCTCTGCCAGCCCGGCCACATCCTGCGCTTCAGCGCCCCGCACCGGGCGCTGCACGACGCCGTACGCGCCGGGCAGCTCGGCGACGTCCTCGCGGTCTCGTCGCGCCGCGACCGGCCCCGCACCCTGAGCCGGCTCTTCCCGGGCGAACACCCCGCCCTGCTCACCGCCGTCCACGACGTCGACCTCGCGCTCTGGTACGCCGGCGCGCCCGTGGTCGAGGTGCGGGCCACCGCCCGTACCCGTACCGGGGCCGAAGTACCGGTCCTGGTCTTCGCGGAACTGCGGCACGCCAATGGCGTCGTGTCGTCGATCCGCAACAGCTACCTGCTCCCCGAAGACGCTCCCAACCACACCTCGGACCTGGTCGAGGTGTACGGCACCGGCGGGGTCGGTCACGTCGACCTCGCCCAACCCACCCTGCTCGTCCAGGCCGAGCAGGCGCAGGCGCCCGACTGGCTGCTCTCCCCGTCCGGAGGCGGTGGGGCGCTCGCTGCCGAACTGCGGCACTTCCTGGCCCGGGTCACCGGCGCGCACCCGACGGCGGTGGTTCCGCTGGCCGACGGGCTGCACGTGGTGCGGGTGGCCGCCGCCATGGTCGACAGCGCCACCGCCGGCGGCGAGACCCGCCGGATCACTTCCTGAACCACCCTCGACAGGAGCTTCAACCGATGTTGCGACGCAAGATAGCGGGCGCGCTCGCCGCCGGTCTGGCAGCCGCCACGCTGCTGACCGCGTGCGGCGGCGACGACGCCGCCGACGGTCCGGTCACCCTCAAGGTGCTGACCTGGGAGCCGGGCGGCACCGAGTACTGGGCCCAGGTCAAGACCGCGTTCGAGGCCGGCCACCCGGACATCAAGCTGGACATGGAGGCGGTGCCGTTCGACCGCTACCCCGAGGTGCAGGGTCCGTACATCACCTCGCAGTCCGGCCCGGACGTGATGGCCAACAACGCCGGCCTCGAACTGTTCGACCGGCGCGGGGCGTACGAGCCGCTCGGCGAGCGGGCCGCCGAGATCAACAAGGATCTCGTCACCTACAGCGGCGCCTGCGAGGGCTTCGACACCAGCAAGCCCTGCTACGGGGTGCCGTTCTCCTACCAGGGCAACGTCCTCTACTACAACAAGTCGGTGCTGACCGCCGCCGGCCTCGACCCGGAGAACCCGCCGGCGACGTGGGCCGACTTCGCCGCCGCCTGCGACGCGGTCAAGAAGTCCGGCAAGACCTGCCTCGCCCTCGGCCTGTCCGGCACGTTCCCGGCGTACTGGGACTTCCCGGAGATCGCCCGCAACTACCTGACCGAGGACGACATCCGCGGCCTGCTCGCCGGCACGCTGTCGTGGACCGACCCGAAGCTGGTCGCCAGCCTGGAGAAGCTCGCCGAGATCACCACCAGCGGCTGGACGAACAGCAACGCCCCGTCGATCACGATGCTGCCCGACGGCGCCGACATCTTCCAGCGCGGCGACGCCGCCTTCGCCGGCACGATCATCTCCGACGCCGTCAACTGGGAGGCGTTCGGCAAGGCCCTCGGCGACGACAACCTCGGCGTCACCCGCTGGCCGGTGATCAACCCCGACGCGCCGCTGGCGCAGAAGTTCTCCGGCATCGAGGGCGCCGTCTACGGCGTCACCAAGTGGAGCGAGAAGAAGCAGGCCGGCCTGGAGTTCATCAGCTGGCTCGCCGGCAAGGAGAACGGCGAGCTGTGGGTCCGCTACGGCAAGGGCCAGCCGCTCAACAACACCGTCGACAAGGCGCTGCTGCCGACCTCGCCGTCCTTCCTGAAGATCCAGGAGTTCGTCGCCCAGCCCACGCTGCACGCCGGCGTGATGCTCTCCGGCCCGGAGACCGACGCGCTGGCCCGCGGCTGGCAGCAGGTCACCCTCGGCCAGTTGACCGTCGACAAGTGGGCCGAGCAGATGCAGCAGGCCCTCGAACGCAGCCCGACCAAGCGGCAGGGCAGGTGATCCCGCCGGGCGGGGCGGTCCCGCCGCCCGGCCCGGCGCCGATCGGAGGGAAGAGAATGTCGATCTCCACCGCACCGGTGGCGAAGACCGACCCGACCACCGCGACGCCCGGCCCGTCCGGCCGGGCCGCGATCCGGACCGCCCGGGTACGCCAGTGGTGGTTCGCCGCCGCCCTGGTCTTCCCGGCGGTGGCGCTCGCCGTCACGTTCAAGTTCGTGCCGCTCGGCCGGGGCGTGGCGACCAGCCTGGAGACGTCCAGCGGCTTCGACGGCACCTCGTTCGCCGGTGCCGACAACTACACCCGGATGCTCGACGACCCGATGGTCCTCACCAGCTTCCGCAACGCGCTGATGGTGGTGGCGACCCTGCCGGTGTGGGTGGTGCTGCCGCTGGTGCTGGCCCTGCTGATCCACCAGCGCACCCCGGGCTGGAAGCTGTTCCGGGCGGTCTACTTCATCCCGTACACGATCGCGCCGATCGTCGTCGGCATCATGTTCCGGCAGATCCTGGCCCCGGAGGGGCCGCTCAACGCCGGGCTGCGCGCGGTCGGGCTCGACCCGCTGGCCACCGAGTGGCTCAACGGCCGCTACAGCGCCCTGTTCTCGCTGGTGGCGGTCGCCCTGTGGAGCTTCTTCGGGCTCGGCGTGATGACCTACCTGGCCGGGCTGGCCACCATCCCCGGCGAGGTGCTGGAGGCCGCGTACCTCGACGGGGCCGGCTTCTGGCGGCGGCTGGTGTCGGTGGTCGTGCCGATGCTGCGCCCGACCGTGGCGTACTGGACCGTGCTCTGCGCGTCCGGCGTCCTGATCTGGCTGTTCCCGCTGATCTACGCGCTGACCCAGGGCGGGCCCGGCGACGCCACCATGCTGCCGGAGTACCTGGTCTTCCTGACCACGTTCCAGTTCCTCGACCGCGGCTACGGCTCGGCGATCGGCGTGGCGCTGTTCGTCTTCGTCGCCCTGATCTCGGTGTTCAGCGTGCGGCACATGTTCAAGGAAGGAACGAGGAAGGCATGACCGAGCGCAGCGAGGGAATCAGTCGGCGCGGGTCAGGGTCATGGCCGGCCGAGCGGAGCGAGGTCGGACCATGACCGGGCGTTCCGCGGCGCGGGCCGGCCGCTACCTGCTCACCTTCGTGCTCGTCGTGGTGGCGGTCGCGGCGATCTATCCGCTGCTGTTCACCATCGTCAGCTCGCTGAAGACCCAGGGCGGATTCGCGCAGGACCCGCTCGGCCTGCCGACGTCGATCACCCTCGGCAACTACGTCGAGGCGTTCAACCGGATGAACATGCCCCGGCTGCTGCTCAACTCGCTGATCGCGACGCTGGGCGGGCTGGTGCTGTCGGTGCTCGCCGCCCTGCTGGCCGCGTACGCGGTCACCAAGCTGCGGTTCCGGGGCGGCAAGCTGGTCTTCCTGCTGATCATCGTCACGCTGACCATCCCGAGCCAGGCGATCATCTACCCGCTCTACCAGACCGTGCTCGACCTCGGGATGTCCGGCCAGTACCAGGGGCTGATCCTGGCGTTCGCCGCGTTCGGCCTGCCGCTGGGGACGTACCAGCTCGCCGGCTACTTCCAGCAGGTGCCCGACGAGCTGATCGAGGCGGCCCGGGTCGACGGGGCCGGCCACTTCACGATCCTGTTCCGGCTGCTGACCCCGATCGCGGCACCCGCGCTGTCGGCGCTCGGCATCTTCAACTTCGTCTGGATGTGGAACGACCTGCTGCTGCCCCTGGTGATCATGGGCGGGTCGGACCGGAAGACCCTGATGGTCGGGGTCTCGCTGCTCACCGGCCAGTACGACGTGTCGGTGCCGCTGGTCAGCGCCGGCCTCATCGTCGCGCTGCTGCCGGTGCTGATCATCTACCTGGTGTTCCAGCGGCAGCTCGTCTCCGGGGCGCTCGCCGGCTCCGGCAAGTGAACCCGTGACCAGCGAGCCTTCACGGCCGGCCCCGGAGGACTCCTCCGGGGCCGGCCCGGCGCGTCCCGGCGTCGGACAATCGGACCCGGCCCCGGGCGAGCAGTTCTGCTACCTCTACCGGCTGCGCGACGGCGCCGGCCCCGAGTACGACCGCCGGCACGCCGAGATCTGGCCGGAGCTGTCGCGGCTGCTCGACGAGGCCGGCATGTACGACTACTCCATCTTCCGCCGCGACACCCTGGTGATCTGCGTGCTGCGTACCCGGGACGGGTTCGACCGGGCACGTACGGTCACCGCCGGCTCCGCCGTGCAGGCGCGCTGGACCGCGTCGCTGGCCGGCCTGTTCGCCGAGATCGCCGACGCCGAGGGGGAGCCGCTGTGGGCGCCCCGGGTGTTCCGGCACGCCGGCCCGCCGGTCTGACCGGCCACCCGCCGGTCGGACTGACCGCCGCCTGCCGCCCGGTCGCGGGGCGTGGTCGCGTCGCTGTGAACAGCCTCTTGTATCTCGCGTGTGAAATCTGGTGAACAACCTGCGCATCTGACCATCCCCTGTTTAGCTCTGTTCCTGGCCAGGGGGACGATTCTCGGGGTGAACAGTGGTTTCACCCTTGTTCACATTCTTGCAGCCTGATAGAACACCAGCAGGTGGGCGCGTCGTCCGCGGTCCGCCTCGTCGTGGTTCTTGGAGGACTTCCCATGGCCGGATCAGCGCGTCCGTTCGGACCCGGATCGCCCGCACTCTCCCGTCGGTCGGTGCTGCAGCTCGGGGGTAGCGTCGCCCTCCTGCTGACCACCGGCGCCTGCGCCGCAGGCTCCCAGTCCGGCTCGTCCGGCCGGTCCGCCGACCCGGCCGCGTCCACCCTGCGGATCGCGGTCTCCAGCTACCTCAGCAGCTGGGACCAGGATTTCGTCGGGTTCGACCCGACCGCGCTCATGCTCTACAAGAACATCTACCCCTACCTGGTCGACTACGGCGTGACCGAGGTCAGCGGCTCGAAGATCCTCGACACCACCAACGTGATGCCGACCTTCGCCGAGTCGTTCGAGCCCAGCGCCGACCAGAAGACCTGGACCCTGAAGCTGCGCAAGGGCGTCAAGTTCGCCAGCGGCAACGAGATGACCGCCGCCGACGTCAAGTGGTCCAAGGACCGGGCGTTCGCCGCCAAGGCCAACGTCGCCGGCGTATACCGGACCATCGGTCTCACCGAGCCCGACCAGGTCCGGGTCGTCGACGACTACACCGTAGAGTTCGCCCAGGCGTTCCCGAGCGCGCTCACCCCGCAGATCCAGGCGATCTCGCTGTACGTCTTCGACTCGGTCGAGGCCAAGAAGCACGCCACCGACGCCGACCCGTGGGCCCAGGAGTGGTTCGCCAAGAACGCCCCGACCGGCGGCTACTTCAACGTCACCAAGGCCACCCAGGGCCAGGAGATCGTGCTGGAGGCCAACAAGGGCTACCCGGGCCCGGAGCCGGCGCAGACCGGCACCATCCGGATCTCGGTCGTCCCGGCCGCCGCCAACCAGCGGCTGCAGCTCCAGAACGGCGACGTCGACATCGCGCTCGGCATCAGCCGCCGCGACATCGCCGACCTGAAGAACGCCGACGGCATCAAGGTCCTCTCCGCGCCCAGCAACGAGCAGGTCGCGATCCAGATGTCGGTCACCACCGCGCCGTTCAACGACGTCAACGTCCGCAAGGCGCTGGCCCAGGCGGTGCCGTACGAGCAGATCATCGCCAACGTCTACGGCGGCGACGCCCGGCCGACCAGCAGCCTGGTGCCGCTGGACATGCCCGGCTACGACCCGAGCGGCTACCCCTACAAGTACGACATCGAGGCGGCCAAGGCCGCGCTGGCCGCCGCCGGCCAGGCCTCGATCAGCTCGGAGCTGGTCTTCCAGACCGACAACGACACCCAGCAGCAGCTCGCCGTACTGGTGCAGTCCGAGGCACGCAAGGCCGGCATCGAACTGAAGCTCACCCCGCTCGACCCGGCCACGCTCGCCGAGCGGCGGCAGCAGAAGAACATCCCGCTGCAGATCACCTCGGGCCAGCTCTGGGTCAACGACGTCGAGTACATGCTGGCCACCAGCTTCGTCTCCGGCGCCAACCTCAACTACTCCAACTACACCAACCCGGAGATCGAGCAGATCTACGAGCAGTCGCACACCACCGTCGACGAGAACGGTCGCCGGGCGCTGTGGACCCGGGTCCAGCAGATCCTCGCCGCCGACGTGCCGTGGGTGATCGTCTGCCAGCCCAACTTCAACCTGCCGGTACGTGAGGAGGTGGCCGGCTGGGTCCAGCCGATGGACGGCCTCGCCCGCCTGCGCTACCTCAGCACCTCGGCCTGATCCCGGTACCCATGCGGATCCTTCGTTTCGTCGGCAGGCGGCTGCTCCAGCTCATCCCGGTGCTGCTCGGGGTGGTCGTCCTGACCTTCCTCCTGGTACGGGTGCTGCCCGGCGACCCGATCCGGACCATCCTCGGCCCGAACGCCACCGAGGAGGACGCCGCGGCGGCCCGGGAACGGTTCGGGCTCGACCAGCCGATGTGGAAGCAGTTCCTGGACTACCTCGGCGGGCTGGTGACCGGTGACTTCGGCACCTCGATCCAGAGCGGCGGGTCGGTCACCGCCGAGGTCGCGGTGCGGATCGGGCCGACGCTCGAACTCGTCGTCTTCTCGGTGTCGCTGGCGCTGGTCGTCGCCGTCGTGCTCGGGATCTGGTCGGCCCGCCGCGCCGACCGGGTCGGCGACCACAGCATCCGGATCTTCGCCCTGATCGGCAACTCGATGCCGGAGTTCTGGCTCGGCCTGGTGCTGATCCTGGTCGGCTACAGCGTGCTCGGCTGGTTCCCGGCCCCCAGCGGCCGGGTCGACCCGGACACCAACCTGACCCCGATCACCGGCGCCGACCTGGTCGACGCGGTGCTGACGGCGAACTGGCCGGCGTTCGGCTCGGCGGCGGCGCACCTGGCCCTGCCGGTCGCCACGCTGGCCATCGTCATCGTCGCGCCGCTGCTGCGCAGCGTACGGGCGTCGGCGCTGGAGGTGCTGCACTCCGAGGCGTACGTCGCCGCCGGCGCCCACGGGCTGCGTCCCCGTACGCTGCTGCGCGGCTACCTGACCCGGGCGACGATGGTCCGGGTGCCGTCGCTGGCCGCCCTGGTCTTCGGCACCGCGATCGGCTCGACCGTGCTCGTCGAATACGTCTACTCCTGGCAGGGCTTCGGCCAGTGGGCGCTGCGCGGCCTGCTCTACCGCGACTACCCGGTCGTCCAGGCGTCCGTGGTGATCATCGCCCTGGCCTACGTGCTGGTGTTCCTCATCGCCGACGTGGTGCACGCGATCCTCGACCCGAGAGTGAAGATCTGATGGTTGATCTGCGCGCCGCCGGCGGTCCCGGCGAATCCGCGGACACCGCGGCCCCGGTCAAGGGCCGCGGGGTCCGCGGCGGCCGGTTCGCCAACGTGCTGATCGTGGTCGGCGCGACCATCCTGACCGTGGTCACGCTCGCCGCGATCTTCGCCCCGCTGCTCGCCAACTGGGGCCCGGAGGAGATCGACCCGGCCGCCAACCTCGCCGCGCCGGGCGGCAGCCACCTGCTCGGCACCGACAGCAACGGCATGGACATCTGGAGCCGGCTGCTCTACGCCGGCCGCCTCGACCTCGGCATCGCGGTGGCGGCCGTCGCCCTCGCGGTCGTGGTCGGCACGATCGTCGGCCTGGTCGCCGGCTATCTCGGCGGCTGGGTCGACGACGTGCTGATGCGGCTGGTCGACATCTTCCAGGCGTTCCCGACCTTCATCCTGGCCCTGGCCGTGGCCGCCCTGCTCGGCAACGGCACGGTGAACCTGATCATCACCATCGCCCTGGTGAACGCGCCCGCGTACGCCCGCCTGGTCCGCGCCGAGGCCCGCTCCGTACGCGAGCTGCCGTTCATCGACGCCTCGGTGACCTCCGGCTCGTCGACGTTCGGCGTGCTGTGGCGGCACGTCCTGCCCAACAGCCTCACCCCGGTACGCGTCATCGCACCGCTGAACTGCGGCTGGGCCATGCTGACCCTGGCCGGCCTGTCCTTCCTCGGCCTCGGCGTCAGCATCCCCACCGCCGAGTGGGGCGCCATGATCAGCCTCGGCAACCCCGACGTCGTCGCCGGACGCTGGTGGACCTCGGTGCCGCCCGGACTCTTCCTGCTCATCTGCGTGCTCGGCTTCAGCCTCCTCGGCGAGGGGCTGCAGGAACGCGCCGACGCGAAGCGGAGGTAGCCATGCTCTCGATCGAGAACCTGTCGGTGGTGATCCGCCGGCGCGGCCGCGAGGTCGCCGCACTCAGCAACGTCAACCTGCGCGTCGACGCCGGCGAGGTCGTCGGCCTGGTCGGCGAGAGCGGCGGCGGCAAGAGCATGGTCGCCCGCTCCATCGTCGGCCTGCTGCCCGGCGGCGCGGACGCCACCGGCGCGGTCCACTTCGACGGCGCCGACGTGCTGCGGATGGACGACGCGGCGCTGCGTACCCACCGCGGCCACGGCGCGGCGCTGTGCTTCCAGAACCCGCGGGGCGCGCTCATCGCCACCCGCACCGTCGGCCGGCAGCTCACCGACCGGCTCACCACCCACCAGGCGATGGACCCCAAACGGGCCCGGGAGGCCGCCCGCGAACTCTTCGAGCAGGTCGGGATCCGCAACCCGGCCCGGCGGCTCGACGCGTACCCGCACGAGCTGTCCGGCGGCATGGCCCAGCGGGTGATGATCAGCCTGGCCACCGGCTGCGCGCCCGGCCTGCTGATCGCCGACGAGCCGACCACCGGCCTCGACGTGACCCTGACCCGGGAGATCCTGCGCCAGTTCCGGCTGGCCGCCGACGCCGACCGGCGCGGCGTACTGCTCATCTCGCACGACCTGGCCTCCATCGCCGCGGTCTGCGACCGGGTGGTGGTGCTCTACGCCGGCACCGTCGTCGAGAGCGGCCCCGCCGACCAGGTGCTGCGCGAACCGTCCCACCCCTACACCCGGGCCCTGCTCGCCTCGGTCCCCGACATCGACGGCCGGCCGGTCGTCGCGACCGCCGGCTCGATGCCGCTGATGCGGACCGCGCCGAACGACTGCCCGTTCGCGCCCCGCTGCGCGCATGCCACCGACACCTGCGGGCAGCGCCGCCCGCCGACGATGCCGGTCCCGCACGGCTCGGGCGACTGGACGCTGGCCTGCTTCCACCCGCAGAGCGGCCCACTGACCGCCGAAGCCGCCCCGGCCGGCCCGACCGCGCCAGGCACCGGCGCGGGCGGGCCGGCCGGTGGCACCCTCACCAAGGACCGGGCCGCCGGTGCCACGGTCCCGGCGGCCGGCACACCCGTGCTGGCGATCGACGACGCGCACGTGGTCTACCGCAGCCGCTTCGGCCGCGGCGGCCACCACGCGCTGCGCGGCGTCAGCCTGACCGTCGCCGCCGGCGAGACCCTCGGCGTCGTCGGCGAGAGCGGCTGCGGCAAGAGCACCCTGGCCAAGCTCATGCTCGGCCTGGTCGACCCGGCCAGCGGCAGCGTCGAGGTCGCCGGCCAGCGCTACGCCGGCCTGCGCGGCCGCAAACTGCGGCAGCTGCGGACCCGGGCCCAGATGGTGTTCCAGGATCCGATCGGCTCGCTCAGCCCGCGCCGCACCGTCGGTGACTCGATCGCCGAACCGCTGCGGGCCCTCGGCGTACCGGCGGCCGAACGCGCGCAGCGGGTCGGGGCCGTACTCGACCGGATGGAACTCGACCGGTCCATCCTCCAGCGGCAGCCGCACGAACTCTCCGGCGGGCAGGCCCAGCGGATCGGCATCGCCCGGGCGCTGGTCGGCCGCCCCGAACTGATCGTCTTCGACGAGCCCACCTCGGCGCTCGACGTGACCGTGCAGGCCCAGATCCTCAAGGTGATCGCCGACGTCGCCGCCGACTCGTCACGCGGCTCGGTCTTCATCTCGCACGACCTGGCCACCGTACGCGGCTTCTCCGACCGCGTCGTCGTGCTCTACCTCGGCCGGGTGGTCGAGGAGGGGCCGGTCGACGAGGTCTTCGACAACCCGAAACACCCGTACACCCGGGCGCTGCTGGCAAGTGCCCCCAGCCTGGGCACCGGCTTCGGCGGGCCGCGGGTCGAGCTGACCCGGGACCTGGAGGAGGCCGACGCCGCCACCGGGTGCCCGCTGGCCGCCCGCTGCCCGTTCGTCACCGACCGGTGCCGCTCCGACGACCAGGAACTCCAGCCGTACGGCGCGAGCCGGGCCGCCTGCTGGCGGGTACCGGAGATCCCCGCCCTGCTGAAAGGTAGTGACATCCGTGTCTGAACCGCACATCCGGCTCGCCGTCGACATCGGCGGCACCTTCGTCGACGCGATGGAGTTGGACACCCGCACCAACCGGGTGCGCTTCCGCAAGGCGTCGACCACGCCCGCGCGGCCGTGGGAGGGTGTGCTCGACGCGGTCACCGCGCTGGGCACCGACCTGTCCCAGGTGGAGCTGTTCATCCACGGCACCACGCTCGGCCTCAACGCCGTCCTCGAACGGCGCGGCGGCGCCACCGGCATCATCACCAACGACGGCTTCCGCGACATCTTCCTCATCGGCCGCGGCAACGTGCCGTCGGACCACATGTACGACTTCAAGTACCAGCGACCGGAGAGCCTGGTCCAGCGCCGCTACACCGCCGGGGTCACCGGCCGGCTGGACCACAAGGGCCGGGTCGTCACCGAACTCGACCCGGACAGCGTCCGCGCCGCCGCCCGCGAGCTGGTCGAGGTGCAGGGCGTGAAGTCGATCGCGATCTGCTTCCTGCACTCGTTCCTCGACCCGACCCACGAGCGCGCCGCCGCCGAGATCATCCGGCGCGAGTACCCGGACGTCAGCCTGTCGCTGTCGACCGACATCGTCCGCGAGTACCGCGAGTACGAGCGGACCAGCACCACCGTGCTCGAGGCGTACATCCGGCCGATCTTCGAGCGGTACGTCGACGAGCTGGAGAGCGGCCTGGCCGCCCGCGGCTTCGCCGGCCGGTTCCTCATCATGCGCTCCGGCGGCGGCTCGATGACGTCGACCGTCGCCAAGACCTCGCCGACGCACACCGTGCTGTCCGGCCCGGCCGGCGGCATCGTCGGCGCCGCCTACCTGGCGAACGAACTCGGCCGCGACAACCTGCTCACCTTCGACATCGGCGGCACGTCGCTGGACGCCTGCGTCATCGAGCGCGGCTCGGCCGTCGCCGCGTACGAGGCGCAGCTCGAACACTTCCCGCTGCTGATCCCGACGTACGACATCCGAACCATCGGCGCCGGCGGCGGCTCCATCGCCTGGCTCGACCGGGGCCTGCTCAAGGTCGGCCCGCACAGCGCCGGCGCCGACCCCGGCCCGGTCTGCTACGGCCGTGGCGGCACGAAGCCGACCGTCACCGACGCCTCGGTCGTCCTCGGCTTCGTCGACCCGGCGCGCTTCCTCGCCGGCACCATGGGCCTGGCCGACGACGCCGCCCGCGACGCGGTCCGCGAGCAGGTCGCCGAACCGCTCGGCCTGTCCGTCGAGGCGGCCGCCGCCGGCATCTACGACGTACTGCTGGCCAAGACCGTCGGCGCCGTACGGCAGATCACCGTCGAGCGCGGCCACGACCCGCGGGTCTTCTCGCTGCTCGCCTTCGGTGGCGCCGGCCCGCTGCTCGCCCCGCTGCTGGCCCGCGAGATGGGCATCCGCGAGGTCGTCGTGCCGTTCGCCCCGTCCGGCTTCTCCGCCTGGGGCATGCTGTCCGCCGACATCGTCGACGACTTCGCCCGTACGGTCATGGCCACCCTCGACGACGCCGACCTCGACCAGATCGAGGCGCTGTTCAAGAGCGTCGAGGCCGAGGCGCTGGCCTCGCTGCGCACCCAGGGGGTGGGCGAGAACGACGCGCTCCTGGAACGGCAGTTCGAGCTGCGCTACCTCGGCCAGGAGCACAGCCTGATGGTGACCGTCGGCCACGACCTCGACCCCGACGCGGTCCGCGCCTCGTTCGAGGAGCTGCACCGGGCCCGCTACGGCCACGCGATGGACAACCGGCTCCAGATCCTCAACCTGCGGGTACGCGGCATCGGCCGGACCCGTCGCCCGGAGCTGGCGACCGCGCCGGCCGGCGACGGCGACCCGACCCGGGCGCTGCTCGCCCCGCGCGACGCGTACGACTTCGGCACCCGCGAGGTCGTACCGTTCGCCGTCTACGACCGCTCGCTGCTCCAGCCCGGCGACGTCTTCTCCGGGCCGGCGCTGGTCGACGAGGGCACCTCGACCACCGTCGTCCCCAGTGGACAGCGCGTCGAGGTCGACCCGCACGGCTACCTGCTGGTGACCCTCGAGGAGGCTGGCGCATGACCGAGCGTAGCGAGGGAATCGGCAAGCTCAGTCGGGCAGGTCATGCGCCTGCCGAGCGAAGCGAGGTAGGCGCATGACCACGTTGGACGGTGCGACGGTAGAGGTCGTCCGCAGCTACCTGCTGTCGGCGGCCGAGGAGATGCGGGCCACCCTGATCCGCACCTCGTTCAACCCGGTCATCTACGAGGTCCACGACTTCGGCATGTCGATGTACGACGCCGGCCTGCGGCTGGTCGCCGAGGCGACCGGGCTCACCTTCTTCCTCGGCGCCAACGACTTCTCGCTGCGCAAGGGCGTCGAGTACGTCGGCCTCGACAACCTGCACCGCGGCGACGTGGTGCTGCTCAACTTCCCGTACTGGAACGCGGCGCACGCCTCCGACGCGACCCTGTTCGCCCCGGTCTTCCAGCCCGACCCGGCCGACCCGGACGCCGACGGCACCCTCGTCGGCTTCCTCTGCGTGCGCGCGCACTGGATGGACCTCGGCGCCAAGGACCCCGGCTACGTCCTGGACTCCACCGACATGCACCAGGAGGGGCTGATCTTCCCGGGCACCAAGGTGGTGTCGAAGGGGGTGCCGGTCCACGAGATCCACGAGCTGATCCGGTTCAACTCCCGGATGCCGGCCGAGGTGCTCGGCGACCTGCACGCCCAGATCGCCGCGCTGCGTACCGGCGAACGCCGCTACCTGGAGATCCTGGCCAAGTTCGGCCGGCCCACCGTCGACGCCGCCATCGACGCGATGATCGCCGACGGCGAGGCCCGGAGCCGGGCCGCCCTGGCCGCGCTGCCGCAGGGCACCTGGACCGCCGAGGACTGGGTCGACGACGACGGCATCACCGAGGACCCGGTGAAGATGCGGGTCACCGTCACCATCGCCGACGGCGAGTTCACCGTCGACTTCGCCGGCTCCGCGCCGGCGACCGCCGGCCCGATCAACATGCCGTACGGCGCCACCGAGGCGATCTGCAAGGTGATCCTGAAGTCGCTGACCTCGCCGGACCAACCGTCGAACGCCGGCACGGTCGCCCCGCTGAAGGTGCTCGCCGAGCCCGGCACGCTCTTCCACGCCGTCTACCCGCAGCCGACGTTCACCCTGTGGACCGGCATCGTCGCGGTCGAACTGATCCTCAAGGCGCTCGCCCAGGGCATGCCGGAACTGCTGCCGGCGTCGTCCGGCGGTGACGTACCCGGGTTCATGATGGTCGGCATCCACCCCGACACCGGGGCGATGTTCGCGGTCAGCAACAACGACCCGGTCGGCTGGGGCGCCACCACCGACCACGACGGCATGAACGCCGCCACCCACGTCTCCGGCAGCACCGGCCGGATCACCCCGGTCGAGGTGCTGGAGGCGCGTACCGGGATGTTCTTCGAACGGATGGAGTTCCGCACCGACTCCGGCGGCGCGGGCCGGTTCCGTGGCGGCGCGGGCCTGCGGCGCGACATCCGGTTCGTGACACCGGGCGAGTTCCTGTCGGTGATCAAGAAGACCCGCAGCCGGCCGTGGGCACTGGACGGCGGCCTGGAGCCGGACCCGAACCAGGTGGTCGTGTTCCCGGGTACGGACCGGGAGGCGCGGGTGTCGACGAAGCGGACCCGGGTCGAGGTGGGGGACCGGATCACGCTGTTGACCGCCGGTGGGGGCGGGCACGGCGACCCCCGCGACCGCGACCCCGACGCCGTACGCCTCGACGTCGCCGAGGGCTACGTCAGCCCGGCCGCCGCCCGCGACGTCTACGGGGTGACCGATGGGTGAGCCCGACGGCGCGACGGTGGAGGTGGTCCGCAGCTATCTCGTGTCGGCCGCCGAGGAGATGCGGGCCGCCCTGGTCCGCACCGCCTTCAACCCGGTCATCTACGAGGTCTACGACTTCGGCATCTCCATCTACGACGCCGACCTGCGGCTGGTCGCCGAGTCGACCGGCCTGAGCCGGTTCCTCGGCGCCAACGACTACTCGATCGGCAAGGGTGTCGAGTACGTCGGCGTCGACAACCTCGAACCCGGCGACGTGGTGCTGCTCAACTACCCGTACTGGAACGCGGCGCACTCGTACGACGCGACCCTGTTCTCGCCGGTGTTCCTGCCCGACCCGGACGGCGACGGCACGCTGATCGGCTTCCTCTGCGTCCGCGCGCACTGGATGGACCTCGGCGCCAAGGACCCCGGCTACGTGCTGGACTCCACCGACATGCACCAGGAAGGCATCATCTTCCCGGGCACCAAGGTCTTCCGGCGCGGCGAGCCGGCCCACGAGATCGTGGAACTGATCCGGTTCAACTCCCGGATGCCGGACCTGGTCATCGGCGACCTGCACGCCCAGGTCGCGGCGCTGCGCACCGGCGAACGCCGGCTGATCGACGTCTACACCCGCTACGGGCGCGAGACCGTCGATGCGGTCGTCGACACCGTCGTCGCGGCCGCCGAGGCGTCCACCGCCGAGGCGGTCGCCGCCCTGCCGCAGGGCTCGTGGACCGCCGTCGACTGGCTCGACGACGACGGCATCAGCGACGAACCGATCCGGATGCAGGTCACCGTGACCGTCGCCGACGGCCGGTTCACCGTCGACTTCGCCGGCTCGTCGCCGGCCGTACCCGGCCCGGTGAACCTGCCGCTCGGCGCGACGATCGCGACCGCCCGGGTCGCGTTCAAGGCGGTGACCACCCCGACCGAGCAGACCAACGCCGGCCACTTCGCCGCCCTTTCGGTACGCGCCGAGCCCGGCACCCTGTTCCACGCCGTCTACCCGGCGGCGACCTTCACCCAGTGGACCGGCACCGTCGCCCTCGAACTCATCTACAAGGCCCTCGCCCAGGGCATGCCGGACCGGCTGCCGGCGTCGTCCGGCGGTGACGTGCCCGGGTTCATGATGGTCGGCATCCACCCCGACACCGGGCAGATGTTCGCGGTCAGCAACAACGACGCGGTCGGCTGGGGCGCCAGCCCCGACCATGACGGCATCGGCCCGGTCAACCACCTGTGCCAGACCCAGGCCCGCAACACCCCGGTCGAGGTCCTCGAAGCCAAGACCGGGATGTTCTTCGAACGGGTCGAGATCCGCGCCGACTCCGGCGGGGCGGGCCGGTTCCGGGGCGGATCGGGGCTGCGGCGGGACATCCGGTTCGTGACGCCGGGCGAGTTCCTGTCGGTGATCAAGAAGACCCGCAGCCGGCCGTGGGCGCTCGACGGTGGCCTGGAGCCGGACCCGAACCAGGTGGTCGTGTTTCCGGGTACGGATCGGGAGGCGCGGGTGTCGACGAAGCGGACCCGGGTCGAGGCGGGGGACCGGATCACGCTGCTGACCGCCGGCGGCGGTGGGCACGGCGACCCGGCCGACCGCGACGTCGCCGCGATCCGCCACGACATCGCCGAGGGCTACGTCACCCCCGCCGCCGCCCGCCAGATCTACGGATTCGAGGACTACCCGTGAGTGAAGAGAAAGTTGCGGCGTCGGCCGTACTGGTGAACTGCACCGTCGTCGACGGCCGGATCGTCGACGGCGTCGGCCCGCTGCCCGACGCGGCCGTCTGGGTACGCGACGACCGGATCGCCGCCGTCGGCCCGCGCGACGAGGTGCTCGCCCAGGCCGGCGAGCAGGGCGGGTTCACGCGCGTCGACCTCGACGGCGCGTACGTCACGCCGGGCCTGACCAACATGCACACCCACCTGTCGCTGTCGCTGCCCGGCAGCGGCGGCGACGGCGTCAAGGGGATGAGCCCGCACGAACTGGCGTTCTACATGGCCGACGGCGCCCGCCGCACCCTCATGTGCGGAGTGACGACGGTCCGCTGCGTGGCCGAGAAGGACCACGCCGACTTCGCCCTGCGCCGCGCGATCACCGCCGGCCGCGTCGTCGGCCCCCGGATCTTCACCGCCGGCCGGGCCCTGGTCTGCACCGGCGGCCACGGCCACGAGAGCGGCGACACCATGGAGTGCGACGGCGCGGACGGCTTCCGGCGCGGCGTACGCAGCCAGGTCAAGGCCGGCGCCGACCTGATCAAGGTGATGATCTCCGGCGGCATCGCCGGCGAGCACGAGTCGATCCACACCCGGCAGCTGTTCACCGACGAGCTGCGCGCCGTCATCGACACCGCGCACGCCTGGGGCCGGCGGGTCACCGCCCACGCCGGGCCGGCGCCGGTCATCGCCGAGGCCGTCGAACTGGGCCTCGACTGCGTCGAGCACGGCTACCAGCTCACCCCCGAGGTCGTCGCCCGGATGGCCGAGCGCGGCACCGCCCTGGTGCCGACCCTGCTGGTCACCCGCTGCAAGGAGTTCTTCGACGAACTCGGCGTGCCGGAGTGGATGCAGTGCCGGTCGCTCGGCGCCGGACCACGGCACCTGGAGAGCTACGCGATGGCGCTGGAAGCCGGCGTCGAGGTGCTGCTCGGCAGCGACATGCCGCCGTTCTGGCACTTCGAGGGAACCAACGCCTCGGTACGCGAACTCGAATACATGTCCGAGGGCGGCATCGGCCCGGCCCGCGCGCTGTACGCCGGCACCCTCGGCCCGATCCGCTGGCTCGGCGCCGAGGCCGACCTCGGCACGGTGGAGACCGGCAAGTACGCCGACCTGGTCGCGATGGACGCCGACCCGACCGCCGAGACGTCGGCGTTCCGTGGCATCCGCTGGGTCATGAAGGGTGGCCGCGTCGTCCGCGACGACCGGTCGGGATGGAGCGCACAGTGAGCACCGAAACCGAAGACCGCGGCGGGGCCGACGCCGACCTGATCCGGGCCGGCATCGACGACCTGTACGACGCGTTCCTCGCCGGCGACCGGCGGCGCTTCGACAGCCACCTGCACGCCGACGTGACCACCTGGGAGACCCACCTGCCCGGGCCGCTGCGGACCCGCGCCGAACTCGACTCGTACCGCGACCGGCGCGACGCCGCCGGCGCCCGCCCGAACCTCGCCGTCCTGGCCGCCACCGACCTGCGTGTCGACGTCTGGGACGACACCGCCGTCGCCCGCTACGTGCTGGTCGCCGAACCGAAGGACGGCTCCGCCCAGCACAGCCGGGTCACCGACGTGCTGCGGCGCACCGACGACGGCTGGCGCATCGTGCACCACCACTCCGAACTGCTCGTGCCGGCCACGGCATGATCCGTCGACTGGTCGCCCTCCGCGACGGTGAGCCCGCCGACGTGCTCACCGTCGCGGAGGTGCCCGACGACCCGCCGCCCGGCCCCGGCGAGGTGACCCTGGCCGTGGACACCGTCGGCCTCAACTTCCTCGACGTGATGCTGTGCCGGGGCACCTATCCGGTCCGCCCCGACCCACCCGTCACCCCGGGCGTGGAGGTCGCCGGCCGGGTCGTCGCCGCCGGCCCCGGCGCCGACCACCTGCTCGGCCAGGACGTGCTCGCCTGCCCGGCGCTGCCGCACGGCGCGCTCGGCGACCGGGTCACCCTCGAGGCCGGCCTGACCGTGCCCCGGCCGGCCGGGATCGGCCCGGTCGAGGCCGCCGCCCTGCCGGTGACGTACCAGACGGCGTGGTTCGCCCTGGAACGCGCCGGGGTACGCGCCGGCGACCTGGTGCTGGTGCACGCCGGTGCCGGCGGGGTCGGCATCGCCGCCACCCAGCTCGCCGTCGCCCGCCGGGCCCGGGTGATCTGCACCGCCGGCGGCCCGGAGAAGGTCGCCCGCTGCCGGGAGAACGGCGCCAGCCTCGCCATCGACTACCACGCCACCGACTTCGTCGAAAAGGTCCGGGAGGCGACCCGGGGGACCGGGGTCGACGTCGTACTCGACCCGGTCGGCGGCGACGTCTTCACCCGGTCGCTCGACTGCCTGGCGTTCGAGGGGCGGATCGTGGTGATCGGCGCCGCCGGCGGGCCACCGCCGCCGGTCGACCCGATGCGGCTGACCGCCGCGAACACCACCGTGATCGGCCTGTCGTGGGGGTCGACGTACCCGTGGCGGCGCCCCGACGCGGTCCGCGACGCGTACGCCCAGCTCTTCGACCTGCACGCGGCCGGCGCGGTCCGGCCGCCGGTGACCCGGGTCGTGCCACTGCACGAGGCGCCGCAGGCGCTGTCCGACCTTGCCGCCGGGCGTACCGTCGGCAAAATCATTGTCCAGGTAGGAGGGAGCTGACCATGACCGAGGACGGGACGCCCACCGAGGGCGACATGGACATCTACGACCTGCGGGTCACCGTCGACCGGATCGAGGGCCGCTCGGTGTGCGGCATGGACGTCGGCGACCACTTCGACCTGACCGACAGCGCACACCTCAAGCTGCCCGAGGGCAAGCACTTCTGCGTGTACGCCCTCGCGTCGGTGCTGCCGTTCCTGGCCGCCAAGCAGCGTGACGTGCCGCCCGGCGACTGGCTCGCCCAGGACTCGCTCTTCGCCTGCCCCGACCCGGAAGAGCGGCTGATCATGCGGGTCGAGCGGACCTGCCGGCGCCGGATGAACTCCGCCGATCTGACCTGATCCCCGCCGGCCGGACCCCACCGGCCTGAACCCCGCCGGCCGTCCGGCCGCGCCGCGACGTCCCGCCGGCCGTCCGGCCACCCGCAGCGTCCCGGCGGACCGCCGTCCGGCCGCCGTCCACCAAGGAGGAACCCCGTGGCACCCGTCGAGATCGGGCTCGGCCTGCAGAGCGACAAGCGGGCCGGCGACTACGCCCGGCTGGCCCGCCGCGCCGAGGAGGACGGCTTCGACGTACTCACCGTCTTCGGTGACCTGATGTACCAGCCGCCGATCTTCCCGCTGCTGGAGATGGCGGCGGCCACCACCCGGGTCCGGCTCGGCACCGCCTGCCTCAACCCGTACTCGATGGCGCCGTACGAGATCGCCGGCCAGGTCGCCGCGCTCGACCTGGCCTCGCACGGCCGGGCCTACCTCGGCCTGGCCCGCGGCACCTGGCTCGGCGCGGTCGGCATCGACCAGCCCCGCCCGCTGGCCGCCCTGGAGGAGGCCGCGCAGGTCGTCTACCGGCTGCTCGGCGGCGACACCACCGGCTTCGAGGGCCGGGTCTTCCGGCTCGCCCCCGGCACCGCCCTGCGGTACGCGGTGCACCGCACCGACCCGCCGCTGCTGCTCGGCGCCTGGGGGCCGCGCGGCGCCGCCCTCGCCGGCCGGATCGCCGGCGAGATCAAGGTCGGCGGCAGCGCCAACCCGGCGATGGTGCGGGTCATCCGCGACCGGGTACGCACCGGCGCCGAGGCCGCCGGCCGCTCCGTCGACGACGTCGGCATCGTGCTCGGCGCGGTCACCGTCGTCGACACCGACGGCGCCGCCGCCCGGGCGAAGGCGCGCACCGAGGTCGCGATGTACCTGGCGGTCGTCGCCGACCTCGACCCGACCGTGGAGATCCCCGCCGACCTGCTGGCCCGGGTCAAGGAACTGGTCGACGCCGGCGCCGACACCGAGGCCGGCCGACTGATCCCCGACGACCTGCTCGACCTCTTCGCCTTCTCCGGCACCCCGGAGCAGGTCGCCGCGCAGGCACAGACCCTGATCGACGCCGGGGTGCGGCGGGTCGAGTTCGGCACCCCGCACGGTCTGACCGACGACCGGGGCGTGGCCCTGCTCGGCTCGGCCGTGCTGCCGTTGCTGCGCCGCGAACCGGTGTCGGCGCGCCCGGCCGCGACCGGGCCGGGGAGCGGGTCGTGACCGCGCCGTCGGCCAACCAGCCGGCCCCGCCGTACGTGCTGGTCGTCGCGGTGGCCGGCCTGGTCGCCGACCGGGACCTGCTCACCGAGGTCGCCGAGGGCGAGTTCACCACGCTGGGCGTCGCCGGCCGGTTCCTGACCGTCCCGGACGCCACCGGGCTGCGCCGCGCGCTCGACAGCGTCGGCCGCGACCCGTCGACCGTCCTCGTCGTACTGCCCGGCCCCGATCCCGCCGTACGGGCGCTCATGGCCGTCGAGGGACCGCACGCGGCCCGTACGGTCTGGTTCGACCTGGCCGTGACCGGGCCGGCACCGGTCGCCGCCGGCTCGGCGCACCTGTGGGGCCGGGGCGTCTGGGGCCTGGGCTGGGCGGTCCGGCACGCGGTGTACCGGCGGCGCGACCCGGCGATCCGGATCGCGTACGGTCCGCACCCCGAGCAGTGGGGCGACCTGCGACTGCCGGCGGGTGCCGGGTCGGCCTCCGGTTCGGATGACCCGTCGGCGACGGGTGCCGGGCCGGCACCGGTCGCGGTGCTGCTGCACGGCGGCTTCTGGCGGTCCGTCTGGGGCGCCGACCTGATGGACGCGCTCGCCATCGACCTCGCCGGCCGTGGCTACGCGGTGTGGAACCTGGAGTACCGCCGCCCGGACCGGCACGGCTGGGACACCACCGCCGCCGACGTCGCCGCCGGCCTCGACGCGCTGGCCGACCTCGACCGGCTGGCCGCGACCGGCCACGCCGGGGAGCCAACCCTCAACCTCGACCTCAACCTAAACCTCGACTTGAACTTTAGGGTCGACCTCGACCGGATCGCGGTCATCGGACACTCGGCCGGCGCCCAACTCGCGCTGCGGGTCGCCGCCGACACCCGGCGCCCCGCGCTGGTCGTCTCGCTGGCCGGGGTGCTCGACCTCGCCGAGGGCGACCGCCGCGACATCGGCTCGGGCGCCGTCGCCGGCGCGCTCGGCGGCCGGCACGACGACCTGCCGGCGGTCTACGCGGCCGCCGACCCGATGGCCCGGCTACCGGTCGGCGTGCCGCAACTCGTCGTCCAGGGCCACGCCGACGACCTCGACCTGCGCGACTTCAACCGCCGGTACGTCGCCTCCGCGCGGGCCGCCGGCGACGAGGTGGTCCACCTCGAACACCCCGGCGACCACTTCTCGGTCATCGACCCGGGGGCGTACGTGTGGCGGGCCGCGGCGGCCGAACTCGACCGCCGCCTGAACCCGTAGGAGCGCTCCCGCCCTGTTACGTGTGAGTGAACACGGCGATCAGAACAGCCGCGGCGTGACCACCGAGACGACCGTCGTCACCTTGTCGGTGTCGTTGTAGAGCCGGTGCGGCGCGTTCGACCGCAGATGCAGGCTGTCCCCCGGGTGCAGCCGGTGCTCCACCCCGTCGACCTCGTAAAGCAGCTCGCCGCTGACCACGTAGGCGAACTCCTCACCACCGTGCCCGTACGCCTCGTCCCGCCGGCCACCGGGCGCGATGTGCACCAGCATCGGCTCCAGCACCAGGTTGGGGCCCCGGTCCGACAGCATCCGGTAGGTCTGCTGGCCGGAGACGTATTCGGTGGCGCCGCTCGCCGCCCGGGTCAGCGTGAAATGGGTGGGCAGCCGGGCCGACGGCACCTCCTCGGCGGGGGCCGGACCGTCGTCGAAGAACTCCGCGACCGGCCGGTCGAGGGCCGCCGCCACACTGTTCAGCGCGGTCAGCCCGATCGATGAGACACCCCGCTCGACCTGCGACAGGAAGCCGATCGACAGGCCGGACCGGGCGGCCAGGCCGCGCAGGGTCAGGCCCCGTTCGGTGCGGAACCGCCGCATCCGTGCGCCGACCAGATCCGGTCGGGCGTCGTCCTGCCGGGTGTGGCGTTCCGATGTGTGCACGGGTCCTCCTGGAAAGGCCGGCGCGGGCGGGGGCAGCCCGGGCTAGTCTTGTTCGATCCTATCGAACTTGACCTGCGTGAGGGTATGGCCGAGTCGGTCACAACCGACCCTCCGGTCATCCGGATCCGGCCGGCGGCCGGCACCGGTCACCCCTGCCGGCCGGGTCGTGGCGACACCCGGCGCCACCGGCCCGCCGGTCGGCGGTGGAGCGTCCCCGGTGGCCGACCACCCCTGTGGCGTCAGCCCGCCTCGACGGCCTCGCCGCGCAGCCGTGCCCCGATCTCGTCGAGCAGCCGCCCGACCGTCGACGCGTCGTGGACCGCCGGGTCGTAGTGGATCGCGAACCGGACGGCGCCGTCGACGAATCCCGCCGCGACATCCAGCAGGTGCGGCCGGGCACCGGCCGGCGCGGGCTCCGGTCCGGCCGACCCGGCGACCGGCACCAGCAGGCCCGCCGGACGGGTCGCGTCGGATCCCGCCAGATAGCTGAAGCTGACCTGCGGCGCGGCGACGTCGGCCAGCCGTTCGTCGCCCCGGGTACGCAGCAGCAGGCCGTACCCGAGACCGTCGAGCGGTACGGCCGCCACCTGGCGGCGCACCTCGGCCGCCGCCGACAGACCGGTCAGACCCGGGTCGACGTGCAGGCGCAGCGGATAGCAGAACTCGAACCGGCCGATGGTCCGGCTGACGTCGATCCCCGGTACCGGAGACCGCCGGCCCGGCGACGCCACCGCGAGCGTGCAGTGTGCACCGCCCTGCCAGCGCGCCACCGTCGCGGCCACGGCGGCCAGCAGCAGATCGGCGAGATCGAGCCCGGCCGCGCCGGCGGCCCGTGCCACGGCGTCGGCCGCCGCCCTGGACAGTGTCGCGGTGAGCACTGCCCGTGGTCCGGTCGAGCCGGCCCCCTCCGACCGGTCGACCGGCACCGACTCGCGCCGCCGCTGGGCCAGCCAGAACGGGACCTGCTCGGCCAGTGCCGCCTCCGACGCGTACCGGTCCAGGGCCGCCGCCCAGATCTGGTACGGAGCGGTGGGTGCCGCCGGCCCGTTGCCGTCCAGCCACCCCTGGAGGTCGTCCAACACCAGCGCCAGGGACAGTTCGTCGACGACCAGCGGGTTGCAGATGACGAGCATCCGGTCCCGGCGGCCGCCGCCCAGCCGCAGGTGCTCGACGCGTACCGGGGCGGTGTGGGAGGTCCGGGCACCGGCCGCGACCGCCGCCACCGCCGGCTCCACCTCGTCGTCGCCGACACCGGACAGGTCGTGGCTCTCGAACGGGGGGTCGCCCGGATCGGCGCAGCTCTGCCACCACCGCGAGCCGTCGTGGGCCAGGCGCAGCCGGAGACCGTCGTGCCGCAGCATCGTCCGCCGCACCGCCGTGGCCACCCGCGCCGGCGCGATCCGCCGGGTCAGTTCCACGTGGAGGACGTGGTCGGCGTGGTCGGGACCGGACGGCGACGCGATGTCGTCGAGGAAGACGGCCTGGGCGGGGGTGACCGGGAACGCGGCGTCGCCGAACGGGTTCGCGTCGACGTACCGGTCGACGTCGGTAACGGACATGTGCACTCACCTCGCCGGTCTCGGGAAAGGCTGGTCAGCGGATGCCGGTCCGGTTCGCTGCGCAAGGGACCACCGGGTGGCTGCCCGGCTGCCGAACAATGTAGACAACCTGGCCGACCTCCCAGCGGAACTGTGTCAACGCTCCGAAAGGTGCTCGCGGCCGTCGCCCGGTCGTTCGACCGCCAGTCCGGCCGCACGCTCTACGACATTCCGCTGCCCGCCACGCAGGAGTTCGCCGACATGTTCGCGGGCCACTGCCGCGAACACGGCCTCGACGCCGCGCTGCGCCGATTCCCGCGCCGGGTCGCGCACCGTGACCGGGTCCGGCGGGCCGTCGCCGGGGGAGACTCCGACTTCCTGATGAGCGGGGTACCGGTCGTCGTCGTGGGTGGCCTGCCCGTCGACCGCCCGTTGCCGGTGACCGCGACACCCGACGAGTGGGGCTGGTGCCGGATACGTATCGAGGTCTCCACGGCCCGGGCCGCGGAGACCCGGCCGCTCGGCCCGATCGGCGTCGACTGCGCCCGGTTCGCGTTCGCCGACGCGGACGCGTTGAACGCCTGGACACACGACGACCCGATCGACGGCCGCGCCGACATCGTGTTCTGGGGCCGGGACAAGACCACCGTCGCCGCCGAACTCGGCGCGCCGTCCACCGGGACACCCGGTGACGACGTGTACGGCTGGCTCGACCTGCCGGTCGGCGAGGCCCACGCCAGGGCGGTGGAACTGGACGAACTGCGCAACCGGCCGGGCGGTCCCCGGTTCGCCTACGACTTCCGCCCGCACTCGCACCACTGGCAGGTGATGGCCGGCGTCCAGGTGTCCGAGCACGAGGCCGCGACCATCGACGTCGGCGGCGCCCGCGTCATGTTCGCGATGACGTCGGTCGGCGACGGCTTCTTCCCCGTCCACGCCGAACTCGACGCGGCGGGCGGCGTCGTCGCCGTCGAGGTGACCGTCAGCGGCGAGCCGCAGCCGTAGCGGGCCGCCGCCCGGTCACGCCTCGGGCGGCTCGGCCCGGGTCACCGGGCGCCAGCCGAGCGGCGTCGACAGCACCATCGTGCTCGACGGCTGGCCGTACGGCGCCAACCGGTCGATCACCCGCTCGAAGTGCTCCATCGAACCGGCCGCCACCTTCAACAGGCTGCACGCGTCGCCGGTGATCCGGTGGATCTCCAGGATCTCCGGCCACTTCGCCACCTCCGGGTCGCGCAGGATGCAGTGCGCCCCGTAGCAGGACATCCGGATCATGGCCACCACCGACCAGCCGGCCCGGGGCAGATCGACGTGCGCGTGGTAGCCGCCGATCACCCCGGATTCCTCCAGCCGGCGGATCCGCTCGGCCACCGCCGGCGGCGACAGGTGCACCCTGCGTGACAGCTCGCTGAAGGAGAGCCGGGCATCGCGCTGCAGCTCCCCGAGGAGCGCCCAATCCATCTCGTCCACGTTCACTTTTCCTTCGTTAAGTCAGTACCTCAATCTAGCTCCTGATCCAGAGGTCTAGCAGCGTGAACACCGTTCATCCGGTCTTCAAGATTCACCCTGATCAAGGAGATCATGGGGTAACTCAGCGCGAGGGAGGGACGCAGCGCATGAAGAGCACCGAACTGGCCGAGCCGGACGTACGCCCGGCCGACCCGTCCGCCCCGGCCGTACGGCCGGCGACTGCCGACGAACGTGAGCGGCGCGCCGCGGCCAACGCCGGCGAGCCGACGGTCGAGTTCACCGACCGCGTGCCGTACGACGCGTACGTGCATGCCAGCACCCTGCACAGCCTCCAGCAGACGTTGAGCAAGGACCCGGGCGAGATGTCCTTCCTCATGGTCAGCCAGATCATGGAGCTCTACTTCGGCCTCACCCGCTTCGAGCTGCTCGAGACCCAGCGGCTGCTGCGCGCCGACGACGTCTGGGGCGCGCTCGCCCCGCTGCGCCGCGCCGCCCTGCACCTCGAGGGACTCAACGCCTCCTGGCAGACGCTGCGCTGGATGACGCCCGCCGACTTCAACCGCTTCCGCGACCTGCTCGGCGAGGGCTCCGGCTTCCAGTCGGCGATGTACCGGCACCTGGAGTTCCTGCTCGGCCTGAAGACCCCGTCACTGGTCCGCCCGTTCCGCCGGCAGGCCGAGGTGTACGCCGAACTCGTCGAGACCCTCGAGGCCCCGAGCCTCTGGGACGACGTCATCGCCGTACTCGCCCGCCGCGGGCACGCGATCCCGCAGGCACTCCTTGATCGGGACACCGCGCAGGAGCACGAGGCGCACCCGGCCGTCGAACAGGCCTGGGTACGCGTCTACGAGCAGAACACCCCCGACAACCACCTGCGGATGCTCGGCGAAGCGCTGACCGAGGTCGCCGAACAGTTCGGCGACTGGCGTTACCGGCACCTCAAGGCCGTCCAGCGCACCATGGGCGCCAAGGTCGGCAGCGGCGGCTCGGCCGGCGTGACATGGTTGCAGCGCAGCATGGCCCGCGTGGTCTTCCCCGAGATCTGGTCCGCCCGGACCTCCATGTGACCGGAGAGAACAACATGAGCGAGCGCAGTGAGCGAATCAGTCGGCTCAGGTTGTCTCATGGCGGCCGCGAGCGTAGCGAGTGGACGTCATGAGCGAGCGCAGCGAAGAGGACGCCTACCGGCGTGACGCCGCCGACCCCGGCCACCGCGAACTGTTCCACGTCCCACCCGCCGACGGCGGCCGCTACGCCGAGGTCGCCTACTTCGCCGGCAACTCACTCGGCCTGCAACCGCGCGCGACCGTCCCCGACCTGCTCGACGATCTCGGCGACTGGGCCCGGCTCGGCGTGGAGGGGCACCTCGAGGCGGGCCGGCCGTGGCTGCCGTACCACGAGTTCCTGACCGGGACCGCGGCCCGGCTGGTCGGCGCCCTGCCCTCCGAGGCGGTCGTGATGAACTCGCTGACCGTCAACCTGCACCTGCTGATGGTCTCGTTCTACCGCCCCTCGGGCACCCGCACCCGGATCGTCATCGAGGACACCGCCTTCCCGTCCGACAGCTACGCCGTGCGCAGCCAGGCCGTGTTCCACGGCCTCGACCCCGACGAGACCGTCGTACGGCTGCGTCCGCGCCCCGGCGAGGAGAACCTGCGCACCGAGGACGTGCTGGCCTACCTGCGCGACGAGGGCGACCGGGTGGCGCTGGTGCTGCTCGGCGGTGTCAACTACCTCACCGGCGAACTGATGGACATCGAGACGATCACGGCCGCCGGCCGGGCCGCCGGTGCCGTCGTCGGCTGGGATCTCGCGCACGCCGCCGGCAACGTGTCGCTGAAGCTGCACGACTGGGACGTCGACTTCGCCGCCTGGTGCTCCTACAAATACCTGAACTCCGGCCCGGGCGCACTCGCCGGCGCGTTCGTCCACGAACGCCACCACGGCGCCGACCTGCCCCGCTTCGAGGGCTGGTGGAGCACCGAGCCGGCGACCCGGTTCGAGATGACCCCGGTGTCCCGGCCGCCGGCGACCGCCGACGCCTGGCAGATCTCCAACCCGCCGATCTATGCGATGGGGCCGGTACGCACCTCGCTGGAGATCTTCGACCGGGTCGGCATGCCCGCCCTGCGCGAACGCAGCCTGCGCCTCACCGGCTACCTCGAGGAACTGCTCGACGAGGTCACCGCGAACCGGCCGCTCACCGTGATCACCCCGCGCGACCCGGCCCGGCGCGGCTGCCAGCTGTCGGTACGCACCGGCGACGGCAGCGCCTCCGACCTGACCCGGCGGCTCCGGCACGAACACGGCGTGATCGCCGACGCCCGCGAACCCGACGTCGTCCGGTTCGCGCCGGTGCCGCTCTACTCGACCTACCACGACTGTTGGCGGGCCGCGCAGGCCCTCGCCGCGACGGTGAAGGAGTTGGGACGTGACTAGTCGATCGCGGGTCGCGGTCGTCGGCGCGGGACTGGCCGGCTGCCTGCTCGCCTGCTACCTGGCCCGGCGCGGCCACCGGGTCACCGTCTACGAGCGGCGCCCCGACCCGCGCAGCGGCACCGCCGAACGCGGGCGCTCGATCAACCTGGCGCTCTCCGAGCGCGGACTCGACGCGCTGCGCCGCATCGACCTCGACAAGCAGGTGATGGCCGACGCGCTCCCGATGCGCGGCCGCATGATCCACCCGATCGCCGGGCCGCTCGACCTCCAGCTCTACAGCGCCGGCGGCGACCGCGCCATCAACTCGATCAGCCGTGGCGCGCTCAACAACGCCCTTCTCGATGCCGCGCAGGCCGCCGACGGCGTCGAGATCGTTTTCTCGCACCGGCTCGTCGGCCTCGACCCGGCGACCGGCGCGATGACCTACCAGACCCCGGACGGCGAAGCCCACGCCGACGCCGACGTCGTGATCGGCACCGACGGCGCCGGTTCCGCCGTACGCGGGCAACTGCTCGCCCACGACCTGCTCACCGAGAGCCTCGACTTCCTCGACTACGGCTACAAGGAACTCACCATCCCGCCGGTCGACGGCGACTTCGCCCTCGACCCGGGCGCGCTGCACATCTGGCCGCGCGGCACCTCGATGATGATCGCCCTGCCCAACCCGGACCGGTCGTTCACCTGCACCCTGTTCTGGCCCACCGGCGGCACCGGCAGCTTCGCGTCGCTGTCCAGCCCGGCAGCCATCGAACGGCACTTCGCCACCCACTACCCGGACCTGCCGCCGATCGCCCCGAACCTGGTCGACGACTACCAGCACAACCCGGTCGGCCTGCTCGGCACCGTACGGTGCGGCCCCTGGCACGCCGGCGGCCGGGTCGCACTGCTCGGCGACGCCGCGCACGCCATCGTCCCATTCTACGGCCAGGGCGCCAACTGCGCCTTCGAGGACGTCGTCGTGCTCGACCGCTGCCTCGACGACACCGGCGACGACTGGGCCCGCGCCCTGCCGCTGTTCGATGAGCGCCGGCGCGACGACACCGAGGCGATCGCCCAGATGGCCCTCGCCAACTTCGTCGAGATGCGCGACAAGGTCGCCTCACCGGTCTTCCAGTACGGGCGCAAGATCGAGCACGCCCTCGAGAAGGCGCTGCCCGGCCGCTACGTCTCCCGCTACGAGATGGTCTCGTTCTCCACCACGCCGTACGCCCAGGTGCAGCGACGGGTCCGCACCCAGCACCGGGTGCTCGGCGCGGCGGTGGCCGGGGCGGCGGCGCTCCTGATCGGGGCGCTGGGTGCCGCCGTCACGAAGCGGGCCATCGGCACCAGCCGGCGCCGGCTGTCTGGCACCGGAGAGGGGGAGGCGTGAACCTCTGGCATCCCGAACTGATGTCGGGGCGGCCGTCCGGCCAGCCCGGCCTGCTACGCAACTACGTCGGCGGCGAGTTCGTCGACACCGGCAACCGGTTCCCGAAGGTCTCCCCGGTCACCGGCCAGACCATCTTCGAGGTCGCCGAGGCAGATCAGTCCACGGTGGACGCGGCGGTGGGTGCGGCGCGGTCGGCGTTGCGGGGGCCGTGGGGTCGGATGGGTGAGCGGGAGCGGGCGGCGGTGTTGTACCGGGTCGCCGACGAGTTGGAGCGTCGGTTCGATGATCTGGTGGCGGCGGAGGTTGGGGACACCGGTAAGTCGATTTCGCAGGCGCGGAGTCTCGACATTCCTCGTGGTGCGGCGAACTTCCGCGCGTTCGCGGAGATCGTGTCCACCACGCCGACGGAGTCGTTCACGACCGTGACCCCATCCGGTGGTCGGGCTTTGAACTACGCCGTGCGTAAGCCGGTCGGGGTTGTGGCGGTGATCGTGCCGTGGAATCTGCCGCTGTTGCTGTTGACGTGGAAGGTGGCGCCGGCCCTTGCCTGCGGGAATGCGGTGATTGTGAAGCCGTCGGAGGAGACGCCGTCGTCGGCGACGTTGTTGGCCGAGGTGATGGCGGCGGCGGGGGTTCCTGACGGTGTTTTCAATGTGGTGCATGGGTTCGGGCCGGGGTCGGCGGGGGAGTTTTTGACCCGGCATCCGGGGGTGGATGCGATCACGTTCACGGGGGAGTCGGCGACTGGTGGGGCGATCATGCGGGCGGCGGCGGATGGTGTGAAGGCGGTGTCGTTCGAGTTGGGCGGTAAGAACGCCGGCCTGGTTTTCGCGGACGCTGATCTGGATGCCGCTGTCGAGGGTTCGGTGCGGTCGTCGTTCACCAACGGTGGTCAGGTGTGTCTGTGCACGGAGCGGTTGTTCGTGCAGCGGCCGGTGTTCGAGGAGTTCGTGTCGCGGTTGGCGAAGCGGGCGGATGAGTTGAGTTTCGGCTGGCCGGCTGACGAGGCGACGGTGAACATGCCGTTGATTTCGCACAAGCATCGGGAGAAGGTCCTCGGTTATTACGACCTGGCCCGAGCCGAGGGGGCGACGGTCCTGGCTGGTGGTGGGGTGCCCGAGTTCGGTGACGGGCGTGATGGTGGCGCGTATGTGCGGCCGACGGTGTTGACCGGGCTTGGCCCGGATGCGCGGGTGAACCGTGAGGAGGTGTTCGGACCCGTATGCCACGTCGCGCCGTTCGACGATGAGGACGAGGCGTTCGCTCTGGCCAATGACAGTGAGTACGGGCTTGCCGGGACGGTGTGGACGCGGGATGTGGGTCGGGCGCATCGGGCTGGTGCGCGTTTGGAGGCGGGGATCGTGTGGGTGAACACGTGGTTCCTGCGGGATCTGCGGACGCCGTTCGGCGGGGTGAAGGCGTCTGGTGTGGGTCGTGAGGGCGGCACCCATTCCCTGGACTTCTATTCGGAGCTGACGAACGTGTGTGTGGATCTGTCATGACCTTTGTGGATGATGCTGCGGCGTTGCTTCGGGGCGCTTACGAGACCGGGACTCCCGTGCCTCCGTTGCGGGAGGCGGTTCTGCCGGTCGGTGATGTCGATGCGGCATACGCCGTGCAGCAGGCGCAGGTCACCGAGTGGCTGGCGGCTGGTCGTCGTCGGGTCGGGGCGAAGATCGGTTTGACGTCGCCGGTGGTGCAGCAGGCGTTCGGGGTGTTCCAGCCCGACTTTGGGGTGTTGTTCGCTGACATGGCGGTCCCGGACGGCGGCGAGGTTGACCTCGGCGGGTTGATCCAACCGAGGGTGGAGGCGGAGGTCGCGTTCGTCCTCGGTTCCGGTCTGCCGTTCGAGCGGGTGACGGTCGCCGACGTGGTTCGGGCGACGGATCACATTCTTCCGGCGATCGAGGTCGTGGATTCGCGGATCGCGGGTTGGGACATCTCGATCGTGGACACGGTCGCGGACAACGCGTCGTCGGGTCTGTTTGTGCTCGGTAATCAGCCCCGGCGTCTGTCGGACGTCGACCTTCGGGTGGCCGGGATGGTTCTCGAACATGCTGGCGAGCCGGTCTCGGTCGGCGCCGGCGCCGCGTGTCTGGGGAATCCGGTGCACGCGGTTGCCTGGTTGGCGCAGACGCTGGCCGTCGCGGGTAGCCCGCTCGCAGCCGGTGATGTGGTGTTGTCCGGGGCGTTGGGGCCGATGGTGTCGGTCACGCCTGGGGCGGCGTATGAGGCGCGGATCTCCGGCGTGGGTTCGGTGCGGGTCTGCTTCTCGGGAGGGTCGTGATGGGCGGACGGGGTGACCGGATCGGCTGGCCCGGTGTGGACTGTGCCGGCCGTGGACTAAGCGAGGAGACGTCATGACCACGGGTGTGGCGGTGATCGGGTCGGGGAACATCGGTACCGATCTGATGATCAAGGTGTTGCGGTTGTCGGAGTCGTTGCGGATGGTCGCGATGGTCGGTATCGACCCCGACTCCGACGGTCTGGCCCGTGCGCGACGTCTGGGTGTCGCGACGACGGCTGAGGGTATCGACGGGCTGCTCGGGATGCCGGAGTTCGCGGACGTGCAGGTGGTGTTTGACGCGACGTCGGCGGGTGCGCACAAGCGGCACGCGGAGTTGTTGCGTGAGCATGGCCGTCTGGTGGTGGATCTGACGCCGGCCGCGGTCGGGCCGTATGTGGTGCCGCCGGTGAATCTGGACGAGCATCTGTCCGAGCCGAATGTGAACATGGTGACGTGTGGTGGTCAGGCGACCGTCCCGATCGTCGCCGCGGTCGGTCGGGTCACGCCGGTGGCGTATGCGGAGATCGTGGCGTCGATCGCGTCGAGGTCGGCGGGGCCGGGGACGCGGGCGAACATCGACGAGTTCACCGAGACGACGGCGCGGGCGATCGAGGTCGTTGGTGGTGCCCGGGCGGGTAAGGCGATCATCGTGCTGAACCCGGCTGATCCGCCGCTGTTGATGCGTGACACCGTCTACTGCCTGTGCCCGGACCGGGACGTGGACCGGGATGCGATCGCCGCGTCGGTGGAGGCGATGGTCGCCACCGTTGCCGAGTACGTTCCCGGCTACCGACTCAAGCAGACGGTGCAGTTCGACGAGGTCGACGCCTACGTGCCGGCTCTGGGAACGGCGTTCGCCGGGGTGCAGGTGTCGGTGTTCCTGGAGGTGTCCGGGGCCGGGCACTACCTGCCGGCGTATGCCGGGAATCTGGACATCATGACGTCGGCGGCGTT
>NZ_JBFAKM010000010.1:0-223934 GCF_040655695.1 Polymorphospora sp. NPDC050346 | reverse complement strand
ACGACGTAGGGGACCTCGGGGATCCGGGCGCCGAGAATGAACGACAACCCGGCTTCCTCGATCGCCTTCTGGTTCGCCGCTGACACCATGCCCGCGTCGGCCACGATCGTCACGTCGGGCAGCTGGTGGGCGGCCATGAACGCGCGGATCGTCGGCAGCATCGTGGTCGTCTCGGCCTTGTTGCCCTCGAACGCGTCGACCATCAACGGGAATCCGGTCGCGTCGGTCAGCAGACCGATCGTGATCTGCGGTTCCAGGCGCCGTTCCTTGGAGAACCCGGGTTCGCGGAACCCGTCGCCGGCATCGGTCTCGAAGTACAGCGTCGACACGTCGTAGAGCACCAGGCTGGCCGGGCCCAAACCAGCGTGCGTGGCGCAGGCCGCAGCCAGCCGCTGTCGCCACGACTCCTGCGCGAACACGGGTAGGCGACGCTTGATGGTCGCGTACGACGGCGCCCGCACGCCCGTCTCCTCGAGGACCCGTAGGCTGTCGAGCTTGCTGGTCGGCTCGATGATCCGGGCCAACACGAGCTGCCGGAACACGTCGTCCCCACCTGCCGCCCGCGCGAACCCGAGCACCTCATAGGCGTGCGTGAGAGCGTCCCCCAGGTGCCCCATCCGCGCCGACGTGATCGGCAACGGATCACCCGCGCTGCGCTGGCCGACCTCAGTGCGCTCCAGCCCCAGGTCCAGCTCGCCCTGCCCGCGGCCAGACGCCGCCGGGCGACCGCCCGCAAGACCTCCAGCCCGGCCTCGTCGTGCGCCGACCCGATGTGCTCGATATCCCGCGACCCACGCCGTGAGGAGTAGACGATCTGCACCGCCCTCGCGCCTGACGCGGTCCTCACCGTGCGCACATACGGGGACATCAGCCCACCCTACGACCCGGGATTAGTGCGCAGATCCGCCGACGACGAGCCAAGAACCCGCTGGTCAGCGCCAGGAGCCCGCTCAGGAACCATGATCGTGAGCCAAGTCAGGTTCAACGGCGCTTTCCACCGCATGGCCCACCTGCGGCGGCCGGCGCCGGTGGGGTCGAGGCTCATTAACGCCATGTACACGCACTTGAGCGCGGCCTGCTCGGTCGGGAAGTGGCCACGGGCCCTACCAGCAGATCCTGCACATCCTCGGCACCCCGCCCACCGGCATGCAGGCAAAGGCCATCTGCCTCGCACTCGGCATCGAGCCCTCACCGAAACACGTGAAAGCACCCGCGCGAAGCTGAAACGCATGGTCAACCGCCAAGCCCTGACCGAAGACGAACCCGGAGTATTCACACTCGCCCAGAAAACGGACCTAATCCTCCGAATCGTCCTCTCAGGGACCCTCGCCAGACACCACGAAGGATCTGTGACGGAGGTCTGGCCACGCACCCCTCTCCGGTGCACATCGAGGCGCGATCACTACTCTCCGTCACGAGTTCGACTGAAAGCCGTCCGTCACAACTGCCCCTCAATCGCGAGCCAAGCCTGGACTTCCCGACGAATTTCTGGATTCGTCAAGCGATCGGCAATCCATGGCAGTGCGGACAAAATTCTCTCAACCCCCCTTAGTGCCAACGCTTGAGCATCAGGCTCCTGACTTACAGAGTCGTAGGGAGACCCGACAGGAGCGAAGAAAGATTCATCGGCAGCTAAGTACTGCCCTCTCCTGGATTGAGCCGCTGCCACTGCCTCGTCTCGCGGCAACGGAACATGATCCAGTGCCCAAGCGGCAGACCCGTCAGGTGTCAGCACGACCGGCATCTCACTAACCGGCAAGTCGAGACGGACCGCTGCTGCCGCGAGCCTAAGCAACCAGTACGCCCCCAACGATGCATCAATATCGCGGCGTTCGACAGCAAGAATTGCAGCCACAGCACTGATCTTTAGGTCGGATATCCGTTGAGAGCGATCAACGTTCCTCAGCGGGCTAACGGCCGATTCTACCGACTCGAACAGCGCCTGCCACCACTGAGGTGACGCCCGTCGGGGGAACCGAGCGCGCAGCCACTCACCGAGCGAGTCGAGCGGGATCACCCGAAGTTCCTGCAACTCTGATCGCGTTTCCACTATGGAGCCCTTCCGCCGTAATCTCTAATAGCTCTTAGTGGAATCCTCACACCTACCGCACCAAAGGCGTCCACGCCTCGCTGAATGAACGTGCCAGCACAGCTAGGACACGGAGTATAGTGGCCCGTCATGTTGTCGAACGATGTCACCGCACCGTTCCGGAACGAGATCTGCCCTGCCGCCATAACAGGAGCACCACCCGAAGCTACCGTGTGATGGATACCGCGCCCCGCAGCAACCATATTCAGGTTTCCTCCCTCCCCCACTGTCCAGAGAAAATCCCCGCTTCCCGAGGCTGCGCGCGAGAAGCCAGAAGTACCCGCTGCAACAGGCGAAACGCCCGCAAAATCTGCTTCCATCAGCTCTAGCGACAGATCCCCAGGTCGATTGTTTGGAACTGGCCCGCAGTTGTGGACCAGCACCGGCTGGTCACCGGCGATCACATAGTACGTGTGGATGTCGGCAACGGTGAGGTTGTGTACGGTGGCGATCTTGTCGTAGGCGACGATGTCTATGACGCGAACCCGTGCGCCGTCGGGTGTCAGTAGTTCGTCGCCGGCTCGCAGGTCGATTGCGTCGCGCCAGGCGTCTTGGCTTGCCACCCAGAAGGGGTGGTCTCCGGTCGCGGTGAGGATCTCGTCTCGATCCTGCGTCCCTACGGAGTCAGTGATGACCTTGACGAGGGTCTTGGCGCCATCGCCGACGATGAGCGCGGTGACTGGCTTGCTGGCCGTCACGCCGGTTTCGGGGTCCGTGGCAAGAACCTCGTCTCCAACCGCCAGGGCAGCGATTGGTTTCGTTGTTCCGTCGGCCATCAGGACGAGTGTGGTGGGGAGGAAGCTGTTCTTGCAGCCGGGTGACTTGATTCCGGCTCGGCCTCCGGCGGCGAGTGAGGCGCCGGCTATTGCGCCCTTGGTCCAGCTTTCGGCGGCGCCTTCCCAGTCGCCGTTGGCTACGTGTCCCCAGGTGCCGAGTAGTCCGGCGTATGCGTCGTACACCGCCACGACTGGGCTGATCAGTGCCGTGACGTAGTTGGTTCCGAGGGTGACGGCGGCTTCGGTGGCGAAGTCGGTTATGGACATCCGGCCGTCGAGCACGGCTTTTCCGTTGTTGATGGTTGATGTCCAGCCGTCGACGACGGTGTTGACCGCCGCTACGAAGGGGTCGTAGGTGGATTGTTTGACGCCGGAGTAGATCCCGCTTCCGACCTTCTGCCACCATGTTTTGTTGTTCTTGTTGTTTTTGTTGGTGTCGCCGATGTTCGGCCAGACGGTGACCTGGATCGGCGGTTCTTTCGGTGCTGGCGTCGGTCCGCCGCCGTCGCGCGACGCGGAGAGGTGCTTCAGTCCGGTGGGGTCGCTGTAGGTAGTGGGGTTGTTGTTGCTGTAGGCGTAGCCGTGCCATTGCTGGGGGTCGGCGTGGTCGATGATGGGGTCGACTGAGATGAAGCGGCCGATGGCGGGGTCGTAGTGGCGGGCGCCGATGTGGGTGAGGCCGGTGTCGTCTTTGGTGCCGCCGACGAAGCCCTTGTCCATGACGGTGGGCCAGGTGCCGCTGGTGGTGCCGCGTTCTTCGCCGAAGGGCAGGGTTCGGCGGCGGCTGGCGTTGAGGGTGTTCTTGTCGATGGTGGCTTCGGCGGTGCCGTGGTGGTCGGCGGCGAGCCAGTTCAGGTTGCCGCTGTTGTCGCGGACGGCGATGGTGCCGGCGGCGCCGCTGTAGTAGCGGGTGGCGGTTGCCGTGGCGGTGGTGTCTTTGCGGACTTCGGTCCCGCCGGGTAGGTAGAGGGTGGTGCCGGTCGGGTCGCGGCGGATGAGTCGGTTGCCGTCGGCGTCGTAGAGGTAGGTGGTGTCGTCGGCGCCTTCGGTGACGGTGTCGAGTTTGCCTTCGTTGTTCCAGGTGAGGGTTTGAGTGCCGGTGGGGCCGGGTCGGCTGGTGGTGTTGCCGGCGGCGTCGTAGGTGTAGGTCTTTGTTGCCGGGTTGGGGCCGGTGGTGGTGATGCTGGTGACGGTGTGGGGTTTCGATCCGGCGGGTCCGCCCGGGTTGGGATGCTGGTAGGTGTGGACGGTGTTGGTGGTGGCGTGGCGGGTTTCGGTGAGTCGGTTGCCGGTGTCGTCGTAGGTGTAGGAGTGCCAGTAGGGTGCCGGTCCGCCGAGTCCGGCGACGGTGCGGGTGGTGTCGCAGTCGTGGCTGGACGGGGTCCAGGCGTTGGTGAGTCGGCGTAGGTGGTCGTAGTTGTAGCACTGGGTGTCGGCGGTGCCACCAAGCGGCGTGTCGGCGATTTCGGTGAGGTTGCCGGCGTGGTCGTAGGTGTAGGCGAAGTCGAAAACCGGCGACTTGGCGTGGGGTGTGGCGGTGGAGGTGGTGCGGCGGCCGGTTCGCTCGTCGAAGCCGTTGGCGAGTACGAGGGGGGTGCTGCTGCCGCCGAGTTGTTGCTCGATGACCTGGCCGAGCTTGTTGTAGGTGACGCCGGTGTAGACGAGGCTATGAGTCGTCGACATCAGGCTGCTCTCCAGGCCGATGTCGTTGTAGAGGTGGGCGAGGTTCTCGCTGGGCAGGCCCGCTGCTGCGGGTAGGCGGCTGGTGGCGGGGGATCCGTTGGGCCGGTAGGTGACGCTGGTCGTGTAGGTGCAGGGGGTGAGGGTGCCGGCGGCGCATAGGCCGGTTTCGGAGGCGGGGATGGTGACGCTGCTGCCGGTGGGTCGGCCGGCTGTGTCGTAGCCGTTGACGCGGGTGGTGTAGGCGTTGGTCGAGCCGGCGGGTTCGTAGCGGATGGATTCGGTGAGCTTGCCGATGCCGTTGGTGAGGGTGTCGTAGACCCATTCGGCGCGTTTGGGGCCAGTGGTGGAACCGTCGCGCAGGCTTGTCGGCCGGCCGAGCGCGTCGTAGGTGTAGGCGAGGGTGATGTTGCGGCCGTCGGTGCGGGTGACAAGTTGTCCGGCCGCGTCGTAGGTGGTGGTGTTGACGCCCTGGTCGGGGTCTTCCTCGCTGATCTGTCGGCCGAGTTGGTCGTAGGTGTAGCGCCAGGTGTTGCCGGCGGCGTCGGTCATGGCGACCAGTTCGTCGCGGCGGCTGTAGGTGTAGCTGATCGAGGTGTAGGTGCTGGGGTTGGTGCTGCCGGCGTCAGCGCGGTTCTTGTACTGGCGCAGTTCGGTGGTGCGGCCGAGGGCGTCGACGATCGTGGTGGTGGCGGTGCCGCCGTCGGGTGGGGTGACGGTTGTGCGGTCGCCGTGGTGGGCGGTGACGGTGCGCCATTTCTCGGTCAGGGCGATCTTGAAGATGGCGTTGGTGAGCCGGCCTGCGCCGTCGTAGACGTTCTCGGTGTGTGCGGGTACGACGGAGGCGCCGACGCCGCCGACGAGGATGGGTTCTGGTGCCGTGCCGCTGCTGTCGTAGTAGGGGACGGAGGCCCACTCGACCAGGCCGCGGGAGTCGTAGACGGTGTCGGTGATGATTCGTCCGCCGCCGGGTGCCTGGGTCTGGGTCTGCCGTTCGCGTAGCAGTCCGTCGTAGAGGGTGATGGAGGTGGAGTAGGTGGGGCTGACTGACGGGGTGAGCTGTTTGCTGATGACGGCGGTGGGCTGTGTGGTGTGAGGTAGGTAGATGAACTCGGCGTTCGGGGCGTTGGGGTAGGTGGCCTTCGCCCGGCCAGGACCCCAGACCTTTAGTAGCCGGCCGAGGCCGTCGTAGGTCATGTCGGTGCGGGACCCGTTCTCGCCGACGATCGTCGCGGGCAGTTTCCAGGCCGGGACCATGGTCGTGGTGGCGGTGTGGCCGGCCGCGTTGGTGACCTTGACGGTCGTGACCGGGCCGCTGGTCGACGGGGTGAACTCGGTGGACGTGACCCGGCCGAGGGCGTCGTAGGCGTCGGTGGCGCGGCCGTTGGCGTCGTACTCGGTGCGGGCGCTGGTCGTCCACACCGGGGTGGTGCCGGACCAGGACGAGATGTTCTCGACCTTGGCGACGATGCCCCGCTCGGGCAGGTCGGTGTCCCAGTCGTTGTTGACGTCGTCGTAGGTGTTTCGCGTCGAGGCGAGCATGTCGCCGGGCAGGGCCGGGGTGGCGGCGCAGTTGACACCGACGCGCTCGGTGCGCTTGACCCTGTCGAGCATCCAGTTGTTGGCGTTGCGGGCGTACCAGGTCCGGGTGCAGACGTCGTCGCTGGTTGTTGCCTCGTCGCCGAACTCGTCGGTCTGGGTGGGCAGGTTGTCGCTGTTGAAGGTCGTGACGCTCTTTGTCCAGCGGGTGCTGCCGTCGGCGAGCTTGGTGCGGGTACGGGTGGTGCCGGTGTTGACCATCCAGGCGTTCAGCGGCCCGGCGGTCGCGTTCGGGCCCTGCTTCACCGGGGTGTAGATGGTGCCGCTGATCCAGGGTCCGTCGTCTCCGAGCAGGGTCGTCTGCTCGCGCAGCATGCCGGAGTAGGCGTTGTGGTCCTCGATGCCGGTGCCCTGCGAGTCGGTGATCCACACGTCGCGGGTGCCGGAGGGTTGCTTGTCGCCGTCCATCCCGCGCAGGTAGAGGTATTCGGTGGCGGACTGAACTCCGGATTCCAGGCCGGTGCGGACCTGGACTCGGCTGTAGCCGCGGTAGTCGCCCCAGGTGCGTTTCTCCGGTTCGACGAGTTCGGAGTCGTCGTAGCGCCAGGCCGGGGTGTCGAGGTAGTCGTAGTTGGTCTGTTCGTGGGTGAAGCCGCCGGTGTTGTCGTAGACGTCGACCCGGTTCACGACGTACTTGTGGAACCAGTCCAGCGTCGGTTCCTCACCGGGCGGCCCGTAGTACTGCGGGAAGCACCGTTTGGTGTTGTTGTGCTCGGTGGGCCGATTGCTGCGGGTGCATTCGGTGGGCGAGTAGCTGACGGCGATTTGGGCGCCGGCTTCGGTGGTGATGGTGTTGATCCGGTAGCGGAACAGGTTGGATCGGCCGTCGTGGGGGCCGTCGACCCGGTTGGCGAGCGGCTCGGAGCCGGGGTCGAACACGGTCTCCGGGTCGGATACCTCGGATCCGCCGGCGGTGGTGACCTTGCCGGTGCGGGTGATGCCGGCAAGCCACATCGGCTCGCCCTCGTTTCCACCGGACTGCAGGTAGGTGTGGCGCAGGCGCCAAGACTCGACGTCGTTGTAGGTGTCGCCGCTGCCGGAGTAGACCTGGCTGCGGATCGTGTCGAGTCGCTGGCTGGTCCAGAATGTGGGTGCGGTCTGGGTGGTGCAGGGGGCGGCGGCGCAGTACTGGTCCCAGGGGGTGTCGACCCACGACGCGGCGACCGGGTTCGAGCCTGACCAGCAGTTGGTGACGCAGCGGTCTTCGGTCTCGAAGAGGACCTGGGCGGCGGCACGGGTGGTTGACGGCGCGTCGGTCCGGTTGCCGTACTCGACGCGGGTCAGGTGGCCGCCGCGGTCGTAGGTGGTGCGTTTGTTGACGTCGTCCTCGCGGGCATAGGCGCCGGTTTCCCGCTCGTAGAAGTAGGTCATGGTGTTGCCGTGCGGGTCCACGACGTGGTCGAGGTTCCATCGCCAGGCCTGCGTGCGGCGCGATCCGGGGAAGTTGCCGGCGGTGTAGCCGGGCTCGTTCGGGTGGTTGCCGTACACCGGCACCGTCCACACCGACTTGGTGGCCGTTGAGGCGCTGGAGCCTCCGGGGCTGGTGTTGCGGCCGAAGAAGTACTGGGTGCCGTCGATCGTGGTGATCTTCCAGTACTCGCCGTCGTCGTCGGTGTTGGCGAAAGAGGTGTTCTTGAGCAGTTCGACCTTCGACCCGTCGTCGCTGACACCCTTCCACGTGTTGCCCGTCGACTTGACCAGTTCGGTGGCCCGGCCGTTGAGCGACATGGTGGCGTTGCCGTCCGGTTTACCCCAGCACAGGTCGCCGCCGTGGTAGGAGGTGTTGTTCGGGGTGACGCCGCCGACTGCGGTCTTGTCCGTGTCGCACGGCTTGTACTTGCGTTCGATGTAGCCGGGCCACATCTCCCAGCCGTCACCGATCCAGGAACCCTGGGTGTTGGTGCCACCGGTGCGGCCGTCGACCGAGCCCGAGGAGTACGACATCTGCAGCGTCGGTTCCGGCCCGCCGACACCGGGCACGACCCGGATCGTGTTGGACCAGGAGAAGTCGCCGGTCTGCTGCGACACCTGCCACTTGCCCGCCGCGGACAGGCTGGTGGCGCTGTAGTCGCCGTTGTCACCCGAGGCGCTCGAGGCCAGCGCCACCGCAGACGCCCCGGTCGCCGACAGCGGCACCACCGCGGAGACCGTTGACGACGCCAGGTCGTTGGTGCTGTCCAGCGGCGTGCCGTCGGGAAGGGTGACCAGCCGCAACCGGCTGGCCCAAGCGCCGCCGTACGCTCTGGCGAACTTGCTGTAGTCCACCCGCACCGTTACCGCACCGCCGGCGCGCACGTTGTCGGCCCGGCCGATCCGCAGCACAACCCCGGGCACCCCGGCGCGGGCCGCGCTCGCCCGGTCCGCGACCTGGACCGTGACCTTGCCGACCGGCGCGGACGCCGGGCCGTCGAGGGCGCGCTGGCCGGCCTGGTCCGACACCCCGGAGACCCACACCGGCAGGTCGCCTGCTTTCGCGCCGACGGCATTCCCACCACGGGCGCGGGCAGGATCGGCAACATCGACGGTCGCGGTGCCGGGTGCGGGCCAGTCGACCCGCGGTGTCTTGCGGACCTCCCGGTCGCCGGCCGTCCACACCGGTCGGACCTTGTGTTTGACAGGGGCCACGGCCACACCTGTGACGTCCTTGCCCTCCGGCGCCCGCCACTGCGAGCCGGGCTCGGCCGAGCTGGGTGTGCCGACCAGCAGGGTGGCGGCGACCCCCACCGCGACGGCGCCACCGACACGGCGGCTGGCCCGCCCCGCTCGCCGCATCACCGTCGCGGTAAACAGCGGCTTACTGCCCACAACGTCCACGAGAATCCTTCCCACTGGTCGAGCCGCAGCGAAGATCAAGGCAGGCGCTCACATGGCCGCGTGAAGCGCAATGTCCCAGTCCGCCCACACCAACTGGACGGCGTAGACGTGGTCAAGGTCACCGATCCACCCCTGGGCGGCGGCGCCGTTCCAGGCGCGACCGATGGCGAATTCGCCGGTGGCCGACCAGGCGCCGCTGTAGGCGGCCTGCGCGACGGCGCCGCCGAAGTCGGGTGGGCCGTTGACATAGATCTTGACCAGGCCGGCGACGGGGTCGTAGATGCCGACGAGGCTGACCCATTCGCCGGCGACGACGTAGTCCGTGGTGCAGGCGGCGGCTTCGGTCGCGGTGGCCGAGTCGGATCCGGCGAAGGTGAAGCACCAGGCGCCGTCCGGCTCGTTGTCGCCGTTGAGGTCGAGGTCGTTACGGAAGCCGAGCCGGAACATCGACGTGTTGACGCCGTCCTGGGAGACAGCGGTACGGGACTGCTCGGTGTCGGTGAGCCGGACCCAGGCCGCGACCGTGAAGCCAGCGGGCGCCGCGGTGTTCAGCACCGGCGACGCGGTGGCCAACTCGCCGGTGCCGTCGAGGGTGACAGCGCCCGCGCCGACCCGGCCCGGGCTGGTCCAGGACACGCCGGTACCGCTCAGCGTTGCGGGACGGGTGTCGGGAACCGAGGCCGCGACACTTCCAGTGTTGTCGTCCAGGTGCCAGTGCCAGGCACCGCTGCTCGGAGCGACCAGGAACCGGTAGATCTTCGGGTCCGAACTCACTCCGACGGAGTTGCGGGACTGTACGGACAGCACGTTGAGGCCGTCACGGGTGGGGGTGACCGACTCGACCGTGGTGGTGCCGACGACCTCACGGACCGACAGGTCGTCCCAGTACACGGCCTTGCCGGAGCCGACGTTGAAGCCGTTGTACAGGCGGATGAACGCGTCGGTCGCCGACGACGGGACGGTCATCGCGACCGAGAGCCGCTGCCATCCGTTGGTGATGGAAGCTTTCGGGGAGGCGATCTCGGTGAACGTCGTACCAACGCCGTAGAAGGCGACCAGACGCAGGCCGCGGCTGGCGCCGGTCGCTCCGGGTGGGTTCAGGCCCGTCGCGGCGGGAACGTAGACCCAGCCGGAGATTACGTACCGTTTCCCGGCCTGCATGCCGACGCGCATGCCGCCGTAGTCGCCGCCGACCGTAGCGTAGGTGTCACCGACCGCACCGCCGGGGTTCCCGCCCGATGCCAGTGGGGTGAGCGACAACGAGTCGGTGGAGCCGTGACCCAGGCTCGTGTTGCGGGCCAGGGTCACGTTGACCGGGTCGAAGCCGGTCACGCCGGTGGAGACCTGCTGCTGGTTGGCCGAAAGCTGCTCCGCCTGCGGGCTTCCCGCCGCGACGGTGACGGCGTTGCCGCCGTTGAGTTGATAGACGTACTCCGTCACGTTGGAAGCGCCGTTCGGTCCGAACGTGAACGTGCCCGCCTGCCCAGGCCCGCCGTTCCAGGTGCCGGCCGACATCTCCGCGTACGGGGTGGCCGAAACGGTCGGCAGGGTCAGGTCGTCAGGAACCACCTCGAACACGAACCAGCCCGAGTAGGCGCCACAGGTCCAACTGTCGCAGGCCCTCACCCGCCACTGGTACGTCCCCGTCGGCAACGCCCCACCCGCCGACGGCACGATCCGCCACCAACGCGCCGACCCGGACGACACACCGGTCACCGTGCTACCGGACGCCGCCAGACGCGTGGTCCCGGCGCTGTTGAACACCTCGTACTCCGCACGCAGCACCCCGCCGTCAGGGTCGGAGACCGTCGCCCTGATCTGGGGCGTACCCGACCGCACCGCAGCCGGCGAGGCACACGACGTGTAACACGAATCGATCGCCAACCCGGTCGGCACGTTCGGGGTCCGGTTGTACACCAACTCCACGTACGGAGTGTTCGACGACGCCTCCGACGAGTTGAACTTCTTCCATCCGTCGTGATGGTTCTCGTTCGTAGCCTTGAGGCCGATGTTCGCGGTGTGGGACTGAGTGTTGAAGCTGTGCTGGAACGTCTTTCTCACCGATATCTCGACGTATCGAGAGGCACACTCCGACGAGTAGCCCCTGGTCTCATCCGAGGTGCCGTCCAGTTCCCGCCACGCCGGCCAACTGTTCCACCGCACCGTGTGGTTCACGAAGTCGGTACGCCACGCCTCCCAGCCCGCCTTGGTGCACGACCACGAATGCGTGGGCCACAGGTGCAGGCTTGCCGACACCACCGTCGCCCCCCAGTAGCCGCCAAGATTGTGGAAGCTGAGAAACGACCTGGCCCGGCATGGGCTGGCGCAACCCCGGAGGGCGTCGTTGCTGTAACCCAGCCTCAACTCCTTGGCCTTGGACTCGTCGCTGGAGTACGTGTTCTGCACGAACGCGTCGAACGCCGGGTTCAGGTTGACCGATGGATCGATCGTGACCGGATACTCCACCAGTGGATCGTCGAAGAACGACTCGTCCGGCGTCAGCACCAGATCCGTATCCGACCCATTCGGCACCATCGACACATCCACGGCCGCCGCATACACGTGGTCCGACAGTTCAGGCGCCACCCGCGCGTCCCACATCCGCGCCTGCGACACCACCACCGACGACTGCGACGCCGTCCGCCACCGCAACGCCGCCCCCGATGCCGACTCCGGCACCGACCCGTCCCCGGTACGCCACGGCATCGCGATCGACGACATGCTCGCCGCCGCGGCCGCGTTCTTCACCAGGAAGTAGTACTCGTAACCGCTCCTACCGACCTCGACCACCAGATCCACACCAGGCTTCACCTCGGCATAGGTCGCCTTCTGCCCATCGAGGACCGGCGCCGGCAACACACCCCGCCACCCCAACTCACTCGCATCGGCCCCGGTGCCCAACTCCACCAGCGAATCCGACTCCACACCACGTGCACCCGACAACCGCAGATGATGGGCATGCGCCTTCGGCCCCACACTGCCGTCCGGCTTGACCTCCAACGTCAGATCCACATCGACCCAGTCACCAGACGCGTCACGCGCCCGCACCGGCGCCAGATGCTGCTCCGCCCTAAACGTCCCGTCCGGCAATGCCCATACCCGCGAAATCTCCGACGTCATCGCCGTCACCTCGACCGGCTGACGAGTCCGGTACGCCAACGCCATCGCCGACGCCTCGTCCAACTCGTCGAGTGAGGACTGCGACTGGCCCGACGCATCGGGCGCCGGGACCGGCGGCGCCGCGACCGCAGCAGCCGACGGCAACGACAAACCAGCAACAACAAGGGCCAGGACCACCATCCCGAACGGCCACTTCGGACAACATGACGACAGCCGACCCAGCACCGAGAACCCCCGTGATCGCGGTCAAGACATTCCGCAGCGACGATAGAGATCGACACGAAGTGTGTAAATAGCGATCACAATTCGTGATCACAAATTAGACATCGCCCACCATGACAGCCATCATGATCACTCTCAGGCACCTGCGCAAATGCCACCAGAAGAACTATTGCCCGATATCCGATTTCGACAGATCACGCACCGCCGCAGAGCACCGAGTTGCCCCTGCCGGAGCGGGGCAATCAACCTTGACTAGCGACGATCGCAAAAGGTGCGGCCCACCCCGCCACACATTCATCGACTCTCATCGATACTGCGGGTCGGACGGCCGAACTATCCCCAGTCATCGGGTCTGCGATAGCCGACACGTCCGGGCCCCCGGATGGAGCACGAGGCCGACCTCCCACCACAGCCAACGACACAGCGATGCAACCCTGCTAGACAGCGCTGGCGACAAGCCCTTCCAACCGCCCCCGAGAGAGTCCTCGAGACGGGGTTCCGTATTCCGCCGAACCCGGAGCACACTTCCGGCTTCGAGAAGAGGTCACAACCTCCATCGCCCCTGATCAGCACCCCCTTCCCACGGCCAGCGCGAAGACCTCTTCCAAACCGCTCGCCGCCAACACTGATTCGCCACTCCTGCACTCATCCTGCTCCCAAGGAAACGTTCAGTAGCTCTCCTGCCCCTTACTGACCACTCCCCCGCACCTGCCCCTGCCAGGCAGGATAGAGAGCCGTTGAAGTCCTTTCGGAGCCGTTGAGCGCAGTTGTGTCAAGGAACGGTCCGCAACGCTCTGACCAGGAGAAACGCAAACAGCCGCAGGTCGGGCGGAGACGATCCACGCAGGTCAGGCCGGTTGGACGCCGTTCAGCGCCGTTGGAAGCGACCCGCTGCTCCCAATCTGCTCCCTGGTTCCGCTCAGACGGTAGGGATGGCCGGATTCGAACCGACGACCCCTTGATCCGGATGCTACCGATCCCACGCCCGGCGCTCCGGGCGATGGCCCGGGCCGGCTGTCAGCGGCTTCGAGCGCGGTGTTCGTCGGCGGCGACCCGGATGTCGCGGTGGTCGCGGACCGCCGCGCGTGCCATCCGTGCCAGCGCCGCGAGATCGCCGTCGGCAAGCACGAGTACGTCGTCGAGCACGTCCGGCGGGAGGCACAACTCCTGCGGCCCGTAGCAGTCGTGCCATGCCAGGTCGGCCAGCTCCAGCAGGTCCAGCGCCGCCTCGACCTCCGGCTGACGGAACGACGCGGCGATCCGGGGCAGGCGTTCCCCACGTCGCTGTGCGCTGCCGACCGCCACGTGGCGCCCTCCGATACCTGATCGAGAGTGCCACCCTACTTCGGCGGCCCGAGCCCCTTCCTGACCCGGTCGGTCTCGTACGCCCAGATGGCGATCTCGACCCGGTTACGGACGCCGAGCTTGGCCATCAGGCTCGCGATGTGGGACTTGACGGTGCTGAGGCTGATGTGCAGCTCGTCGGCGATCTCGCCGTTGGTGCGACCGCGTGCGACGGCGACGAGGACCTGCTCCTCCCGGTCGGTGAGGGCGTCGACCGGCTGCCTCGGCGGCGCGGCCGGTCCCGCGTCGACGAAGGCCGTGAGCAGTCGGGTCGTGATGCTCGGGGCGATGAGCGCGTCGCCCTCGGCGGCGGCGTGCACGGCCTGGGTGAGCAGGGCCGTACCGGAGTCCTTGAGCAGGAACCCGCGCGCGCCGGCGCGCAGCGCGGCGTAGACGTACTCGTCGAGGTCGAAGGTGGTGATGACGACCACGGCGAGGGGATCGGCGACCGCGGGCCCGGCGAGGCGGCGGGTCGCCTCGATTCCGTCCACATTGGGCATTCGGATGTCGAAGAGGCACACGTCCGGGCGCAGGTGCCGGGCCAGCTCGACGGCCCGGCCGCCGTCGGCGGCCTCGCCCACGACCTCGATGCCGGGCTGGGCGTCGAGGATCATCGTCAAGCCGGTACGGACGATCTCCTGGTCGTCGGCGACGACCACGCGGATGGCCATGAGGCGATTATGCGGCCGTCGCGCTCCGGGGCAGCACCACGGCCACCGTCCAGCCCCGGTCGGGGTTGGGACCGGCCTCGCACGTGCCACCGAGGAGGCTCGCGCGCTCGGTCATGCCGACGATGCCGAACCCGCCCGGTCCGGCGGGGCGGGCCGAACCGGTGTCGCCGTCGTCGGTCACGCGCAGGCGTACGGATCCGGCGTCGGCGGCGACCCGGACCTCGATGCGGGTCGCGTGGCGGGCATGTCGTCGCGCGTTGGTCACCGACTCCTGCGCGAGGCGGTAGACGGCGGTGCCGACGGTCGCCGGGATGCCGTCGAGGTCGCCGGCCAGTTCCACGTCGACGATCGGACCGGGCTGGGAACCGTTCGCCAGCCATACGAGGTCGGGGATGCCCGGGTTGGGTGCCAGGTCCGCCGGTCCGGTCCGGCGCAGCGTGTGCACCATCGTCCGCATCTCGGCGAGGGCGCGCGCCGCCTCGGCCTCGATGACGCGAAGCGCGTCGACGGCGGCGTCCGGCCGGGTCGCCGCCACCGCGATGCCGGCCTGGGCCCGGATCGCCATCGCCGAGACGTGATGGGCCACGGTGTCGTGCAGGTCGCGGGCCAGCCGCTCGCGTTCGAGCAGTTTGGCCTGGTCGAGGCCGCGGGCCCAGAGCATCGCCCGGTACCGGAACGCGATGGCCAGGGCGAAGGTCGCGAACAGCACGACGAACCCGATGACCATCTCGGTGAGGTCGACGTAACCCAGCGCCGCCGACAGGAAGTTCTTGGCGACGATGAGCGCCGCGCCGGCCACCGCCTCCCGACCGGAACCCCAACGGAACAACCCGTACGGCAGGGCCAGCAGGTAGACCATGGTGACCAGGTCGGGTTCGCGGCCGATGAACAGCGGGGTCACGCCGGTGGCGACGAAGGCGATCGCGACCATCGGCAGCGGCCGGGCGCGGCGCCACAACAACGTCGGCACCAGCGCCAACGTGATGATCACCGCGGCGGCGCGCGCCGGGATGTCCGGCCGCAGGAGTCCCTCGAGGACCGTGAGCGATGCGACCACGCCCACGAGCGCCCAGTCCCGCCAGCCCAGCTCGGGCGGGTCGGGGGCTCGGGGCGCGCCCCACACGGAGCGGAGAAGCTCACGCACGTACCGATCGTACGCAGCGCCCGCCGGCACCGGATTGGCCCAAAGTACGGCTGGCGTCCCGTTCCATCGGCCGGGTCGGATCCGGCCCGCGCTCCGATGAGTTCCTGCGCACCGGCCGGGAGTATCGACGCACGACGACGGGCAACAAGAATCAGGCAACGGGAAGGGCAGCCGTGAACTCCTCCGCCAGATCGAACTGGCTCATCCCCACCGGCCTGCTCGTGCTCGCCGCCGTACCGGTGGTCGCGGGCGGGCTACGACTGACCGAGTTGGCCGGCGGCGGGCAGGTGCTGCCGGACGGCGAACGGATCGGCTCCGCGCCGGTGCCCGTGATACTGCACATCGTCGGTGTCACCGTGTACGGCATCCTCGGCGCGTTCCAGTTCGCGCCCGGCTTCCGGCGCCGGCGCCGGGGCTGGCACCGGGCCGCGGGACGGCTGCTGGTGCCCTGTGGACTGCTCGCCGCGCTGAGTGGACTGTGGCTGACCCTGTTCATGCCGCGCGCGGCCATCGACGGTGACGTGTTGGCGGTCATCCGGGTGGTGGTGAGCGTCGCCATGGCCGGTTGCCTCGTCCTCGGCTTCGTCGCGGTCCGGCGGCGGGACTTCGCCCGGCACCGGGCGTGGATGATCCGCGGCTACGCGATCGGCATGGGCGCGGGCACGCAGGCCTTCACCGCGGCGGCCTGGGTCGCGGTGGCCGGCCCGCTCACGATGTCGGGCAAGACCGGCACCATGACCGCGGCCTGGCTGATCAACGTGGTCGTCGCGGAATGGATCATCCGCCGCCGTCCGGTCACGGCCCCCGGCCGGCCGGTGCCGGCGCCGGCCGGAATCGCCCCGTCGATTTGATCGTCTGCGGTTCAGCACTGCCGGTACGGCGTGTCGAATGCCTGGGCAGCAGACGATCAAGGCGGCACGGACGCCGCACGCGGAAACCGTTGCTCTATCCCCTGAGCTACGGGGGCGCGATGATCCAGACTAGCTAGCAGCGGCTGTCGGCGTACCGCAGGGAGCCGCAGGCGCGATCGACGCCGGCACCGCCACCAGCGGATCACACGACGACCCACACGCGCGCGGCCCGAACAGGCGGTCTTCAGCGACGGACACGATCGGTCGAGATCGGTCACGACCGGTCACCGTTGCCGGAGCACGCACCGGGCACACACACAAAGGCCAGCGATACCTGTTCACGCCGGCCGGTCTCGTCGAGGTGATGCCCTCCAGATGCGGGGTTGTCCCGAGCCGGCGTCTGGCTGTCCGCCGATCAACTCCCCCGCGGCCCGCGGGTGGCGCGAGTTGGAGCGGCTTCGGTGAGCGGGTAGCGACGCTTCGGACGGGCGCGATATCGGCGGCATCCGCACACGCCCAACTCGTCCCATCCCGCGAGCAGGTACACCAGCTGGCGGGGGCCACGACCAGAACGCCGCCCACGACAGACGCGCCGCCGCCGATCCAGACCACACGGTCCGTTACCTCCCCGACACTTTTCGCAAGCCGATACGCCCTCTTCTGGCTCCCCTCTGTGTCAAGACGCCGGCGGGAGTGGGGTTCTATGCTGGGTTGCGGCGGGTCCGGGAAGTGACTTGTCCGAAGAGCCGGCGTGGGGATGTGAGCCGGTCGCGCTGGAGTCGGTAGCCGTTTCCCGTTGTCCTCCCGGGCCCGTCGTCGTGGCGGCTGCGGTGTCGTTGATCATGCGCCGGTAGACGATGTCGGACAGGCGTCGCTTGAGCGCACGCATCGCTTCCATCGATGTCTTGCCGGAGGCTTTCTTCCGGTCGAAGTAGGTGCGGCCTTCGGTGGGGTTACGCAGCTGGACGGTGGCCATGATGTGCAGCACCCGGTTGATCTGCCGGTTCCCGGCACGGGAGAGCCGGTGTCGTACCTGTTCGCCGGAGGATGCGTCGATGGGGGCGGTGCCGTTCCAGGAGGCGAAGTGGGCGCGGTTGGGGAACCGGCTGATGTCGCCGACCTCGACCAACAGCCGGGCGGCGCCGGAGGGTCCGATGCCGTGCAGGTCCATCAGCGTGGTGCCGGTGGCGGCGACCAGGTCCTTCAGCTCCTTGTCGGCCTCCTTGGATCGTCGGTAGACCCGTTCGAGGTCGCTGATCAGTTCCGCGGCGACCCGGCGTCGGGTCTTGCCGACCACGTCACGGGGGCGGACCGTGGCCAACATTGCTTTGGCCTGGGCGGCGGACAGGCTCTTCTTCGCGCCACCCGGGATGAGTTCCAGCAGCAGCTGGTGCAGCTGGGACACCATTCGGGTGTGGTCCTCGCCGAGGGATCGGCGCCGGTCGACCAGGATCCGCAGCAGGGCGAGCTGTTCGTCGTTGACCAGCGGACGTAGTCCTGCCATCCGGGTACCCACCAGCGCGACGGAGTGGGCGTCGGTGGCGTCGGTCTTGCGGCCCTGCCCGGTGGCGAACACCCGCGCCCTGGCGGACAGCTTCGGCGGCACATCCACGATCTGCTCGCCATCGGCCAGCAGCCGGTTGGCGATGTGCCGGCCGATTCCCTGGCAGCCCTCGATCGCCCAGACCCGGTTCGGCCACCGTTTGGCGTACGTCTTCATCGCGGTGTAGCCGTCGCGGTCGGTGTCGAACCGGCCGCCGCCAACGACGGTCTCGTCGCCGGCCATGACCTCGATCGTGGCAGAGCGTTTGTGCGGGTCCATCCCGATGACCACACGGTCCGATGTGACAGTCACAGCGTCCTCCGATGCTCGATCCATCTGGTTGTCGAGCCGGGAGGGCAACGCTACTTCGAGCCGAGCAAACCCCTCTTGAGCCTCTCCCCGCCCCTGGGGCGACGCCCGGAGCCGCGCAGGCCAAAAGAGAGCCACACGACCAGCGTGGGCAGCCGATGTGAGAGCGACAGCCCGGGCGCCTCGACCGAAGCCTGGCCGGGCAACGGTCGCAGGTCAATGAAACAAGTAGCCGATGAGCGGACGTCGCGCTCGCTGTCGTACCGATGTGAGTTCGCCGAGAAGTGGCCGTGGGCGCCGGCCTGGTCGCGCAAGTCTTGCATGGCGACCGTACTTCTCGGCGATGTGCGGGCCTGCTGGCAAACGCTGATTGTCAGCGGGCTACAGGTTGTTGATTCGGGCCAGCAGCTCTGCCTCGGTCAGATTCTCCAGGACCGCGTCCTGCTTGCGGCCCAGGACTGCCAGCAGCTTTTCCTTCTCCAGTTTCTTGGCTGCCGCCGCCTTCGCCGACTGGTCCTCCGCGAGGCGGATGGCGATGACGTGCTTGACGACCTCCAACTTGGTCTCCAAGGTTGCCTTGGCCGGATTGGTCTCGGTGGCCACGAACGACTCGGTGTCGATGGCCTTGAGTTCGGCGTTGACCGCCTTGGCCACGTCATCGAGGCTGAAGCCGGACATGGCGGTCAACGGAAGCTCCCACAGCTGTTCCGTGGTCAGCAGTCCCTTGGCCGACGGGTAGCGGAATTTCTCCCGTGTGGCCTTTTCAAAAATGGTCACGATGGCCTCTCAAATTTTCTGGGTAGGAAATCAGAACTGGATACTGATGAGGTGGCGCCGGCCGTCGGTCATGGTCACCTTGGCGACCACAGAGCTGCGGACCGTGGAGCTGAAGCCGAGGCCAGACAGCTGATCCGGGGACGGCTCGCACTTGGTGCGATCGCCGAGAACCTCGAACACCTTGCGGTGCGGTTGCAGGTCGCCGCGGAGGAACTCGTTGTAGATTCCCCGGGTCGGTTGGTCGTTCACGCACCCTTTCAGGATGAAGAAGTAGTGGCGGTTGCCGACCTCGCCGTCGTCGAAGTAGTTCGGCGAGTACATGATGGTGGACACCGGCACGAACTGTTCGGTGGTGATTCCCCACAGGTTCTTGCCTGCGCTGCCCGGCTGCATGTCCTTACCCGGCCGGAAAGCGGTGATCACCTCGTCGGCGACCGTCATCCGGCCCACCTCGACGGTCTCCTTGTGGCCGACCGCCCGCTCGTGGCTGTAATGCTCGATTTTCCCGTTGCTCTCGGTCTCGATCACAAAGCCGACCTCGGTGCTTTCCCGCTTGTTGAACTGGTGCACCTCGATCCGATACTCGCCGTCGGGGACGTTGTCGGTCCAGGTAACGTTCTCCACCGGCTCGCGCGAGAACATCCCGCCCGCGTTCATGTCGACGTCCAGCTTGTTGCGTTTCTCCTTGTACCAGATGTGGTCGCCGTTGGGTTCGAACACGTGCAGGTCGAGGTCGTCGTGGTTGAACCAGGACAGGCTCACCCGCAGCTTGCCGGTGACGTTACCGCCGGCCCGCTTGACCTTCTCCTTGATCGAGTCGGTGACGTTGCCGTTGTAGGACCAGCCGAAATCGTTGTCCCAGGTGAACAGCCGCGGGGCGGCCGGGTGCCGGCCGGTGGTGAGACTGACGAAGTGCGGTTCGTGGCTGTTGGCGACCCACAGGTCGATGGTCGCGGCGCCAGGCAGGATGTCTTTCATGAAGGTGACCACGGGAGTCTCCTCCGGCTTCGCGTCACGAAGGCGCGCACCTGCCGACCTCATGGTGGCCGCCTGCATGAGCAGCCCTTCGATGCCGTCCTTCATGCGTGACTGTGTGTCGTTGTCGACCCATAGCACGTTGGTAACCGACACGTCGGACAGCCGGGCGAACCGTCGCTGCAACGACTCCTCGATGCCCAACTCGTCGATGGTCTTCATGGCAGCCTTGACCATGGCCGGGGTGATCAACGCCGTGGGGCGCTGGTAATTCTGCGGTGCCACCTTCGTCTCGAACGACCGGACCGCCTGCTCCAGGTCGACGCCCGCGGAGAGATCCTGGACAAGGGTGCCGATCACCGTGTTGCGGAACCGGGCCGCCGGGTTCATGGCGTTGGCGAAAATGAAGGCCTGTCCGTCGGTCGCCTTCGTCCACCGGTTCTGCAGTGACCGGAACTCGGTCACCGCCCGACGATGCTCCGTGCCGCGGTAGAGGGCGTTGTCGTCGATGAGGTCGACGACGGTGTCCAGAGCGTGCTGGGTCAGCTCGGCCAGGCCACGCCGGAACACCTGTACCGCGGCGTCGAAGGTGCCCCGTGCCGCGCCGACGTCTTTGATGCGATGCCGCTTCTCCACCCGGCCGTGCAGGTGGTGCCACACCTCGACCTGGCCGTCGCGCAGCGTCCGGGTCGTCCTCGTCCCGTACTGCGCCTCGGTGGACCGGAAAATGGTGGACAACGGCAGCGTGCTGACGAATTCGTCCATTGCGGCGGCGACGATGGAGAAAACCGGGTCGGATGCAGACACCCCGGACCAGACGGAGCGGACCTGTCCGTTGTGGATCTCGACGATGTTACCGAAATTCTTGATGAACCCGCGGCAGGTCGAGCAGTCGTACTCGGACCGCTCACGGAACCGGAGATTGGTGCCGGCAGGGAAGGAATCGAGAAAGGTGAGCCAGAGTGAGTCCCGGTCGAGACCGTCACCGACGACGTACAGCTCGTCCTTGGACATCGCGGACAGACGTGTAGTCACATCCGTCACGAACTGCTGGAAATCACCCACTGTGTCATCCTCCTTGATCACCGGAGATCCTATGGAGTGCCTGCAATCGGAGAAACGCATTTCCGGCTGTCCGCATGGTCACGGACGGGCGCCGGTGGCCGGCGGTCAGTCGACCGGATTCGCGTACGGCGGTAGGGTGCCGAGCCGGCGGTCAGCAGTTCCGCCAGTTGGCCGGTGGCTCAGTTGCGCAGATCCCGACTCACGCCGTGGTTGCCTTCCCGGGCACCGGCGGGCCTGGGTGGTCGGGGCATGCTCCGCATGATGATTTTCCTCGCCACCAACAACTCCGCCGACTACTGCGAGGAGACCGGCGTCCTCGCGCTCGAACTACGTGCCGAGATCGCGAGGGTCACCTGAGACCTGACCCGAGTAGCGGATCTCGAACATCCTCTCAAGCACGCCAGGCTCGCACCGAGGGACCGTGTGAACGCGCGCTTGATCAGGTACTCGCTCATGCCGCCGATAGTGCGCGTCGGCGCCGAAGCACCCCATCACTCGGTGGCCGTCAGCGGTGGTACGTCCAGGTGCGAGGCCGTCCTGTCGTGCCGCTGACCGTACGCGCTGACGACCCTGAGCCGTCCGGTCGTCAAGGGTGGCAGGCATCCTGGACAAGCCGAGAGCAGTAGCGGACTTCCGTGGCGCGTTGGTGGCATAGAATCGCTTGGATATTGGGGGTCTCCTTGCGTCTGTTGCTGGCTTGCCTCGTGGCCATCGTTTCGGTCGGGCTCGTCGCGTTCGGTGGCGTGAGCGCGCTTGCTGGGTTCCTGGACCAGCGCGCGGCGGATCGCGTGTACGTGGTCCAGTTCAAACGCCCCGGCGACGAATGCGGCGGCGCGCGGCAGTTGCACCTCGACGTGACCGACGGAAAGCCGCTGAGCTGCCGACCAGGGTATGCGGGGGTCGTCGGGGGATACGCCAGAAACGACCTGCCCGGCTTCGCCGACGCGCAGAACGAGCAGGTGCTGGCCTTGGCCGAAGGGCTCGGCGGCGATGGGCTGTCGAGCGCTGAGCAACGCCAGATCCAGGACCGGGTGGATCAGATCTTGGCCACGGTGCCAGCCGCCGAGCGGCCGGACCGCAAGCCGGGCTTGTGGGGCGCGCGCCAGGCCTGGCTAGGGGGTGGGCTGGCCATGGCCGGCGTGATCGGGTTGGTTGCCCTCTTGCTGCTCGCCATCCGCGCTACTAAGCGGGGACGCTGAGGTGGAGCGGCCTGGGTGGGACATCAGACCGCGCGGAGCGGCTTCGCCGCGAAGACTGGCAGCTCATGCTGACCAAGACAGAGATCAGCGCCATGATCACGTATACGGACATGCCGCGATCCGGGCACACGGAGCGTGCCATCGGCAGGTCGGTAACCGTCCGGAACTGCCGAGTTGAGGACGTTGTGGCGAACGAACCAATTAGGAGCAGGCGACAACGGGCGAGCGACCGAAGGTACGGATTCAGCGTCTCGTCTGAGCCGAACGGCTTTGCGGCTACGCTGCCGGCCGTCCGGGCTCCTACTGGTACGGTCGGCGGGTGATCGTCGAGGAGCACTGGTGGAACGGGGAGGCGGCGACACGAAGGCGTCGCGACATCTACATTCGTACCGATGGTCGTCGCTGGGAAGTGCAGGCGCAGATCGGTGGTGCGCACGGCCGTTCAGAGGTGCTGGAGTGCTTCAGCCGTAGCTCGGCGAGCATCCTCGCGAGGGCTTGGCGCGGGGGCAACCCGGCTTGGCGCGAGCTGCCTCACTGAGGGTAGTGCCGTCGGGCGTCAGGCTGACGGCAGGCACAAGGTCCCTCGACCGAAGGGCCTCGACTGGCGGAGAGCGGGAACCCAACCGCGTTTCAACTTCTGATCCACGATCCTCACCCTCCACTGGGCGTCCGGCATCTCCGAAACGATCGCCTCCCCGCCTTCAGAGTAGGCACACCAGTGCCCCACCTGCCCGCCACGGCCTCGGGGCCGTGGCGGATCGCGTACGGGTGCGCGTGGGTTGCCCGAACCAATACAGCTCGATGACCTCAATGGCGCGACCGCGTTTCATCGGAGCGGGCACGGAGCGTGCTGGTACAGGAATGCGTGCCATCCGTGGCCAGTGTGCAGCTTGTCGGGCTGCCGCAGTGTCGAACATCGGCACACGGAAACCACCGTGCGGTTCTGTCGCGTGACGGCACCAACGCCGACTCACCCTTGACAGTCAGGTACAGATGTACTGGTACGCTCGTACTAGTACATCCGTACCTGATGGGGTGGGAGATGCCTGACGTGGATGTGGGGGCCGGCAGCGCGCCGATCGAGCGGTCGCGGCGCGACCCGGAGGGCCGCCGGCGGGCGATCGTGGAAGCGGCGGCGGCGCTGATCGTGGAGGACGGACTGACCGACCTGACCCACCGGCGGGTGGCCGCCCGGGCCGGGGTCTCACTGAGCGCGACGACGTACTACTTCTCCTCGCTGGAGGAGCTGAGCGAGGAGGCGCTGCGCCTGCTCGCCGACCGGATCGACACCGAGCTGGCGGCCGTCGCCGAGACGCTGGCGGCCCACGGCGGCGACCCGGCCGTGCTGGCCGGGATCCTGCACGGCTACCTGCTGGAGCCGACGCGGGTGCAGGCCGACACCGCGCTCTACCTGGCCGCGACCCAGCGGCCGGCGCTGCGCCCACTGGCGCTGCGCTGGTTCGACGGCCTGGTCGAGGTTCTGTCGAACCACGTCGACGCGGGCACCGCGACGGCGCTGGCGGTCTACGCCGACGGCGTGACCGTGCACGCGATGCTGCACGACGAGATCCTCGACCTCACCGCGATCACCAGGGCGGTGACGGCGCTGATGCGTCCCGACGACGGGAGCCGGCGATGAGCGCGCCGCAGGACGTCCAGCCGGCCCCGGGCCTGTCGAGGGCGCGCCGGTGGGCCTGCCTGGCCGTGCTGTCGGCCAGCCTGCTGGTGGTCGTCATGGACATGACCGTGCTCAACGTGGCACTGCCCGACCTCGCGGCCGACCTGTCGCCGACGTCCGACCAGCAGTTGTGGATCGTCGACACGTACTCGCTGATCCTCGCCGGTCTGCTGGTGCCGATGAGCGCGCTGGCCGACCGGTGGGGCCGCCGGCTGCTCCTGCTGGGCGGCTTCGCGGTCTTCGGTGCCGCGTCGCTGCTGGTCCTGGCCGCCGACACCCCGAACGCGGTGATCGCGGTACGCGCCCTGCTGGGCGTCGGCGGAGCGATGATCATGCCGACCACGCTGTCGATGATCCGTACGGTGTTCACCGATCCGGGCGAGCGGGCGACCGCGCTCGGGGTGTGGGCGGCGGTGTCGTCGCTGGGCGCCGCGGTGGGACCGATCGTCGGCGGACTGCTGCTGGAGCACTTCTCGTGGCAGGCGGCGTTCCTGGTCAACGTGCCGCTCATGGTCGCGGCGCTGGTCGCCGGGCGGCTGCTGCTGCCGGAGGCGCGTGACCCGTCCCCGCCCCGCTGGGACGTGGTGGCGACCGTGCTGGCGATCGTGGGCATGGTGTCGCTGGTGTGGGCGATCAAGCAGTTCGCCAAGTACTTCGCCGACGACGGGCTGGCCCAGCCGGCCGCCTGGGCGGCGCTGACCCTGGCGATGGTGCTGCTCGGCTGGTTCGTGCTGCGCTGCCTGCGCCGGCCGGACCCGCTGCTCGACGTACGGCTGTTCACCCGCGCCCCGTTCACGGCCGGCACGGTCGCGGCGCTGGTGTCGATGTTCGCGATGGCGGCGCTGCTGCTCCTCGTCGCGCAGTGGCTGCAACTGGTCGAGGGCCAGTCGCCGCTGCAGGCCGGGGTGCACCTGCTGCCGATGGCGGCCGGGGCGGTGGTCGCCGCGCCGCTGGCACCCGCGCTGGCCGGGCGCGTCGGGGCCCGTACCGTCCTCGCCGGCGGGCTGGCCGTGGCCGGCGTCGGTTTCCTCGTGCTCTACGCCGCCGCCGGGCCGCTCAGCTATCCGGCGGTACTCGTCGCCCTGGCGCTGCTCGGCGCCGGCTCGGGGTCGCTGGCGATCGCGTCGGCGATCATCATGTCTGGCACCCCGCAGAGCAAGGCCGGCAACGCCGCCGCGATCGAGGAGACGGCGTACGACCTCGGCAACGTGCTCGGCGTGGCGATCCTGGGCAGCGTCGCCGCCGCGCTCTACCGCGACCGGCTCGCCGGCCTGACCGGGGAGGGCGTCGACGGCTCGCTCGTCGCCGCCGCACAGGAGTCGCTCGGTGCCGCCCTGCACGTCGCCGCGCAGGCCGGCGTACCGGAACTCGCCGCCCGTGCCCGGGACGCCTTCACCGATTCGCTGGTGCAGATCGGTCTGGTCGGCGGCCTGGCGATGCTCGCCGCCGCGGCCGTCGTCTACATCCTCGTGCCCCGCAGCCTCGACCTGACCAAGCAGCAGCACTGAGCCGGTCACGACACCGACCGCCGGTTCGCCGGTTCGCTTGACCTTGCCGCAGCGTCAACGTTTCTACTGGTGGTCATGCGGATCGGCGAACTGGCGGCGCTGGTCGGGGTGTCCACCCGGACCGTGCGGCACTACCACCACCAGGGGCTGCTGCCCGAACCGGGCCGGCGGCTGAACGGATACCGCGAGTACGAACTGCGGGACGCGGTCGTGCTCGCCCGGATCCGCCGGCTGACCGAGCTGGGCCTGTCGCTGGACGAGATCCGCGACGTGCTCGCCGACGACGAGGGCCGCGAGCTGCGTGACGTACTGCTGGAACTGGACGCCGACCTGGCCCGGCAGCAGGCGGAGATCACGACCCGGCGGGACCGGCTGGCGGCGCTGCTGGCCGCGACCGACCTCGGTCCGGACTCGGCGATGTCGCCCGCCCTGGCCGAGGTCCTGGGTGGGCTGCCGGCCGGCGGGTCGCGGTTCGCGGCGTTCGACCGGCAGGTGCTCGGCCTGATCGAGGCCGCCGCCGAACCGGCCCACCGCGACGGGTTCGCCGCGCTGTTCCGGCCGCTCACCGAGCCGGACGCGGTGCGGCGGGGGCACGCGCTCAACGCCCGGATGGACGAACTCGCCGACGCCACCCCGGACGACCCGCGGGTCGCCGCGCTCGCCGCCGACCTCGCCGCGCACCTGCCGGACGAGATGGTGACGGCGCTGGTGGACAGTCTCGACGATCCCGACTCCAGCCACTGGCTGGAGGTGACGTCGCGCGAACTGCCTCCCGCACAGCAGGCGGTGATCCGGTCGATGGTCGAGTTGTTGAAGGAGCAGGGATGAACATCGCGGTAGTGGACCTGGCCGGAATCGACACCGGCATGGCGGACCTGGTCGGTGGCAAGGCGGCCGGCCTGGCCCGGATGATCCGCGCCGGTGAGCGGGTGCCCGGCGGGTTCTGCGTCACCACCACGGCGTTGGTCGGCGGGACGCTCCCGGTCGGGGAGATCGAGCGGGCGTACGAGCGGATGGGCGGCGGCGCTGTCGCCGTACGGTCCAGCGCCACCGCCGAGGACCTGCCCGACGCCAGCTTCGCCGGACAGCACGTCACGGTCCTTTCCGTGACCGGGCTGCCGGACCTGCTCGAGGCGGTCCGCGCCTGCCTGGACTCGCTGGACTCCGAACGGGTCGCGGCCTACCGCGCGGCCAGCGGAGTCGGTGCCGCGCGGATGGCGGTCGTCGTGCAGCGGATGGTCGACGCCGCGGTGGCCGGGGTGCTGTTCACCGCCAACCCGGTCACCGGGAGCCGGTCCGAGATGGTCGTCGACGCGGCGCCGGGGCCGGGCGCCGCCCTGGTCGACGGGGCGGTGGACGCCGACCACTACGTACTGGCGGCCGACGGCCGCCCCGACCGGGTCGACGGCTGCCTCGCCCCGCAGCGGTTGGCCGAGCTGTACGCGGCCGGCCGGCGGCTGCGGGACCGGGCCGGGACACCGCAGGACGTCGAGTGGGCCGTGGACCACGACGGGGTGCTCTGGCTGCTCCAGTCCCGGCCGGTCACCACCCTCTTCCCCGTGCCGCCGCAGACCGGCCGGCCCGGTCCCCGCGTCTACCTGGAGCTGGGCGGGCAGTTCCAGGGGGTGTTGCAGCCGTTCACACCGATGGGGGTCGCGGCGCTGCGGGCCGTCGCCGCGGGCATCGGCGGCGGGTCCGGCAAGGAGGGCCGTCCTGGCAAGGACGGCCGGTCCGGCAACGACAGTTCGGTCGTCGAGATCGGGGGCCGCCTCTACTTCGACCTCACCGACACCGTCCGCCGCCCCGGCGCCGACCGCTGGCTGCCGAAGTTCGTGGAGGCGGACTTCGGCCCCCGGGTGCGGACCGTGGTCGAGCAGGTGCTGGCCGATCCGCGCTTCGCCCCCGACCCGAAGCCGGCCCGCCGGGGCGGCGGAGTCGGGCCGCTGCTGCGCGTCGCCCCGCGTGCCGTCGCCGGCGTCGTACGGGCACTGGCCCGCCCCGCACCGGCCCGCGACCGGGCGTTGCGCGCGGTCGACGAGTTCCGGCGGGAGTCCGTCGCCCCGCCCGGGCTGGACACGGCCGCGCGGCGGCTGCGTTTCGTCGCGGACGTCGGGCTGCCGACCCGGAACCTGGAGCGGATGATCTGGCCACTGATGGCCGGCATCCTGGCCGGCGCCGCACCGGCGGCGCTGCTGAAGGGCGTCGCGACCGAGGCCGAGGTCCGCACGGTGCTGGGCGGCATGCCGCACAACATCACCATCGAGATGGACCTGGCGCTGTGGGAGATCGCCGAACGGGCCGGCGGACACCGCGAGCTGCTGCTCGGCGTCCCGGCGGCCGAACTGGCCGCCCGCTATCTCGCCGGGGAACTTCCCGACATCGGGCTGGCCGGGTTCCTGGACCGGTTCGGGCACCGCGCCGCCGTCGAGATCGACATCGGGGTGCCGCGCTGGGCCGAGGATCCGGCGCCGGTGTTCGCCGCGATCGCGAACTACCTGCGGATCACCGACCCGGACCAGGCCCCCGACCGCAGGTTCGCGCGGGCGGCGCGCACGGCCACGGCGACGCTCGACGACCTGGCCCGCCGGGTCCGCCGGCGCCGGCCGGTACGCGGCCGGATCGCGGTCTTCCTCCTGCGCCGGGCCCGGCAACTCGGCGGCCTGCGCGAGCTGGGCAAGTTCGCCGGCCTCTACCCGCTGGGCGAGATGCGCCGGCAACTGCTCCTCGTCGGCGCCGAACTGGCCGGCCAGGGGCTGCTGAAGGAGGCGCAGGACATCATGTTCCTCGACCTCGCCGAGGCGGACGCCGCCGTACACCGGCAGGTCGACCACCGGGAGCTGGTCGCCGCCCGCCGGCTGGCGTACGACCGGGAGCGGCGCCGTACCCACGTCCCGGTCGCCCTGCTCTCCGACGGCACCGACGTCGAGGCGCTGCGTACGGCGAAGCCGGCCGGCGAGGGGACGCTGGCCGGGCTGGCGGCGGCACCGGGCACGGTCACCGGACCGGCCCGGGTGGTGCGGGACCCGGCCGACGCGTACCTCGAACCCGGCGAGATCCTGGTGGCCCCGACCACCGATCCCGGCTGGACGCCGCTGTTCCTGACCGCCGGCGGCCTGGTGACCGAGATCGGGGCGCCGCTGGCGCACGGCCCGACGGTGGCCCGGGAGTACGGCATCCCGGCGGTGATCTGCGTACGGGACGCCACCCGGCTGATCCGTACCGGTCAGGTGATCACGGTCGACGGCGCCACCGGCACGGTCGTCCTGTCCGACGGCGCCTGACGGCGGCCCCCAGGGTCCTGGTCAGGCCCGGACGGAGCCGGCTCGGCCGCGGGCCGGTACGTCCTTCGGCAGCCGGCCCGCGTAGCGGCCGCTGGGCCGGAACCGGCTGGGCCGGTCGCCGTACTCCTCCAGCGCGTGGGCGATCCAGCCGGCGGTGCGGGCGACGGCGAAGATCGCCTCCCCGGCGTCGGCGGCCATCCCGTTGAGCAGTGTGAAGGCGGCGAGGGCGAAGTCGACGTTGGGTGCGGTGCCCGAGCGGCGGGTCACCGCGTCGGCCACCCCGGCGACCAGGTCGCGGGTACACGCGCCCGGGCCGGCCGCCGGGGCCGGGCTCGCCCACAGCAGTTCCAGCAGGGTGGCCGCGCGGGGGTCGCCGGCCGGGTAGAGCGGATGCCCGAAGCCGGGGACGCCGCCGCCGGCGCGCAGCCGGTCGGAGACGGTGCCGACCGGGTCGCCGGAGCGTACGGCGTCGGACAGCAACTCGTACGCGAGTCCGCTGGCCGCGCCGTGCAGCGGCCCGTCGAGCGCGGCCAGGCCGGCGCCGACGACCGCGTACGGGTGGGCACGGGCCGAGGCGGCCACCCGGGCGGCGAGGGTCGACGCGGCGATGTCGTGGTCGGCGAGCAGGACGAGCGCGGTGTTGAGCGTGTCGATCGCGGCGGGGGTGGGCGGGGCGGCGGTGAGCCGGGGCCAGAGCGCGTCGGCGACCGGGAAGCCCACCGGCGGGCCGGTCTCCCGGGCCTGTACCGGTAGTGCCGCCACCATGGTGTCCAGCATCGTGCGGGCGGTCGCGACCACCGCGGCGGGCGTGGTGTCGAAGCGCAGCCGGTCCGCCGCCGCGGCCGCCGCCACGATGATCCGCAGCCGGTCGGTCGGCCGGGCGGCCGGCGGCAGCGGCGCGGTGACCGCCCGGGCGAGGGCTCGCAGTTCGTCGTCGGGCACCAGCGGGACGTGGCGCGGTTCGCCGGTCCACAGCAGGGTGGCCACCGACTCGTACGACTCGGTGCGGGCCAGGACGCGTACGTCGTGACCCCGGTAGTAGAGCGCGTCGCCGGTGATCAGGGTGATGCCGGTGTGGATCGCCGGGGCGTCGGGGGCGGGTCCGGGCCGGCGCCGTCCGGCGGCGAAGGTGACGACGTCGGACTCGGCGAACAGGCTCTCCTTGCCGTCGCCGTTGCGCCGGCTGGCCAGCAGGCCACGGCTGACGTAGGCGTAGACCGTCTCCTTCTTGACGCCCAGCCGGCGAGCGACCTCCTCGGTGGTCAGCAGGCGGTCCGGGCTCATGTGGCCATGCTCCCATATTGACTGAATCAATATTGACAGAGTCGACAGGGCGCCCGGACATTGAAGCGATGCTGACCGTGAAACCTGGACTTGCCGACGTCGTCGCCTTCGACACCGAGATCGCCGAGCCGGACCGTGCGGGCGGATCCCTGCGCTACCGCGGCATCGACATCGAGAAGCTGGTCGGCCACGCCACCTTCGCCGACGTGTGGGGGCTGCTGGTCGACGGCGACTTCGGACGCGGGCTACCGCCCGCCGAACCGTTCCCGATCCCGGTGCACTGCGGTGACATCCGGGTCGACGTGCAGGCGGCGACCGCCATGGTGGCACCGTACTGGGGGCTGCGGCCGCTGATCGACATCGACGGGGAGCAGGCCCGCGAGGACCTTGCCCGTACCTCGGTGATGATGCTGTCGTTCGTCGCGCAGGCCGCCCGCGGCGCGCGGCTGCCCGCCGTACCGCAGCGGCTGGTCAACGGGGCCCGGACGGTCACCGAACGGTTCATGATCCGATGGCAGGGTGAGCCGGACCCGCGCCAGGTCGAGGCGATCGACCGGTACTGGGTCTGCGCCGCCGAACACGGCATGAACGCCTCGACGTTCACCGCCCGGGTGGTCGCCAGCACCGGCGCGGACGTCGCCGCCTGCCTGTCCGCCGCGGTCGCCTCGATGTCCGGTCCGCTGCACGGCGGCGCCCCGGCCCGGGTGCTCGGGATGATCGAGGACGTGGAGCGGGGCGGCGACGCCCGGGCGTACGTCAAGGGGGTGCTGGACGGCGGCCGCCGCCTGATGGGCTTCGGGCACGCGATCTACCGGGCCGAGGACCCCCGGGCGCGGATCCTGCGGGCGGCGGCGAAGGAGCTGGCCGCCCCACGGTTCGAGGTGGCCCTCGCGCTGGAGAACGCCGCCCTCGCCGAGCTGCGGGAACGCAAGCCGGACCGGGTGCTGGAGACCAACGTCGAGTTCTGGGCGGCGGTCGTCCTGGACTTCGCGGGGGTCCCGGCGGATCTGTTCACCCCGCTGTTCACCTGCGCCCGTACGGCCGGGTGGAGCGCGCACATCCTGGAGCAGAAGCGGCTCGGCAAGCTGATCCGCCCGTCCGCCGACTACGTCGGCCGGCCCGACCGCGACCCGGCGGACCTGCCCGGCTGGGACGGCGTCCGGTCCCGCCGTTAGGCCCGGTCTGCGGCCGCCCCGTGTCCCGCCGTTAGGTTCCGCTGCGTGGCCGCCCCATGCCCGCGGGCATGGGGCGGCGGTCAGCCGGCTCGCCCACCTGAGGGTCAGGCGTCGGCCCGCATGTGTTCCCGCGCCCACGCGTCGAAGCTGGTGAGCGGGATGTTGAGGTCCCTGGCGTAGCGGGGGCGGCCCGGCTGGGGGGCGGCGTTCAGCCACTCGTGCCCGGCGCCCATCGCCGGCATCCCGGCGGCGAACGCCTCCTCCTCGGTCATGTCCGGCGCGGACAGCCGCGTGCCCAGGACACGGGAGAGCACCTCGGCGATCTCCGTCATCGACAGGTGGTCGCTGGCGAACTCCAGCTCGACCCGGTCGAACCGCTCCGGCGCGGCGATCGCCGCGGCGGCCGCCCGGCCGATGTCGTCCACCGCGACCAGGGACAGCCGGGTGTCGGGCTTCAGGACGCTCACCAGGCCACCCTCGATGCCGCGCGGGAACAGGAACGCCATGGACGGCAGGAAGTTCACCATGAAGAAGCCCGGCTTGAGGATCGTCCAGTGCCGGAAGCCGGCCGCCCGGACCCGGTCCTGGATCGCACTCTTGGCAGTCATGGTGGGTTCCACCGCGGCCCAGCGCCCTTCGGCCCAGCCCGGGGTCTCAGTGTGCTGACCGGCGCCGGTGACGGACGTGTGCACGAACTGCGGTACACCGGCCGCCTTGGCGCCCTCGACGAGGTTGACGCCCTGGGCCACCTCCCCGTCGAAGTCGAAGCCCGCCGCGGTGACCGCGGGCGCCTGCACGGAGAAGACGGCGCGGACCCCCTCGGCGGCCCGGATCACCGAATCGCGGTCGTGGAGATCGCCGGTGACCAGTTCGGCGCCGAGCGCCTCGACGGCCCTGGCCCGCTCGGTGGCCGGGTCGCGCACCAGGGCGCGTACGGGAACGCCTGTCGCACGCAGGGCGCGGACGGTGGCACCGCCCTGTCTGCCGGTGGCACCGGTGACCAGGACGGGCGCGGAGGCTGTGGACATGGGTGCTCCTCGACTGCTCGGCAACTAACTGGCGGGGCCCGCCGTTTACGCTTGGCTACGATATGGCGGACCCCGCCACTTAGCAAGCTCGGAGATGAACGCCATGCCCGACGGCCAGCGCGCCGACGCCCGGCGCAACTACGCGCGCATCCTCGCGGTGGCCGAGAAGGAAGTCGCCGACCATGGCGCCGCCGCCTCCCTGGAGCAGATCGCCCGCACCGCGGGGGTCGGCTCGGCGACCGTACGTCGGCACTTCCCCACCCGCCGCGCACTGCTGGAGGCGGTATCCCGGAAAAGGATCGAGGCACTGTGTGTCCGCGCCCACGAACTGACCGGCAGGGGCGACAGCCGGGACACGCTCCTGGAGTGGCTGGACGACGTCCTCACCTACTCCGTCTCGGTCCGCGGACTGGCGGCCGCGCTGGCCTACGACGACCCCGGATCCGACCCGGTGCAGGAGAACGCCTGTTCGGCGGCGCTGGAAGAGGCGGCCGGTCCCCTGCTGCACCGCGCCGCGCAGGACGGCGCGGTGGCGACGGGTGTCACCGTCGCGGACCTGATCACACTGATAGTCGGCATCGTCCTGGCCACGGAGCACCACCCCGACCCCGCCGCCCGGGCGGATCGACTGTTCCGGCTCGCCGTGACCGGACTGAGCCCAGCCCCGCACCGCCCGCGTTGATCAAGGACTTGTCGCCAAAACCCTGACCTGTTTTGTCCGACGGCGAAACACCACCCACCTCCACAAGCGGCTCTGCCCCGGCGGATCGTCGTGCCGAAGTTGCCGGCCGCTCAGCCGGCCCAACCGGGGCGTCGCGCCGCCCCGGACCGTGCGACGAGGGCCCTGCCAGCGGAAGTTCGTGCCTGATAGCCGGTTGTGGATCTGGGCTTGTGCGTCGCCGAGGCCTTCGGGGCCGGTTCGTGTGTGCTCTGGTCGGGCGGCCGGCGTCGGTGTGTGTGGTGGTGGTTGGCGGTGTGCGCCGGGATGTGTCCGGGGCCAGCTGGCGTGTGCTGCTGAGGGGTGGGTGTGGTCGTGGTGTGTGCGTGCTGCCGGGGTGGATGGTCGCGCCGACCGGCGGTGTGCGGGTGGGCTGTGTGCGACGGGTGTGCGGTGGCACGCAGCGTGCGGGTGTTGCTGTGTGGGTCTCTGAAGGAGAGATTCCACGGTAGTCCGTCGACCCAACCGACCTGGTGTGGTCGTGCTGTGGTGATCTCGGTGGGGGCGCCGTCGGGGCCTGTTGGCGGGTGTTGTCGTGCCGGCCGGGGTGGTTCGGCGCGTGTCCACGGACGGGGCGGTGGTTTCCGTCTGTGTGTTGTCGCGTGGGCCTGGTCGTGGGGCGGGTTGTGGTGGTCGGCGGTGTCGGAGCGGTCAGGGCGGCCCGGGACCGTGTGGAGGGGATCGGCGACGCGTCAGTGCCGGGTGTTTCTCGGCCTTTTGCTGCTGCCCCCGGTCGGGAGAGTATCCCCCAAGGGGATGTTTAGGGGCAGACCATGATCGTTGATCATGGGCTGCTACCTGCACAGTTGGGCCGGATGGTGCCCTTTGGTGACGACGGGTGCCTGCCTGGGGGTTTGCCCAGGGGTTTACCCAGGGTCCTGCCCGGGGGTTTGCCTACCCCTGGTCAGCCCCGGAGTGGCGGGCGCGGTGGTCTGCCGGACGGACTGCGTGATGTCGGTGGCCGCGGGCAGGTGACCGTCGAACCCGCTCCCGTACGGGCCGAGGGCCGGATCGAAACGGTGAGGCTCGCCGATGCCGCCCTCACCAGCCCTGGCGTGCCGACCGACGACCCGTCCCGGCGACGTGAAGGAACCCGGTATCACGACCTCGGCAGCTGCCGTCCGGCAAGGACCGGTGAGATGCCAACGCCAGCAGCGCCGACGCACCTACGTACCCAACCGGGAGCCAACTGGGCACACCACCGGCGCAAACAACCAACTGGTTGCCGGGCCAACGAGCGGAACCCCGGTCACATGAAGCCAGTTGGCCAACCCGACACCACCAGGACAGCGCCCAGTTGCCCAACTCGTTCGACCGCACGACTCCGGTTGGGCAACGAGAACCCGGTTGCTACGGCACGATCCGTACCGCCGGGGTGTCACCCGGGTGTGCCGGACAGAATCTTCTCCAACGGCGGCACCGGAGTGGTCACGACCGAGCCGTCACCGCCGCAGCCGGCGGAAGTGTCGCCTGGCCGAAGCCGGAGGCGTCGAGCCGGACGGCCACGGCAGCGGCCCCGTCGGGCGTGAACGAGACTGCGAGACGGTGACGACGCCCAGCCGCAGCGGCACGAGAAGCAGCGCCGGCCGGTGCGGCCCGACGTCGTCGGCATCCCTTTGATCAACGAGGCGGAAGGGGGGTAGGTCAGCGTAGGGCGGTCGCCGCGCCGGCCCGTACGGCGGTGGTCAGCGTGGTGAGCACCGTCGACTCCAGCCGCCAGTACTGCCAGTAGAGCGGCACGTCCAGGTGGCGACCGGGGGTGAGGTCGACACACCGACCGGCGGCGATGTCCTCGACGGCGATCCGCTCCGGCACCAGTCCCCAGCCCAGCCCGAGCCGGACCGCCTCCACGAACGCGGCGGCCGCCGGGACGTAGTGGATCGGCGGGTCGAGCGTGCGCTCGGTCAGCGTGCCGAGGAACCGGTGCTGGAGCCGGTCCTTGCGGTTCAGCACGATCATCGGCGCGGTCGCGAAACCGGCGACCACGTCCGTACCGGCGAAGTGCGCCCGCCGCAACGCGGGCGCGGCCATCGCCAGGTAGCGCATCGCGCCCAGCCGCTCGACCCGGCAGCCCTGCACCGGCACCTGCTGGGCGGTCACCGCCGCCATCGCCGTGCCGGCGCGCAGGATGTCGGCGGTGTGGTCCTGGTCATCCTGGTGGATGTCGAAGGCGAGCCCGCCCTCGGCCGTCAGCGCGGCCAGGGCCGGGAGGAACCAGGTGGCCAGCGAGTCGGCGTTCACCACGACGGCGACCCGGGTGTGGGTGTGGCCACCGGCGACCGGTCCGCGCGCGGCGTCGAGGGCTTCCCGTTCGAGCAGGGCGGTCTGGCCGGCGAGCCGGACCAGTGCGGTGCCCGCCTCGGTCGGCTCGCACGGCTTGCCGCGCCGGACCAGGACCTGCCCGACCGCCTGCTCCAACGCCTTGATCCGCTGGCTGACCGCGGACGGGGTGACGTGCAGCGAGCGGGCGGCGGCCTCGAAGCTGCCCTCGTTGATCACCGCCTGGAAGGTGACGAGTTGGACCGGGTCGAGCGCCATGATTAGCGATTCTAATGCAGGTTGAAAATCTTTAGCTGGAGCAAAGTGACGCCGGCTCCTAGCGTCGTCGGGGTGATCGCCTCGACCATCGCCGGATTCTCCGTAGCCGTCGCACTCATCATGGCCATCGGCGCGCAGAACGCGTTCGTGCTGCGGCAGGGGCTGCGCCGCGAATACGTACTACCGGTGGTGTTCACCTGCGCCGTTTCGGACGCGGCCCTGATCGCCGCCGGCATCGCCGGCCTCGGCGCCGCGATCGCCGACCGGCCCGCCGTCCTCGCGGCCGTCCGCTACGGCGGCGTCGCGTTCCTGCTCGGCTACGCGGTGCTCGCGGCCCGCCGGGCGATCCGGCCCGGCGCGCTGACGCCGGCCGGGCGGCCGGCCGGCACGCTGCGCGCCACGCTGCTGACCTGTCTCGCCTTCACGTACCTCAACCCGCACGTGTACCTGGACACGGTGCTGCTGATCGGCTCGATCTCCCGGCAGCACGCGTATCCGTGGTGGTTCGGCGGCGGTGCGATGCTGGCCAGCGTGGTCTGGTTCGCCGCCCTCGGCTTCGGGGCCGGCCGGCTCGCCGGGGTGCTGGCCCGACCGGCGGCGTGGCGCGTCGTCGACGGCGGGGTCGCCGTGCTGATGGTCGTGCTGGCGGTCACGCTGCTGCTCGGCTGAGCCCGCGACGCCGGCTCAGGGGAACCTGCGGGGGCCGGGGCCCTCGCGGCCGAGCACGTCGCCGGGGTTGGACAGCGGGCAGGACCGCAGCGTCAGGCACCCGCAACCGATGCAGTCGGAGAACTGGTCACGCAACGCGGTCAGTTCGTCGATGCGACGGGTCAGGTCGTCGTGCCACTGCCGGGAGATGGCCGCCCAGTCCCGCTTCGTCGGCAGGCCCTGGTCGGGCAACTGGTCGAGGGCCTCCTTGATGCGCTCCAGCGACACCCCCACCCGCTGGGCGGCCCGGATGAAGGCGATGACGCGCAGCGTGTCGCGACGGTATTCGCGACGGTTACCCGCCGTCCGGCGGCTGCGGATGAGGCCGAGACTCTCGTAGTAGTGCAGCGCCGAGACGGCCACGCCGGCCCGGGCGGCGACCTGGCCGGGCCGCAGCCACACGAGGTCGGCGTCGAGCTGCGGCATCCTCTTCCCCGATCGGTCACCCCGACCGGTCGGCCCTGGCTCTGTCCCGACTGGTCGGCCCTTGACGTCAAGTGCACTTGACGAAGTTGACTCTACATCAAGTGAACTTGACCAGGAGGAAGCGTTATGACCAGGTCGAATCCGGTGGGTACGCCAACGTCGGCGGACGGTCCCCGATGAACGCACCGACGATGCGGGCGGCGGCGTTCGACGAGTTCGGGGACGCGGACGTGCTGCGGACGCGCGAGCTGACCCGCCCGCCGTACGGGCCGAAGGAGGTGTTGGTGCGGGTCGCCGTCGCCGGGGTGCAGCCGGTCGACGTGGCCGTACGCTCCGGCGCCCTCCCGCCCTGGGCGGACATCACGTTCCCGCAGGTCGTCGGCAACGAGTTCGCCGGCACGGTAGAGGCCGTCGGCGCCGACGTCCACGACTTCGCGGTCGGCGACGAGGTCGTCGGATTCCGGGTGCTCGGCTGCTACGCGGAGTTCGTCGCCGTCCCGGCCACCCAGGTCGTACGCAAGCCCGCCGCCGTCGACTGGCTCACGGCGGGCACCCTGTCGGCGTCGGGCCAGACGGCGCACACCGCGCTGGAGCGACTGGAGGCGACGGCCGGCGAGACGCTGCTCGTCCATGGTGCCGCCGGCGGGGTCGGCACCATGCTCGTCCAGCTCGCCCGGGCCCGCGGACTGGCCGTCGTCGGAACGGCCGGCGCGGCCAACCAGGAGTACGTCCGCTCGCTCGGTGCGATCCCGGTCCACTACGGCGACGGTCAACTCGACCGCATCCGGGCGGCCGCGCCCGGCGGCATCGACCTCGCACTCGACGCGGCCGGACGCGACAGCCTGCGTACGGCGGTCGAACTCGTCGCCGACCGGAGCCGGATCGGCACCATCGCCGACTTCGACCTCGCCGAGGAACTCGGCTGCCGGCCGCTGCGCAGCGACCGCTCCGCCGCCCGGCTGACGGAACTGCTGGCCAGGTGCGCGGACGGCACGCTGCGGGTCACGATCCGCGCGGCGTACGAACTGGACCGGGCCGCCGACGCGCACCGCGACGTCGAGACCGGGCACGGGTACGGAAAGGTGGCCCTGCTCGTAGGGAACCAGGTGCCGTGACCGCCGGCCGGTCGCCCGGCTGCCGGGATGCCTGACGGGGCACGGTTGCCGGCGCCGGCCGGCACCTGCGAGGCTGCCCGCATGGAACCGATGCGGCTGATCGAGCCGTCCCCCGGCAAGTACTCCCTGCTGCTCGACGCGGGAACCACCGCCGTCGACGACGTGATCGCCGAACTCGGCCACGAACCCAACGGATACTTCTGGGAAGGCGTCGCCCAGCTTCTCGTCAGCACCGAGGCTCCGGCGCTCGAGGGACGTTTCTCGTACGACCCGGAGGGCGGCATGTTCTGCGCCTACGGCACGGATCGGGAGGCTCTGGAGGACCTGGCGAACCGGATGGCGGCGGTCGCCTCGGACGCCGGACGGATCCAGGAGCTGGTCGAGCTGGCGAAGGCGAACGGGTTCGAGTTCGACGACTGAGCTGGCCGGTGCCGGGGTCGACGGATGTCGTTCCGCCGACCCCGGGCCCAGGCTCACAGGCGCTGCGCCGCCAGCGCCGTCCCCTCGATCCGGGCCCTGATCTTGGCCCAGGCCGTGTCCCTGGACGTCGACACGTCGTCGCCGAACGGCGCGAACCCGCAGTCGTCACAGGTGCCCAGCCGGTCCGGCGGGATGTGTTCGGCGGCCCGCAGCACCCGGTCGCGGACCAGTTCGGCGGTTTCCACCACCGGGTCGACCGGATCGGTCACCCCGACGAAGATCCGCTGGTCGGATCGTGAGTGGGTGGCGATCGCCGCCAGCACCCGGTCGGGGTCCGGCTCGCTGGCGAGCTGCACGTAGAACACTCCGGCGTTCAGCGCGAACAGGTGCGGCAGCAGCTCGGTGTAGTCGACGTCGAGGCTGTGCGTGGAGTCCTGGTCGCCACCGGGGCAGGTGTGTACCCCGATCCGGGCCCGCTCCTGCGCGGTGAAGCGGTCCAGGACCCGGTTGTTCAGCGCGACGAACGCGTCGAGCACCCCCTTGGAGGGGTCGAGCTTGATCGACAGCCGGCCTTCGGTGAAGTCCAGCTGCACCGAGTACGCCCCGGCGTCGAACGCCGACCTGATGTCCGCCTCCGCCTCGTCGACGAGGTCGTCGAGGAACGCCTCCCGGTCGTATCCGTCGATGCCGCCGCCGGGGTACAACAGGCTCAGCGCCGACGGCGCGATCACCGCCTGCTTGACCGGCACCGTGGCGTGCTTGCGCGCGGCCCGCAGGTACTGGCCGGAGCGGACGGCGTAGCGGAACGGGCCGGCGGTCAGCCGGGGTAGCTGGCGGGTGTGTCCGTCGGCGAACGGGATGACCGCCCCGTCCGAGGCCAGGTCGGACAGGCCCTGCAAGGGGTAGGTGGCGAAGCTGGGTTTGGACTGTTCGCCGTCGGTGACCACGGGCGAGCCGAGGGCCTCGAGGCGGGCGATGGTGTCGCGTACGGCGTCGTCGTAGAGGGCGTCGAGGGCGGCCGTGTCGATCCGGCCGGCGGCGTGGTCGGCGATGCCGGCGATCAGCCGCTGCGGTCGTGGGATGCTTCCGATGGATTCCGTCGGGAGAATCATGCATGAACGCTAATGCGATCCTGGACATTCCACAATAGGCAGTCGTGACGCGCATCCGTTCGGCGGCAAGCGATTCCGGACCCGCCGACGGCGCCGACCAGGGTCGGCGACCGGCGCCTACCCGCGCGGACCGGGCCGGCTACCGCCGGGAGGCCAGGGCCCGCAACAGGAACAGGGTGTTCGCCGGCCGCTCGGCGAGCCGGCGGGTGAAGTAGCCGTACCACTGTGGCCCGAAGGGCAGGTAGACGCGTACGCCGTGGCCGGCGGCGGCCAGCCGGCGCTGCTCGCCGTCGCGCACGCCACGCAGCATCTGGTACTCGAAGTCGCCGGCTCCCCGACCGGTCCGTCGGGCCAGCTCGGCGGCGATCGCGACCAGCCGTGGATCGTGGGTCGCCACCAGCGGATGTCCGGCGCCGGCGAAGAGGGTCCGCAGGCACCGTACGTAGGCCAGGTCGACGTCGGTCCGCCGGTGCAGCGCCACCGCGGCCGGCTCCCGGTAGGCGCCCTTCACCAGCCGGACCCGCGAGCCGGCGTACGCCAGGTCGGCGCAGTCGGCGGGGCTGCGCCGCAGCGCGGCCTGGATCGCGACACCGACCCACGGGAAGTCCCGCCGCAACGCCCGCGTGATCTCCAGCGTGCTGTCGGTGGTGGTGTGGTCCTCCATGTCGAGGGTCACCAGCACGCCCGCCCGGTCGGCGGCGGCGCAGATCAGCCGGGCGTGGTCCAGGGCGCGGGCCGGGCCGTCCGCGCCGTCGAGCAGCCCGAGGGCCGACAGCTTGACCGACAGTTCGCTGCCGGGGCCGGCCAGCCCGCTGTCGGCCAGCCGCCCGGCGAGCGCGACGAAGTCGTCGCGGGTCTGCCCGGCCCGGCCCGGATCGGTGACGTATTCGCCGAGCTGGTTGAACGTCACCCGGAGCCCCGCGGCGACCAGCGTCGCGGCGGCCGCGAGCGCGTCCGCCGTCGTCTCGCCGGCGACGAACCGGGCCACGACGGCGCGGGTCGCCGGCACGGCCTGCACGGCCGCCTTGACCCGGTCCTGGTTGGCGGCGGCGATCAGGGTACGGCGCAGCACGGTGTTCCCTTCCCGGTCAGTGCACCGAGGTCCGCAGGTGGTGCGGGCTACAGACCTCCTCGTCGATCTCGGCGGGTGGCGTCTCGTGCGGCGCGGTGATGTCGGCGCGCAGCGCGTCGAGGTCGAGGAGCCGACCGCGCAGCACCACGGCGTCGATCGCGCGGACGGCGGCGATGTCCGCCAGCGGGTCGGCACCGAGCAGGACGAGGTTCGCGTCCTTGCCCTCGGTGACGGTGCCGAACCGGTCGGCCAGGTGGAAGGCACGGGCGGCGTCGATGGTCGCCATCCGCAGCACCCGGGCCGGTGCGAGGCCCTGTTCGGCGTAGATCGCCAGCTCGCGGTGCAGCGCGTCGCCGGGGAACGTGTACCAGGTGCCGGCGTCGGAGCCGGCGACGACGGTGACGCCCGCGTCGAGCAGCGGCACCAGGTTGGCGCACGCCTCGTCGTAGGCGCGCGCGTAGTCGTCGATCTGGTCCTTGATCTCGTAGATCGACCGGTGCTGGCGCTGGTACTGCGCGACGCTGTCCGGCGGGGCGGCGGGTGGCAGCGAGATCCGCCAGCGGGGCAGCGACCGCGACTCGTACGAGGCGAGGGTGGGGATCAGGATCGTGCCGGCGTCCGCCATCCGGGCCAGCAGTTCGGGCGGCATCGGGTCGATGACGCCGTGCCCGATGATGTCCGCCCCGCAGTCGACGGCCACCGAGGCGTCGTCGACCGTCGCGATGTGCACCGCCGCCCGGTATCCGCGCCGGTGTGCCTCGTCGATGAGCGCGGCCAGCAGGTCCGGGCTCAGGTTCGGCAGCGTGCCGAAGACGTCGTCGTAGACGATCTTCACGAAGTCGGGCCGGGCCGCCGTGATCCGGTCGATCTGCTCGCGTACGTCGTCCATGGTGACCACGACGCTCGCCGCGTCGCCGACCGAGCAGCTGCAGAAGCCACCGGGGGCGTTCAGGCAGCCGTACGAGGTGAGCAGCCACGGCCCGAGGAAGCGGCCCTCGTTCACGTCGTCGCGTACCCGGTCGGCGGCCGAGCCCGGGAAGTGGCCGCCGGCGGTGAAGAAGTCGACGGCCTGGGTCACGCCGTGCACGAGCATCTGCTTGAGGGTCCGGCGGAAGTCGGACTCGACGCCGAGGAAGCCGTTGAAGGCGATGTGCACGTGGCAGTCGAACAGGCCGGGGATCAGGTAGCGGCCGGCGCCGTCGACGACCCGCGCCGACGCCGGTGGCGGGTCGCCCTCGGCGGTCGGCACGATCCGGGTGATCCGCCCGCCGGCCACCCACACGTCGCGGGCCGGCCGGTGGGCGCCGGCCTCGACGTCGACCACGGTGACGTCGCGTACGACCAGGTCGGGAGCGTCGTCATACGCCGGGGTGCCGGTCATCGGGCCGCCGCCCGCGCCGGGTCCTGCTCGTGCAGGTAGGCGTAGATCGCCTGGGCCATCCGGAAGTCGTCCTCGGTGTCGATGTCCACCGGCTGGTTGGCCGCGTCGAACCAGTACGGGTTCGCGCCGATAGGGCCGAGCGTGGTGGCGGTGGAGCGACGCAGGATCGAGAGGGTGAATCCGAGCTGGTAGTGCATCGGCAGGGTCTGCGACGGCCGGTGCCAGGGGCCGAAGCCGAAGCCCATCGGCCGGTGGTCGTGGTCGAGCAGGTACATCTGACGGGGGTAGACCACGACCAGGGCGTCGTTGTGGTCGCGGGCCTCCCGCCACCGGGCGAGGCATTCGGCGTACTGGTCGAAGAGCGGATCGGTGACGTGACACCACATGATGTCGTCGTCGCCGGGGGTGTCCCGGCAGATCTGGCTCACCACGGACGCGTACGGCGTCTCGTTGCGGGCCAGCTCCGGTGCCCGGGACAGGAAGTTGATGCCGAGCCGCTCGGCGTGCGCGGCGCAGGCGGGCTCCTCGCTGCTGACGTAGATCTGTTCGGCCGGCAGCACGGTCAGCAGTTGGCCGACCTTGATGTCGAGCAGGGAACGGGTGCCGTGGAAGGGGCGGAAGTTCTTGTCCGGCACCCGGGTCGAGGATGCCTTGGCCGGGATCACGGCCTTGATCGTGGGGGTCACGGGGTCGCCTCCGCCGTCACGGCTTCGGCACCGGCCGCCGCCTCGGTGATGATCCGCCGGTACGACTCGGCGTAGCGGCAGCCGGCCACCTGCCCGTTGCCGCTGAGCCGGTTGACCACCCAGGCCAGCGCCGCCGTCGGGTCGACGTCGTCGGCGAACTGGCTCTTGTGCCGCTGGATGGCCTCGATCTTGCGGGTCAGGTACGGCGACACGTCGACGTAGAAGTCGGTGTGTTCGTGCCCCGGTATCCACACCTCCTGGACCCGGTGCGGGGTCAGTCCCTCGCTCAGCAGCTCCGGGTATGCGCGCGGGTTGCGGGCGTCCGGGTAGACGGCCGCGAGGGCGGCCTCGCCGGTGGCCAGGTGGTCGGGGTGCGACGCGCCGATCGGGAAGATCAGGGAACGCAGCGGCTGGTGGGTCAGCACCAGCTCGGGCCGGTGGCGGCGGATCTCGCGGGTGAGCGCGCGGCGCAGCGGCACGTCCGGGGTGAGCGATCCGTCCCGCAGCCCCAGGAAGACGACCTCGGTGGCGCCGAGCAGGTCGGCGGCGTCCTGCTGCTCGGCGTAGCGGCGCCGGGTCAGGTCGGCGTCGGACACCGACGGGTCCTCCCCGCCCTGCGAGCCGTCCGTGCAGACGACGTAGACCACCTCGGTGCCCGCGTCGGCGAGCCGGGCGACGGTGCCGCCGAAGCTGTATTCGGCGTCGTCCGGATGCGCGGTGATGACCATGGCGCGACCGAAGTCGCGGGGCAGTGGTAGCAGGATCGTCTCCTTTCTCCGCGGGTGGCTGCCGCGACCCGCTTCCCTTGCGCGTACGACGGCCGGACCGCTCAGCCGACCCGGGTGTCGGACCGGCCCGCCCGGGCCAGCCGGACGAGGTCGTCGATGCTGCCGTCGGTGAGCAGGTCGCCGAGTTCGACGGTGAGGTCGACGTCGCTGAGGCGGGTGGTGAGCGCCAGCGCGAGCGCCGACGTGCCGCCCGCGTCGAGGAACGACAGTCCGGGATCGGGGTCGGCCACCTGCATCACCTCGCCCCAGATCCGCGCGATCCGCTCGTGCAGCGGGTCGCCGGCCACGGTGGCGACCGGGGCGGTGGCGACCGGCGCCGGGGCGGCCGGGGCGGCGGCGGTCAGGGCGGCGCGGACCTGCCGCCGGTCGACCTTGCCGGGCCCGAGGGTGGGAATCCTGGGTACGACCACGACGCGCTGCGGCACGAGGTGGACCGGCGCGTTGTCCCGTACGTGGCGTACCAGGCCCGCCGGCCGCGCCGTGGCGCCGGGGCGCAGCACCACCGCGGCGGCCGGCACGGCGCCGAGGATCTCGTCGGGCAGCCCGGTGGCGCAGACGTCGCTCACGTCCGGGTGGCTGGCCAGGATCTTCTCGACGTCGCCGGGGAAGACGTTCTCGCCGCCGCAGACGAACATGTCGTCCATCCGGCCGACGAAGTGGTACCAGCCCTCGTCGTCCACCCGGAAGATGTCGCGGGTGCGCAGCCAGCCGTCGACGTAACGCTCACGCGTGGTGACCTCGTCGAGGATGGTGCCCGCGGAGATGAGATCGCTTTTGATCCACAGTTCGCCCTCCGTGCTCTGCCGTCCCGACTCGTCGAGCAGCCGGGCCTCCACGCCGGCCCACGGCCGGCCGCAGCTGTCCGGCGCCTGCTTCTCGCCGGGCGGCTGGCCGAGGCAGGGCGCGCATTCGGTGAGGGCGTAGATGTTCAGGATCTCGGCGGTCGGCACGGCCGCCCGGAGCCGGTCCAGCATGCCGGGCGTGGAGGGGCCGCTGCCCACCCGGATCGAGCGCAGCGCGCTGAGGTCCAGGGCCCGCAGCAGGTCCCGCTCGCGCAGCAGGGCGGCGGCCTGCGACGGGGTGAAGACGACCGTGGCGCAGCGGTGCAGGGCGAGCTTGACGAGGATCTTCGCCGGGTGGAAGGAGTCGGCGACCACGCCCGTCCAGCCGCGCAGCAGTCCCAGCATGACACCGGCGTTCAGGCCGGAGGTGTGGTAGAGCGACGTGGCGACCAGGTAGCGGCCCTCGGCCTCGGTGGCCGCCCCCGCCGACGCGGTGTATCCGCCGCTGCGGTAGCGGGTCAGCAGCCGGAAGTGCTCGTGCGTCTTGAAGATCATCTTGGGTCGGCCGGTGCTGCCCGAGGTCAGGAAGGCGACCGCCGGAAACCGGTCCGGGACCTCCACCGGCAGGTCGGCCACGGGGGCGGCGAGCAGTTCGGCGAAGCGGCGCGGCCCGGGACCACCGATGGTGAAGGTGCGTGCCGGCAGCCGTCGCACCGCCGCCGTGGTGACGCCGCCGTCGCCGCCGTCGACCACCGCGGCCAGACAGCCGGCGTCGGCCAGGATCGCCTCCGCGGCCGGCGCGGGCAACCCGGGGTCACACAGCACGGCGGTGAGTCCGGCCCGGACGGTCCCGTAGATCGCCTGCAACAACTCGGGCCCGGGCCGGGCCGAGATCAGCACCCGGTCCCCCGGAGCCAGCCCGTCCGCCAGGAGCCCGGACGCCACCCGGTGCACGTCGGCGTCGAACTCGGCGTAGGTCACCACCCTGTCGTCGCCGTCGCCGACGAAGACGAACGCGGCCCGGTCGGGCGCCGCCTCGACGTGGTCACGGAAGAGGAGCACACCGTTCGTCTGCAATCTCACTCCCCTGGTGACGCCGTCGGGCGCCGGTGATCCTATCGCAATCTTCGATACCTTCGGGCCGCCGCCAAACTGCCGGCCGCAAGCCTTACCGGTCAACCCGTTCGGCCGCCCGTCAATCGACAGCGATGGAATATCAATGACGATTCGGAACCCCGAGCTGACCGATTGACCATTGACATCCGTCGTGTGCTGGCGGCCCGCTCATCCACCATGGACCCCGTCGATGCGATGTGCAACACTGCACGCCATGCCAGCCTCTCCGGATCGGACGGACAGTGCCGGGTCCGCCGGATCGCACCACGGATCAGCGGCGGTCGTCGTGACGACCGTGCCGTCTCCGGCGGCGACCACCACGGGCGTCCGGTGCGGGTAGCCGAGCACATCGTCCGCAAGCTGGTCGCGGAGGGCGTGGAAGTCCTCTTCACGGTGCCCGGCGAGCAGATGGACGCCCTCTTCGGTGCCCTGGCGAACACCGACATCCGGGTCATCCACACCCGACACGAGCAGGGCGCCGCCTTCATGGCATACGGCTACGCCCGCTCCACCCGCAAGATCGGCGTCTACACCGTCATCTCCGGCCCCGGCGTGCTCAACTCCACGGCCGCGCTCGCCACCGCATACGCCGGCGACGCCCGCATCCTCTGCCTCGCCAGCGAGATCCCCACGCCGCTACTCGGCCGTGGCTACGGCGTACCGCACGAGGTCCCCGACCAGCTCGGGATCCTGCGCCGGCTGACCGGCTGGGCCGAACGCGTCGGCACGCCGGATCAGATCGACGCCGTACTCGGCGAGGCGTTCCACCGGCTGCGGTGGACCCGGCCGCGCCCGGTGGCGGTCGAGGTGCCGACCGACGTGTGGGGGGCCGAGGCCGGCGACCCGCACCGCTGGACCGGGCCGGCCGTCGACCAGCATCCCGACCCCGCCGCCGTCGAGGCCGCCGCCGCGCTGCTCGCCTCCGCGAAGGCCCCGCTCATCATGGTCGGCAGCGGGGCCCGCGGTGCCGCCGCCGAGATCCAGCGGCTGGCCGAGCGGCTGCGGTGCCCGGTGACGGCGGACATGGGCGGCCGGGGCATCGTCGGCGACCGCCACGAACTGTCGGTGACGCTTCCGGTGGCCCACCGGCTCTGGGCCGAGACCGACGTCGTCCTGGGCATCGGCACACGGCTGATGCGCCCGCAGGTCGAGTGGGGGTTGGACGACAACCTGCAGATCATCCGGGTCGACCTCGACCCGACCGAGATCGACCGGGTACGGCCACCCGCGGTCCCGATCGTCGCCGACGCGACCCTCGCGGTGCGGGCCCTGCTCGACCGGGTCGACGACGCGCCGCAGCGGGAGGACTGGCTGGCCCGGGTGAAGCGGGCCCGTGACGACGTCGAGGCCGAGGCCGCCCGGCTGGTGCCCCAGGTCGACTTCCTGCGGGCGATGCGGGCCGTGCTGCCGGACGACGGCTTCTTCGTCGACGAACTCACCCAGGTCGGCTACGTCTCCCGGTTCGCCTTCCCGATCTACGCGCACTCGACGTACGTGCCGGTCACCTACCAGGGCGCGCTGGGGTCCGGCTTCGCCACCGCACTCGGCGTCCAGGCCGCGAATCCGGGGCGGCCGGTCCTGTCGATCTCCGGCGACGGCGGCTTCCTCTACACCGCCGTCGAACTGTCGACCGCCGTGCAGCAGCGGCTGCCGGTCGTCGCGGTCGTCTTCAACGACCGCTCGTACGCCAACGTGAGCCGCTCACAGCTGCGCAGTCTCGGCGCGACGGTCGGCACCGACCTGCACAACCCCGACTTCCCCGCGTTCGCGAAGGCGTTCGGCGCCTACGGCGTTCGGGCGACCACGCCAGACGAACTGGCGGCCGAGATCTCCGCGGCGTTCGGCCGGCCGGACGCGCCGACGGTGATCGAGGTGCCGGTCGGCGAGATGCCGAGCCCGTGGCCACTGATCCGCCTGCCGCGGGTCAGGTGAACGCCGATCCCGCACCGGCCGGGAGGCCGTCCGTCCCACGCCGCTTCCGAGGAGTCGACATGGCCCAGGCCACGCCACACACGTTGCCGTTCCGCCCGGCGTTGGCGCACATGCGCAGCCAGCGGATCGTCGAGGTCGCCAAGGTCACCAGCAGCCACCCGGGGGCGATCAGCCTCTGCTTCGGTGAGACGGACCTGCCGACCGCGACGGTCGTACGGGAGGCGGCCGAGCAGGCCATGCGGGAGGGCAAGACCACCTACGCCGACCGGCGCGGCATCGCGCCGCTGCGGGCGGCGATCCAGGAATACCACCACCGCACCCACGGCCTCGACATCGACCTGGACCGGATCTCGGCGACCTCGTCGGGCATGACCTCGATCATGATCGCCCTGCAGTGCCTCGTGGAGCCGGGCGACAACGTCGTGGTGGTCGCGCCGATCTGGCCCAACATCGTCATCGCGATCGAGGCGCTGGGGGCCGAGGTCCGCTTCGTCCAGCTCGACGCCGAGCAGGACCGGTGGTCGCTCGACCTGTCCGCCGTCGACGCCTCCTGCGACGAGCGGACCCGGGCGATCTTCGTCGCCTCGCCGGGCAACCCGACCGGCTGGACGATGACCTCCGACGAGCAGCGGGAACTGCTCGACCTGGCCCGGCAGCGCAACACGTGGATCATCTCGGACGAGGTCTACAACCGCCTGGTGTACGACGGCTCGTTCGCCGCCCCCTCCTTCCTCGAGGTGGCCCGCGACGACGACGCCGTGTTCGTGGTGCAGAGCTTCTCGAAGACGTGGGCGATGACCGGCTGGCGGCTGGGCTGGCTGGTGCATCCGGCGGCACTCGCCCACCAGGTCGGCAACCTGAGCGCGATCAACAGCACCGGGTCGGCCACGTTCGTGCAGCACGCCGGCGTCGCCGCGATCCGGCAGGGCGAACCGTTCGTCGGCGAGCTGATGGCCCGCTGCCTGGACGGCCGGAACATGGTCGACGACGCCCTCGGCCGGATCGCGCGGGTCTCGGCGCCGCCGGTGCCCGCGTCCTTCTACGCCTTCTTCCGGATCGACGGGGTCGAGGACGATCTCGCGTACGCCAAGGACCTGGTGGCCCGGGCCGGCGTCGGCCTGGCGCCGGGCTCGGCGTTCGGTCCCGGCAACGAGGGCTGGTTCCGGATCTGCTTCGCGCAGGATCCGCAACGGCTGGCCACGGCACTCGACCGGCTCGTCGCCACCATCTGACACCGGCGCGGACCGCGCCCGGGCGCCACCACCCGGTGGCGCCCGGTGCGAGGGGCGGCTAAGCCGCGGCGAGCTGGGCGGTCAGCTCGTCCAGCGTCGCGGCCAACCCGGCCGACACGCGGGTCAGCGGCAGCCGGCACTCCGGGGAACGCAGCAGACCCTGCCGCCACAGGCAGTACTTCAGCGGCATCGGGTTGGACTCGCCGAACAACGACGGGATCATCGGGCTGATGGTGCCCCAGGCGGTCCGGGCCCGGACCAGCTCCTGCTTCGCGATGGCGTCGGCGACCTCGACGAACGTCCGGGTCGCCAGGTGCGAGGAGGCGAGGATGCCGCCGGCGGCACCGTTGGCGAGGCTGGTGAAGAACATCGGGTCCTCGCCGGTGAGGACCGACAGTTCCGACGGCGCCCGGTGCAGCAGGTCGAGGCTCTGCATGAGGTTGCCGGTGGAGTCCTTGACCGCGCGTACGTTGGGCGCGGCCGCCACGATCTCGAACAGCGCGTCGTTGGAGAGGTTGACCCCCGTCCGGTACGGGACGTTGTAGACGATGACCGGCCGTTCGGTCTCACCGGCGACCGCCCGGTAGTGCTCGACGAGGCCGTCCGCCGGGGGCCGGTTGTAGTACGGCGTGACGACCAGGTATCCGGCGACGTCCAGCGACTCGTACGAGGCGATGCCGGCGGCGACGTGCCGGGTCGAGTTCCCGCCGACACCGACGTACACCGGGAGGGCGCCCGCCACCGCCTGGATGGTCTCGACCACCACCGCCCGCTGCTCGTCGGGCTCGACGGTCGGGCTCTCCCCGGTGGTGCCCATCATGATCAGACCGGCCAGCCCGAAGCCCGAGTAGTGATCGACCAGCCGCCGCAGCGACTCCAGGTCGACGGCACCGTCGTAGAACGGTGTCACCAGGGGCAGGTACACGCCTTCCAATTTGGTCATCAATCAACCTTCGCTCTTGATCCCGGTCGCCGGTCAGCCGACGACCTCAACGTCCATCAATGCCCACGAATTGGGTCCCGTTGCCGAGAGAGCGAGCCTGGCACCCGGCTCGAGCGTGCCGGCCCTGGCGAACAGGGCGCAGTTTACCAACAGGTCGGCCGCGAAGCTGTGTCCGTGATCGGCCACCGGTCCCGGCACCAGTTGGGCCGCCGCGAACCCCGCGGCCCCGGCCAGGAACCGCTGCGACGAGAGCCGGTAGTTGTTGAACAGCGCGTGGGTGTAGTCGCGCGGGCCGAGGCCGGTCACCTCCTTCAGGCCGGCGGCGGCCGAACGGCCGAGCAGGACCGTCCGGCGCTGCCCGGCGGGGCTGACGTCCGCGGTGCCGCCCTGCGCGTCGGTGCGTACGGCGACGCCGTGCACCCGCAGCGCCGGCCGGGCGGCGGGCGCCTCCCGGGTGGCGAGCACCGCGGCGGCGCCGTCGCTGAGCACCGACAGCGGGCCGGTCATCATCCGGCCCCGGCCGCTGGCCACCCGGTCGGCGGTGACGATCAGGGCCGAGCCGGTCGGGTGGCGGCTCAGCAGCGCGTCGGCGACCTGGACCAGCAGCCCGAGGTTGCCACAGCCGTGCCCGGCCAGGTTGAGCACGACCGTGCCGGGTATGCCCAGCGCGACGGCCAACCGGGCGTTGGTGGACAGCGCGTCCTCGCCCACCTGCGGTGTCTCGGTGGCGTAGAGGACGAAGTCGGGGCTGGCCCCGGCCGCCGCCAGGGTCTTCGCGCCGACGTCACACGCCATCTCCAGGGACGACGCGGTCGTCTCCCGGTAGTCGCGCAGGCCGTCCTGGCTCAGCCGCTCGTCGTCGCAGCCGGGTTCGCCGAGCCCCGCGACGGGGCGCGGGTCGCCGTGGACGTACGAGATGGACGACAGATGGATGTCCGCCACGGACACCTCCTCTCCGGTTCCGGGCCACGCCCGGGCGGGCCAGCGGTCTCAGTCGCCGGCCGGGACGGGCTCGCGCCGCAGTTCGATACGCGACGCGGAGACGACCCGGCCGCCGGCCACCACGACCTCGGTCGGCACCGGGTGGCTGAGGAAGCCGAGCAGGCTGGCGCTCAGCCCGTACGCGCCGACGTTCGGAATGGCCAGGACGTCGCCCGGGGCGAGCCCCGGCAGGCCGAGCCCGTGGCCGAGCATGTCGAGCGGGGTGCACAGCGGCCCGGCCAGGTCGACCCCGGCGTCGTCGGCCTCCTTCGCCACGGCCTGGATCGGCTGGGCGGAGGTCGGCAGCAGCCGGCGCAGGCCGGACAGGCCGCCGAGGTGGTTGATGCCGGCGTCGAGGACGGCGAACCGGCGCCCGTGGCTGTCCTTGACGTCGAGCACCGTGGTCAGCAGGGTGCCGGACGTCCCGACCAGGTGCCGCCCGGTCTCGACGGCGATCCGCGGGTCGCCGTCGCGCCACCCGGCGACCCGGTCGTCGAGTTCGGCGGTGAGGGCGGCGGCCAGCCCGGGGTAGCCGACCCGCTCCCCCGGCCGGGCGTACGGTGCGGCGAAGCCGCCGCCGATGTCGAGGACCTCCAGCGGCAGGCCCTTCTCCCGCAGCCAGGCGGCGGTGCGGATGCTGCCGCACAGCTCGGCGACGAGGGCCTCCTCGGTGGCCGCGTTGGTGATCGAGTAGAAGTGCGCGCCCCGGACGGTCACCGCGGGGCAGCGTGCCGCCGTGTCCAGCAGTGCCGGTACGTCGGCGAGATCGACGCCGAACTGGCTGGCCGTGCCGGTCATCCGCAGTCCGGAGCCGCCGGCCGCGGCCCCGTTGACCCGGACCAGGCAGTCGACCCGGACACCGTGCCCGGTGGCGGCGGTGTCGAGACGGCGCAGGTCGGTGCGGGACTCGACGGAGAAGACCCGGACCCCCCGGTCGAGCGCGTACGCGACGGCCCCGGGCGTCTTGCCCGGCCCGGTGTAGAGGCAGTCCGCCGGGTCGGCGCCGGCGCTGAGGGCGACGTCGACCTCGCCTGACGAGGTGATCTCGGGATGGCAGCCCGCCGACACCAGGGCCGCCACCAGCGCCGGATGCGGGTTCGCCTTCAGCGAGTAGTAGACGCGGGTGCCGGTGGGCAGGCTGGCCGAGAGGTCCCCCAGCGCGCGGGTCACCTCGTCCAGGTCGTAGACGTAGGCCGGGGTGCCGAACCGGCGGGCGAGCGCCGCGTGGTCGGGTGCGGCGACCGTGGTCGGGGCCGCCGGGTGGCCGGCCCGGTCGCCGGCTCCGGTGACGTCGGCCGGTCGTACGCCGTTCGGGGTCATGCCGGTAGCTCCTCGGTACGCCGCCGCAGGACGGCCCGGTCGATCTTGCCGTTGCCGGTGACCGGCAGCCGGTCCACCAAATGGCAGGAGTCCGGGCGACGGGCCGGGTCGAGCCACTGCCCGAGCTGGCGCAGGACGTCGTCGGCGGTGACCGTGCCGGTGACGTAGACGTCGAGCCGGTCACCGTCGGCGTCGTGCACCGCCGCGCACTGGCTGACGCCGGGGACCCGGCTGACCGCCGACTCGATCTCGATGAGGCTGACCCGCAGGCCGCGCCGCTTCACGATGTCGTCGCGCCGGCCGGTGAAGTAGAGGTGGCCGTCCGCGTCGAGGTAGCCGTAGTCGCCGGTGTGCAGCCGGCGTTCGCCGGTGCGGGGATCGGCCCGGAACCGGGCGGCGGTCAGTTCGGGCGCCCGCCAGTAGCCGGTCATCACGTGCGGGCCACGGACCACGATCTCGCCGACCTCGCCGGCCGGGGCCGGGGTGCCGGCCTCGGTCAGGATCTGCACCTGGGTGCCGGGCAGCGGCCGACCGACGGAGTTCGGGCGGGTCAGGTCGCCGTCGGGTTCGCCGATGGTGACCCGCTTGCACTCGGTGATGCCGAACATCAGGCAGATCCGCGCGTCCGGGTAGGCCCGCCGCAGCCGGTCGATGCTCTGCGCGGACATCGCCGCGCCGGTGTTGGTGAACAGCCGGACCGGGCTCGGCGCGGGTTGCGGTGCGCCGGGGCGTACGCGTTCGGCGAGCGCGGTGAGGGTGGCCGCGATCGAGGGCACCAGCGGCACCACCGTGGCTCCGGCGGCGCGGATCTGGCGGTCCAGGGTCAGGTCCGGCCCCGAGTCGCTGAAGACGACCGACGCGGTGCTGAGCGCCGCGAGGAACACCTGGTAGAGGCCGTAGTCGAAGGACAGCGGCAGCCGGACGAAGACGACGTCGTCGGCGCGGTAGCCGAGGCGTTCGGCGATGGCCAGCGTCGCGAAGTGGACCTGCGCGTGGCTCGACGTCACCGCCTTCGGCCGCGACGTGCTGCCCGAGGTGTAGATCATGAGGCAGAGGTCGGCGGGAATGGTGTCCGCTTCCGGCGCGTCGGCGACGGTGCCGGTGCCGTCCAGGCGCGTCCACACTTCGGTGACGCCGACGGCGGCCCGGCCACCGACGCTCGCCCAGCCGTCGGTGTCGCCGTCCTCCAGCACCACGACCGCCGGGTCGGCGTCGGCGACCAGGTCGGCGAGCAGGAACGGCTTGAGGTCGCGGTGCACCGGTACGGCGATCGCCCCGGCCCGCGACGCGCCGAAGACCATGGCCACCTGCTCGCGGCGGTTCGCCGTACGCAGCAGCACCCGGTCGCCGGGCCGTACGCCCCGCTCGCGCAGCCAGTGGGCGAACCGCCGGCTGTGGTCGGCCAGTTCGGCGTACGACCAGCCGCCCCGCTCGTCGCGTACGGCGGGGGCGTCCGGGCGCCGCCGGGCGGCATCGTCCAGGATGGAGTGCAGCCGTACACCCCAGGGAGCACCGTCCCGCGTCGGCTCACCCATACTGCGCCATCAGTTCGTTCATCAGGTCGACGAAGTCCTGGTGGTGCTCGACCCGGGTCTGGTGCCCGCCACGCAGGCAGTGGGTGCTCACGCTGCCGATCTCCTTGGCGTATTCCTCGACGTACTGCCACGGGGTCAGCAGGTCGGCGGAGGACCCCACCAGGTGGACCGGGCAGCGGTAGGTGTCCGGCCCGTCGCGGCCGAGCCGGAAGAAGTCCTCCAGCGCGCCGATCAGCGCGAGCACGGCTTCCGGGCGCCGGCCGTACTGGCCGGCGAACGCCTTCATGGTGACGTCGAAGTGCCGGGTGTGCCGGCAGACGAAGTCCGGGGAGAAGATCTGCAGCAGCACCGTCCGGACGAACAGGTCGGTCTCGCCCTTGGCGATCAGTTCGCTCCAGGTGGCCAGGCGGCGGAGCTGGTATTCGGCCAGCCGGTGCGAACCCACCCCGCCGAGGATGATCGCCCGGAAGTCGACGCCCATCTCCAGGTGCAGGTAGCGGCAGACGTTGCCGCCGAAGGAGTAGCCGTGCACCACGCAGTCGGCGGGATCGACGCCGATGCTGTCGAGGTAGGCGGCGGTGTATCTCGCGTAGTGCGCGATCGTGTTCATGTCCGGGTCGGTCGGCGACGAGCCCTGGTTGGGAAACTCGAAGGTCAGCGTCCGGCAGTGCCGGGCGAGCTGGGCGACCGTGGGGTCCCAGCTGTCCCGGGACTGGAAGTGCCCGTTGATCAACAGCAGCGGGGTGCCCTGGCCGCGTTCCTGATGACGAAGGGTCGTCAGGTCCATCAGCCCGCCGCCCGCAGCCGGGCCACGACCGCCCACAGCCGCTCGGCGCTGGCGAACGTCTCGAAGTTCATCTCGCTGTCCGGGAACGAGATCCCGTAGACGGACTCCAGGTCGATCAGCAACCCCACCATCTCCAGCGAGTCGAGGCCCAACTCGACCAGGCTCGCGTCCGGCGCCAGCGGGTCATCCGCGGCAAGCAGCTTCAGATGCTTGCGAAGCACCGTGATGAAGGTGTCGTCCCACGCCCGCTCCACCATCGATCTCCCTGCTCGCCCTGTCCCGCCCGGTCACCGACCGGGCGGTCGACCCTACGGTCCGCGGTTCACCGACGGTCCGCGGTTCGCCCTACTACCCGCGGTTCACCCTACGACCTGCGGTGATTGACATCGATCGGCTGGTTGACCAGGATCGTGATGCCACCGGACCATTGCGGACCGCGACAAGCATGCCACAGTGGAATCGACGGGCGTGAACGGAATCGACGGGCGCTGACGGGTTCGGCGGGCGTCGACCCGAAGCGCCGGTCCGGCCCGGTCCAGCCAGCGAAGGAAGGCCCGCACGTGCAGACAACTGGGGATCCGGCTGCCCCGTCGGCCACCGGCGCCGACCAGGGGACCGAGCGGCCCGGCGACTGGCCGTCCGCGTTCGAGGAGGCGGTCGTCGCGATGCTGCCGGAGGTCCCGGGCGGCCACCGGATAGCGCCGGACACCGACCTCGCCGCGCTCGGCCTGGACAGCCTCGGCCGGACCGGGCTGGTGCTGCTCCTGCAGGACGAGTGGGACGTGGAGTTTCCCGACGAGGTCCTGATCGGCAAGAACTTCGAGACCCCGGCGACGCTGTGGGCGGCCGTCTCCCCGTTCCTTCCCGAGGGCCGCTGACCCGGTGCGCCAGCGGCTTCGGCAGGCGCTGTGCCGGGACGGCTACCTGTTCCCCACCGCCGTCGCCGGCCTGTACGGCCGGGACGGGCGCTTCGAGAGCCTGGTGGATGCCGTCGGCTCGGCCGTCTCGGCGATGGCCGCCGAGGTCGGCGCGACGGTGGTCCGGTATCCGCCGGCGGTCGCCGTCGACGAACTGCACCGGGTCGGCTACCTGCGCTCGTTCCCACACCTGGCCGGCACGATCAGCGTCTGCGCCGACACCACGGGCCGCGAGACGGCGGTCGCCGCCCGACTGCACCGCGACGGCGCGTGGGAGGAGCTGCTGCGGCCGTCGGAGCTGGCACCGTGCCCGGCCGCCTGCTACCCGGTCTACCCCCACCTCGCCGGCCGTGACGTCGGCGGCGGCGCGTGGTACGACACGATGGGCTACTGCTTCCGGCGGGAGCCGAGCGACGACCCCTTCCGGATGCAAATGTTCCGGATGCACGAGATCGTCTGCGTCGGCGACCGGGCCACGGTCGACCGGTTCCTGGCCCGGGCCCACGACTTCGCCGGGCGGCTGTTCACCGGCTTCGGCCTGACCGTCACGCGGGCGGTCGCCACCGACCCGTTCTTCGGCTCCGGCGGCCGGATGCTCGCCCGCGAGCAGCTCGAACGCGATCTCAAGCAGGAGTACGTCTGCCCGACCGACGACGGCGGCGTCGCGCTGGCCTCGGTCAACGACCACGAGACGCACTTCACCCGCCCGTACGGCGTCACCGGCGGCGACGGGCAGCCGGCAGTCTCGGCGTGCGTGGGGTTCGGGCTGGAACGGGTCGTCCTGGCCGCGTTCCTCCAGCACGGCCCGAGCCCGCGGGACTGGCCGGAGGTCACCCGCCGGGCGTTCGGTGCCGGCCGGCCGGACCGGGCGACCGACGACGGTGCCGCGGAGGACCGGTGACCGGCGGGCCGGCCGCCGCAGAGGCCGCCCGGCGGGCGGCGGTGGTCCTGCGCCGGCACGCCGACGACGTCGACCGGCAGGGCCGCTTCCCGCACGAGTCGGTGGCGGCGTTGCGGGACGAGGGGCTGCTCGCCGCACTGATCCCCGGCGACCTCGGCGGCGGCGGGCTGACCGTCGCCGAGGTCGCCGACGTCTGCACGATCCTGGGAAAGTCCTGCGCGTCGACGGCGATGATCTTCGCGATGCACCAGATCCAGGTCGCGTGCCTCGTCGCGCACGGCGGGGCGCCCGGCCGCGACTTCCTGCGCCTCGCCGCCGCCGGGCAGTTGCTCGTCGCGTCCGGGACCTCCGAGGACGGGCACGGCGGCGACATCCGCTCCAGCACCGCCGCCGTCGAAGCCGACGGCGACCACGTCCGGCTGCGCAAGCACGTCGGCACCATGTCGTACGGGGAGCAGGCCGACGCCCTGCTGGTCACCGCCCGCCGCGGCCCCGACACGGCCGGCACCGACCAGGTCCTCGTCCTGTTGCGCCGTACGGACCCACCGGCCGGCGAGTGGACGAAGGTCGGGGCGACCCGGCCGTGGAACGCCCTCGGCCTGCGCGGAACCGCCAGCGTCGGCGCCACCGTCGACGCCCGGGCGGCGGCCGGCGGCGTCCTGCCGGCCGCGTTCGCGGAGATCCTCGCCGCGACCATGTTCCCGGTCAGCCACGTGCTGTGGTCGGCGGTGTGGCTGGGCATCGCCGCCGACGCGCTGGAGACCGCGGGCCGGCACCTGCGTCGGCCGGGCCGTGGGCAACGCGCGCTGCCGCCGGGCTACACCGAGCAGGTCGCGGCCTTCTACGAGTTGGACGGGTTCTGCCGGCGGCAGGCGGCGGCGGTGTCGGTCCGGCCGGATGGTGGTACGGCCGGACCGACCGCCGGGCTCCGCGGCGCCGTCGAGCTGAACAGCCTGAAGGTCCGCGTGTCCCGTGGGGTGGTGGACATCGTCGTCGGCGCGATGGCCGCGGTCGGGTTGGACGCCTACCTGCTGGACACCGACGTCGCCCTCGGCCGTCAGCTACGGGACGCGATGAGCGCGCCGTTGATGATCCGCAACGACCGCCTGCTGGACAACGTCGGCGACTCGCTGCGGATCCTCAAAACGCTGTTCTGACCCGGTCCGTCAATCCCGGCGGCGGAACTCCAGGCCGTCGAACGTCCCCGTCGCGCGCCACTGCCCGATGAAGCGGAAGAACGCCTGGGCGCCCTGCGGATATCCGACGAAGAACGCCCGCCGGGGGCCGGAGTCCTGGCCCTCGTTGTTGTAGGAGCCGGGCGTGCAGTCGGCCGATCCGACGTTGCTGGTCGATCCCAGCAGCAGCTCCATCCAGGCGTCCTCGGCCTCGCGGGTCACCTCGACCTCGTCGTGGCCGTGCTCGAGGGCGTGCCGGACGATGCCGGTGATGGTCGTCCCCGACTCGGTCAGGTTGTGCGGGATGTTGGCGATCAGGCGGGCGCCGTGCGAGGGCTGCACGAAGAACGCGTTGGGGAACCCGTGCACGTGGATGCCGTGCAGGGTACGCATTCCCTCACCCCAGTAGTCCGACAGTCGCCCGTCGCGTCCGGTCATGTCGAAGCCGCCACGTTCGGTGAACGGGGTGCTGACCTCGAACCCGGTCGCGTAGACGATGCAGTCCACCGGGTGCTCGACACCGCCGGCGACGATCCCGGTCGCGGTGATCCGTTCGACGCCGCGCCCGTCGGTGTCGACCAGGTGGGTGTTGGGCCGGTTGAACGACTGGAGGTATTCGTCGGAGAAGCACGGTCGCTTGCAGAGCTGCCGGTACCACGCCTTGAGCCGCCGCGCCGTCTCCGGGTCGTCGACGACGGTGTCGACCCGGGCGCGGATCTCCTCCATCTTCTCGAAGTCCGCGTCCTCGTACGCGGCGTTGATGCCGTCGCGGGTCAGTTGGGTGCGGGGCAGCTTGCGGATCCGGTCGCGGGCCCGGCGGGCGAGATCGGTCCACGCGTCCATCACCAGGTCCTCGCGTGCGGAACCGGTCTGGTTCGCGGTGAAGTTCTCCAGCCAGCGTTGCTGCCAGCCGGGTGTGGCGATCTCGGCGAACCAGGCCGGGTCGGTGGGCCGGTTGCCGCGTTCGTCCACAGAGGACGGCGTCCGCTGGAAGACGAGGAGTTCGGCGGCGTCGCGGGCCAGGGGCGGCACGCACTGCACGGCGGTGGCACCGGTGCCGATGACGGCGACGCGCTTGTCCCGCAGCCGGTCCATGGGTGCGCCGAGCGGGTCGCCGCCGGTGTATTCGTAGTCCCAGCGGCTGGTGTGGAAGCTGTGCCCGCCGAACGTCTTCAGCCCCGGGATGCGGGGGATCTTCGGTACGTGCAGCGGCCCGGTCCCGAGTGCGACGAACCGGGCGGTGAACTCGTCGCCCCGGTCCGTGCGCACGATCCACCGCGAGTGGTCGCCGTCCCACCGCAGGTCCGTCACCTGGGTGTGGAAGAGCGCGTCGGCGTAGAGGTCGAAGTGCTTGCCGATGCGCCGGCAGTGCTCCAGGATCTCCGGCCCGTGCGCGTACTTCTCCGACGGCATGTAGCCGGTCTCTTCGAGCAGTGGCATGTAGACGAACGAGGCGGTGTCGCACTGCACGCCCGGGTACCGGTTCCAGTACCAGGCGCCGCCGAAGTCGCCGCCCTTCTCTACGATCCGGACCGAGTCGACGCCGGCCTGCTTGAGCTGGGCGCAGGTGGCCAGGCCGGCGAAGCCGCCACCGATGAAGGCGACGGTGACGTGGTCGCGTTTCGGCGGACGTGGCGTGACCGGGGTGAACGGATCCGGGCGGCTGTCTTCCCACCGGCGGTACTGCAGCGGCCCGTCCGGCCGTAGCCGCTTGTCACGCTCCAGTGCGTACCGGCGCTTCAGCGCTTCCTTGTCGGTCATCGGTCGTTCCCCTGTCGACATGAGACATCCGGCCGGTGTCGTGGCGGTGTGGTCGGTCCGGGCTTACCGGTATCAGACCAGTTCCTCGACATCAAGCCCCCACCAGGCGTCGTTCCAGGCGTGGTAGCCGTAGCGGATCTCCGCGGCCCTGGCCCGTACCTGTTCCTCGACCGCGTTCTGCCGGCCGCCGTTGCGCAGCACCCGGGCCACCAGCCCGGCCACCTCCGCGATCACCGGTGGGTCCATGCCGAGGGTGGTGACCGCCGCCGTGCCCAGGCGCAGCCCGCTGGGTCGGCGGGGGCTACTCGGGTCGTTGGGGATCTGGTTGCCGTTGCTGAGGATGCCGGCCGCCGAGAGCCACTGCGCCGCCACGTCGCCGGTCACCCCGAGGGGGCGTACGTCGGCCAGGCAGGCGTGGTTCTCGGTCCCGTCGGTGACCAGGTCGAAGCCCCACAGCACGAGGTTGTCGGCGAGGCAGCGGCTGTTCTCCACGACCTGCCTGGTGTAGGCCCGGAACGAGTCGGTCAGCGCCTCGCCGAGCGCGGCGGCGATGCCGGCCACGATCCGCACGTTCGTCCCACCCTGGCAGATGGGATAGACGGCCCGGTCGACCTTGTCGGCCAGTGCGGCCGTGCTCAGGATGAGTCCGGCGCGGGGACCGCGCAGGGTCTTGTAGGTCGCGGCGGTCATGATGTCGACGTGCGGTGCCGGGCTGGGAATCGCGCCGCCGGCGATGAGCCCGGCCGACTGGGAGATGTCGGCGATGAGCACGGCACCGACCTCGTCGGCGATGTCACGCAGCGCGCGGAAGTCCCACAGCCGGGGATACGAGGTGTCGCCGCAGAAGATGGCGCGGGGCCGCTCCCGGTGGGCGAGGGCGCGGATCATGTCGTGGTCGAGCCGGCCGGTGTCGGGCCGCAGGCCGTACGGGACCACCCGGAACATCCGGCCGATGAGGTGCAGCGAGCCGCCGGTGGAGTAGTGGCCGCCCGCGGCGGTCTGCAGGCCCAGGACCGGGTCGCCGGGCTGGAGTACGGCCAGCGCCGCCGCGAGGTTGGCCATGGTGCCCCGGTAGGGCTGGACGTTGGCGTGCTCGCTGCCGAAGAGGCGGCAGGCCCGCTCGACGGCGAGCCGCTCGATGGCGTCGGACACCGCCTGCCCCTGGTGGTAGCGGCGGCCCGGGTATCCCTCGCAGTGCACCGCTTCGAGCGCGGGGTGCATGGCGGCCCGCACCGCCGGGGTCAGGTAGTTCGCCGCGGCGATCAGGTTGATGGTGGTGGACTGCCGGGTCAGCTCCTCTTCGATCATCCGGGCGATGGTCGCGTCCGCGCCTCTCAGCGCCGAGACGTCGTCGACTCCTGACACAGGCTCACCCACTCAGCCACCGTCCCACTCAATGATGATCTTCATTGCGCATTAACCAATGTAACTCATGTGGACGGCCATCAAATGAGCCGAGGGAGAGGCCGCCGACGGCGAGGTGGACAGCGTCGGCTATCCATATCGGGCAAAACTGGTGACAGTCGGCGGGATCGCTCCCACGCCGGCCAGCAGTCGCATTAACGCGAGCCCGGACGCGTCGACAAAGGCGGGCTGTCCGTCCACACAAATTGGATCGGAGATGCCTGGAATCTTGACCGTTCAGCCGATTCCGGGATGAAATGCGGTCGGCCGGCGCTACGCCGTCGCCGGTTCCGCCGCGGTCACCCGACCGGTCGACCGCCAGAACATCCAGCCACACAGGAACGGCACGGTCAGGCCGTGCGCGCCGAGGACCGAGCAGACGTGCGTCCGGTGGTCGTTGCCGTGCTGGAGGGCCTCCAGGAGCACCAGCGGCCGCGCCCCGGTCACCTCGGGCCACGGGCCGCGCGGCGGCAACGTGACCTCCATCTCCTCCCGGCGCCGCAGCACGTCGCGCCACCGCTCGCTCTGCCCGGCCCACACCGCGTGCAACTCGGCGAGCGTGAAGGACTCCTCCTCGACCACCGGCACCTCGGCCGCCTCGCCGGTGAGCCGCCGCAGGAGCCGCTGGTCCTCGGCGATGATGTGGGTGATCGTCGGCACGATGGCGCCGTACGTGCCCGGCGTCGAGAGAGCGAGCTGTTCGGGCGTCAACGTCTGGCAATGCTCGATGAGCGCCCGGGTGGCCCAGATGTGATGCTCGAAGAGGATCTCGAAGTCTCCCACCCGGCCATGCTATTCACGCCGCGACGGACGGTGCAAGCACGGCCCTCGATCAGACGGCGCCCGAATCCGGCACTTTCCGCTCACGCCCGGTGCGCAAAACTTGTTTCCGGCCCGAGAACTGGACGAGGAAACCGCCGGCAAACTCGCTTATCGGCAATGGAGCGTCCGTCGAAATGATTTCGACGCGACGAGTGGCGCCTTTCGTCTCATCGGGACACCGGCACCTGGCGCCCGGTGCCGTGGTCGATGACCGGCAGCGTCTCCCACCGCCCCAGGTCCGCGTCCGGGCCCACAGGCCCCCGGCACAGGGTGTAGTGGTCGGGCGCGACGACGCCGGGCTCGTCCGGCAGCGCCGCGACCACCCGCCGGTGCAGGTCCGGCAGCGGTTCGGGGGTCGTCGCCCCGTCGACGGCGACGTAGACCTCCAGGTCGACGACCTGCTCCGCGCCGGCCGCCGGTCGGCACGCGACCGTCACCGCGGTGCCGGGCAGCAGGCCGGCGACCAGCCGCCGCACCGCCTCCGGCCGGGTCCAGCCGGCCCGGGTACGAACCCAGTCCGGGCCCCGTACGACCGGCGCGACCCCGCACAGCCTGGCCACGTCGGCGACCGACAACTCCTCGTGCACGGCGGTGCAGACGACCAGCTCCAGGCCACGCAGGAACCGCTCCCCGACCGGCGGGGGCAGGTAGCGCCCGTCGGCCAGCAGGACCAGCCCGCACCGGTCCGGCTCGGGCCGGTTGAAGCTCAGCATGAACTTCATGTCGTGCCGGGGCAGCGACTCGAACCGGCTGAAGGTGCTCGCGGCCCGCAGCCCGGCCAGCTCGGCCGGGTCCGGAACCGTGGCCGGCGGCGCCCAGTCGCGGTCGCGGCGCGCGTCGTTGAAGTACGCCGACAGGTCGAAGCGCAGGCCACGGGCGAGCCCGACCTCCGCCTGCCGCGCGACCAGGTCGTCGAGGTGATACTGGCCGTTGCGGTAGCCGCGTACGGCCGCCGGGAACGCCTGGCGGAAGGCCGCCGACAGCGCGACGTCCTGTCGTGGCAGCACGAACAGGCCGTCCTGCGCGGTGGGTGCCCGCAGGGCACGTAGCCGGTCGTCGAAGCGGTTACCGGTGATCAACTGGAGCACCGCGGCGTCCTGGCCGGAGTAGGCGGCCAGCCACAGCGCGGTGACCGTCAGCAGCACCGTCGAGATGGAGGTGTTGGAGCGGGCGGCGAGGATCGGCGTCGCGACCGCGACCGCCGGGGACACCATGCGGTAGCGGTGGATCGGCGGCCCGGCGGCCGGCACCGGCGCGAAGTCGAACATGGTCGCGGGCGCGGCGTGCAGCCGGTCCCCCCAGTGCCGCAGCGCCCCCGCCGCCAGCTGCCGGCCGGCCTCCGAGCGCTCGAACTCGAACTGTTCCAGCGGCGACCAGGCGGTGTCGGGCTCGGCGGCCGGCGCGGGCTCGGCGCCGAGCAGCACCCGCAGGTCCTCGGCCAGGCTCTCCACCGCCCAGTTGTCGACCGCCACGTGCGAGGCGACCATGACGACCGCCACGACCTGCTCCGCCGGGGAGAGCACGGCGGCGAACCGGACCGGCCACACCGAGGTCAGGTCGAAGCTGTCGGCGGTCAGCGTCCCGGCGATGTCGGCGGCGTGGGCGGCGGCGTCGGCGCCGTCCGGCAGCGGGTGGAAGGCGACCGCCATCTCACCGGTGCCGGCGATCCGCTGCTCGCCGTCGACGAAGTGCGTACGCAGCGACGAGTGCCGTTCGACGAGGGCGCGTACGGCGTCGAGGAACCGCGCGCCGCTCACCGGCCGGGCCAGCTCGAACGACCGGCTGAGGTTGAACGACGCGGTGGCGTCGCCGAACCACTGCAACGGCTTCCAGATGGCGTACTGGCCCCAGGTCAGCGGGGCGGTGACGGACTCACCGGCGTCGAACGTCAGGTGACGGATCGGCATGGCGCACATGATGTCCCCGGTCGTCGCATCGGCGGGCGTCGTTGATGATCCAGCGGGTCCTGGAGCGTACCGTCGCGCCCGGACCGGGGTCAACGAGTCGCGTCGCCGGCCGTTCCGGCGAGGCGGCACGACGTCCCGGTGATGCGGTATCGTCCGTCCGATAGCCACGCGTCGATCGCGCCGGCCGCCGGCGTGGCACCACGTTCCGGCGAGCAGCATCAGAGTGACGTCCCGCAGAAGTGACGTTCCCGAGCGGCGACGCTCCGAAGAGGACGGTGGGCACCGCACGACGTCGCCGTTCCGGCCGGCGCCCGACGACGGCCACCGCCACCGATCACGTTCTGGAGACGGAATTGCGAAACGACGCCCCAGCCCATCCCCGGCGGCGTGACCGGATCAGGCAGGGGATCGTCCATGCCGGCGCGATCGCCCGGCCCCGGTGGGAGATCGCGAAACTGATCCCGACGGCCGGCTGGCCGCTGACCGTCGCCCTCACCCTGTTCAACGTCGTGTTCGGGCTGCTGCCGGTGGCGTTCGTCGTCGCGACGAGCGTCCTGCTCGGCCAGGTGCCCGCCGCGGTGGCCGGCGGCGCCGACTCGGCGGCGTGGGCCGACATGATGCTCGCCTTCTGGATCGCCGCCGCGGCGTTCGTCGGCCAGCAGGTGCTCGCCCCGTTGCAGAGCGCCCTCGGCGAACTCGTGGCCCGGCGGGTCGACGGCAAGGTGACCCGGATGCTGATGGCGGCCTCGCTGCGCAGCCCGACCGTCGCACCGCTGGAGAACCAGCGGCTGCTCAACGAGCTCGGCGACGCCGGCCGCGAACTCGAACACGGCTTCACCAGCCCCGGCAAGGCGTGCGCCGGACTGCTCGCCCTCGTCGCCCGGTACGTGCAACTCGCCGGCCACGTCGTACTGATCGGGTTGTTCTTCTCGTGGCTGATGGGCGTCGCGGTCGCCGCCGTGGTCATGTTCCTGCGCCACGGACAGCGCGGCGGGCTACGCAGATACTCGCAGGTGGGGCGCGTCATCGCGGCCGACCGTCGGCGCAGCGACTACCTGCGCGACGTGGGCGCCGGCGCACCGGGCGGCAAGGAGATCCGGGTCTTCGGGCTGGCCGGCTGGCTGGCCGACCGCTACCGCGACGGATACATGAAGTGGATCGTGCTGGTCTGGGCGGCCCGGCGCCGGGTCTTCCTCAAGCCGCACCTGTGGATGGCCGCCGCCGCCCTTCTGGTCACCGCGGCGCTGCTCGGATCGGTCGGCGCGGAGGCGGCCGGGGCGCTGCCGCTGACGAACCTGGTCGTCACCCTTCAGGCGGTCCTGGCGGCGCTGCGCCTCGGCGAGCAGTACCCGGAGTCCGACGTACCGACCCAGTTCGGGATGAACGCCTACGACGCGGTCCGCACCTTCGACAGCAGCGTCCGGGCGATGACCCCGGCGACCGGCCCGGACGACGGGGACGAGGTCCGGGCCCCGGCCAGCGGCATCCGGTTCGACGGCGTGGGATTCGGCTACCCGGGCGAGAACCGGGCCGTCTTCGACGGGCTGGAGCTGGCCATCCCGGCCGGCCGGTCGACCGCCATCGTCGGTGTCAACGGAGCCGGCAAGACCACCCTCGTCAAGCTCCTCGCCCGGCTGCAGGAACCGACCAAGGGCAGCGTACGCGTCGACGGGGTGGACGTACGCGAGCTGCCGGTCGACGGGTGGCGGCGGCACATCGCCGTCATCTTCCAGGACTACCTGCGCCACGACCTGTCGGCGGCGGAGAACATCGGATTCGGTGCGGTGGAGCACCTGTCCGACCGGGACGGCATCCGCGCCGCCGCCGACGCGGCCGGCATCCTCGACGCCCTCGACCGCCTGCCCAAGGGGCTGGACAGCCCGCTGGCCCGGCACCTCGACGGCGGCGTGGACCTGTCGGGCGGGCAGTGGCAGCGGGTGGCGATCGCCCGGGCGCTGTTCGCGCTGCGCCACGGCGCCTCGATCCTCGTCCTCGACGAGCCCACCGCCAACCTCGACGTGCGCGCGGAAGCCCAGTTCTACGACGAGTTCGTCCGGCTCACCGAGGGGATGACCACGATCCTCGTGTCACACCGGTTCTCCACCGTCCGGCACGCCGACAACATCGTCGTACTCGAACACGGGCGGGTCACCGAACAGGGCTCGCACGACGAACTCGTACGCCTCGGCGGCCGCTACGCCGAACTGTTCCGGTTGCAGGCGAGCCGGTTCACCGACGACGCGAAGGCGGCCTGATGCGGGACCTGTTCTCCACCGCCCGGCAACTGCTGTCGATCTGCTGGCACCAGAACCGGCGCAAGACGATCGTCGCGGTCACGCTGATGATCGCCGGTGCGGTGGCCGCGCCGCTGACCGCGCTCGGCCTGCGCTGGCTGATCGACGCCGCCCTCGACGGCCGGGTGGCCGACGCCGTGTTCGCCGGTGTCACGGTCGCCGCGCTGGCCGTCGCCGCGCTCACCCTGGGCCACTTCGCCCACATCGCACACTTCGAGCTGTCCGAACTGAACGTGGTCCACATGGACCGGGAGATCATCGCCCTGGCGAACGGGTCGCCCGGGCTGGCCCACCACGAGCGGGCCGACTACGCCGACAAGCTGACCGTGCTCCGCCGCGAGATGCAGCAACTGCGCAGCAGCCTGGAGGCGCTGCTCGCCCTCGCCGGGCTGGCCGTGGCGATGGTGCTCACCGCGGTGCTGCTGGCGATGGTCAACCCGTTCCTGCTCCTGCTCCCGCTGGCCGCCGTACCGCCCCTGGTCACCGGGCGGATCGCCGAGCGGATGGTCGACCGGGCCAAGCTGGCCACGGCCCAGGACGACCGGGTGGCCCAGCGCCTGTTCCAGATCACCACCGACGCCGGACCGGCCAAGGAGCTGCGGGTCTTCCGGCTCCAGCGGGAGGTGCTGGCCCGGCACCGGTCGTTGTGGGACGGCGTCACCCGCCGGCTGTGGCGCTCGCACCAGGCGGCGACCCTGGTGCGGACCGCCGGTCAGCTCTGCTTCGCCGCCGGATACGTCGTCTGCATCCTGCTCGTGGTCCGCGACGCGGCCGCCGGCCGGCGCACGGTCGGCGAGGTGGTGCTGTCGATCGCCCTCGCCGCCCAGGTCAACCAGCAGGTGGCCGCGGCCGTGGCCCAGCTGCAGCAGTTCCAGCAGATCACCAACGCCTTCGTACGCCTGAACGAGATGCGCGAACTGATCGACACGGCCGAACCGGTGGCCACCGACAGCGAGCCGCCGACCCGGCTCAGCGAGGGCATCCGGCTGCGTGGTGTCGAGTTCGGCTATCCCGGTGCCGCCGCCCCGGTCCTGCGGGACGTCGACGTGACCCTGCCGGCCGGCACCTCCGTGGCCATCGTCGGCGAGAACGGGGCCGGCAAGAGCACCCTGGTCAAGCTGCTGTGCGGCTTCTACCAGCCGGTCCGGGGCGAGATCCTCGTCGACGGCGTCGAGCTGCGCCGGATCCCGCTCGAACAGTGGCGGTCCCGGATCGCGGCCGGCTTCCAGGACTTCGTCCGCTTCGAGTTCCTGGCCCGGGAGGCCGTCGGCGTCGGCGACCTGCCCCGGATCGCCTCCGGGCCGGCGGTGTCGGCCGCCCTCGAGCGGGCACAGGCGACCGACGTCGTGGACCGGCTCGACCACGGGCTGGAGACCCCGCTCGGCAAGACCCTCCCCCAGGGCACCGAACTGTCCGGCGGGCAGTGGCAGAAGCTCGCGCTCGGCCGGGCGCTGATGCGCGAGGAGCCGCTCCTGCTCGTCCTCGACGAGCCGACGTCGGCGCTGGACGCCGCCGCCGAACACGCGCTGTTCGAGCGGTACGCCGCCCAGTCGCGCGAGCTGGCGGCGAAGACCGGGGCCATCACCGTCTTCGTCTCGCACCGGTTCTCCACCGTCCGGATGGCCGACCTGATCATCGTGGTCGCCGACGGGCGGATCGTGGAGGCCGGCGACCACGCCGCGCTGGTCCGGGCCGGCGGCCTCTACGCGGAGCTGTACGAGCTGCAGGCGGAGGCCTACCGGTGAATCCGGGCGCCCGGCTCAGGTCACTGGGGCGGGAGCGGGCGCACCGGTGACGGTGGCCGGCCAGTGCAGGTCGACGCCGCGCCGGTCCAGTTCGGCCCGGAAGTCCTCGAGCAGCTTCGCGTCGTCGCGTACGGCGTGCGGCGACGTCTGCCGGTCCAGGCAGTAGGCGGCGAGCGCGCCTGCCGCCTCGCCGATCGACCATTCGGCCGGGTGCACCCGGTAGCAGCCGTTGGTGATGTGCGTCGTCCCGATCGCCTTGCCGGCCGCCACCACGTTCGTGACCCGTCTGGGCAGCAGCGCCCCGAGCGGAATCTCGAACGGGTGCGCGGCCACGTCGAGGTAGCCGTCGCCGCCGGTCGTCGGGTGCAGGTCGATCCGGTAGTGGCCGGTGCCGACCGAGTCGTGGTAGCGCACCGCCCCGGCGTCGCCGCGAACCGCGACGGACAGGTCCTGCTCGGCCGGTGTCGTCACCGCCTCGAGCCGGCGGGCCTCACGGATGTACGGCGCCTGCGCGAAACCGTCGACGGTGCCGGTCACGTCGGGCCGCAGCCGCAGCCCGGGGAAGCCGGTGCCGCCGTCCGGCCGGGGCGCCTCGGTCTGCATCCAGTAGAGGAACGCCTGGCTGAACTCCTTCGCCCGCCGCACGTGCCGCTCGGCGTCCGGCACGTCGAACAGCGGCCCGTCCAGGTAGTCGGTCATCGGCCAGTTGACGATCGTGACGTCGCTGCGCAGCAGGCCGGGCCGGAACGCCTGCCGGTCCAGGATCCGCCGGTAGGTCCACAGTTCCGGGGCGAGCAGCGCCTCCTCCATCGACGTCGTCGCCGTCGCCGGTGGGTTCGGGACGAACCGGCCGGTGACCGGCTCGCCGGTGCGCGGATCGGGGTAGGTCCAGCTGAAGAGCCGGCCGGGCCAGCCCGGCGCCGACTGGTCACGCCAGTGGGCGTAGTCGGCCGGCCGGTCCACGGTGTGGTCGCCGTCGACGTGTTCGAGCGCGAAGCAAACGGTGGCCGCCTGCATGTTCAGCGGCGCCGCCTCGCGGGGCGCGCTCGGCTCGCCGGTCTGCGCCTGCGACTCGGTGCCGGTGCGGTGTTCGATGCCGGCCAGGGCCAGCAACTCGCCGGTCTCGCTGGCCTCCAGCACCAGCCGGGCGCCGATGTGGCGTACGGTGCCGTCGGCCAGCCGTACGGCGACGCCGGTCACCGTGTCCCGGTCGGTGTACGCCCGCTGCAGTTGTGCCCGGGTGTGGATGGTCAGCCGTCCGGCCGCGCACCACGGGGCGGTCATCGCCTGGAGCACGGCCAGCGCCGCGCGGGGTTCGTGGCACAGCGGGCTCACCCAGCCGTTGCCGGGGTTGAGCAGGTCGCCGGCCGTTCCGGACGCCAGCGGGTACCAGTCGCGGTAGTGGCCGCGTACGCCCTGCCGGAAGCGCCGGTAGGCGCGCGTCGAGCCGTACGTCTCGATCCACCGGTGCTCGTCCGGCGGCACCGCCTGCGAGGTGAGCTGCCCGCCGATCCACTCGTACGGCTCCACGACGACGACCCGGGCGCCGCCCTCGCAGGCGGCGAGCGCCGCGGCGATCCCGCCCACTCCCCCGCCGACGACGAGTACGTCGGTGAACTCCTCGACCGTCGTCGTGCCCGTGCCCATCAGCCGCCCTCGCCTCGTCGTGCCGTCAGTGAGAAGTGGTACCGGTCGCCCCGGTAGAACGAGACCGCGCGTTCGATCGCCCGGCCGCGCCCGTCGTAGCCGATGCGGCGTACCTCGAGCAGGGCCGCCGTCGCCGGGATCTCCAGCAGGTCGCACTGCCGCTGTGTCGGTACGACGGCGGCGATCATCTGCTGGGCGACGGTGACCTGGACGCTGTAGCGGTCCTTCATGGTCTCGTAGAGCCCGCCGCCGAGGTCCTCGACCAGCAGTCCCGGGAACAGGTCGGCGGGCAGGTGCACCTCTTCCAGGCACATCGGCGCCCCGTCGGCCAGCCGCAGCCGCTCGATCCGGTAGAGCAGCGACCCTTCGGGCAGGCCGAGTTCGGTGGCCACGGCGTCGCGGGCGACGACCGCGTCGGCGTCGATCATCTTGCTGCTCGGGATGAGGCCACGGGCCCGCATGTCCTCGCTGAACCCGCTGAGGCTGGTGTCCTTGGCGATACGGGTGTCGGAGACGAACGTGCCCTGGCCCCGGATGGTGTAGATCAGGCCGGCGTCGAGCAGTTCACGCAGCGCCTGGCGCAGGGTGGTCCGGCTCACGCCGAGTTCCTCGGCGAGGTCCCGCTCGCGGGGCAGCGCCGCGTGCGGCGCCAGGGCCGAGACGCGGTGCCGCAGTTCGGCGCGGACATGGCTCAGTTTGGTGGTCATCACGGCTCCGCTGTGGGGTGTGGGCAGGCCTGCGCGAACCAGCGCGTGGTGCGGACCGGGTCGGAGATGGCGGTGCCGACGACGACGGCCCACGCGCCCTCGGCGAACGCCGCCGATACCTGGGCACGGGTACGGTACCGCCCCTCCGCGATCACCGGAACCGGACAGTGCCGGGCCAGGGATCCGACCAGGGCGATGTCCGGCCACTCCGGAACCGGCCCGGCGGTGTAGCCGGACAGGGTCGTACCGACCAGGTCGGCTCCGGCGTCCACGGCGGCCAGCGCGGCGTCGAGACTGTCCACGTCGGCCATGAACAGCGCCCCTCCGGCGTGCGCGGCGGCGACCAGGTCGGCGAGCTTCTCCCCGCCGGGCCGGGGGCGGGTGGTGCCGTCCGCCGCGACGATCTGTGCGCCGGCCCGGGTCAGCGCGGTCACGTCGGCCACGGTCGGGGTGATGTAGACGGCGCTGCCGGGCGTGGTGCGCTTGACCAGGCCGATGACCGGCACCCCGAGGTCGACCATGCCGCGTACGTGCGCGATGCCCTGGCCGCGCAGGCCGGCGGCGCCGCCCAGGACGGCCGCCGACGCCATCGCCATCATGTGCGCGGTGTCCACGAACGGGCTGTCGCTGTCCTGGGCCTGGCACGAGACGACCAGCCGTCCACGGATGGCATCGGCCACGTTCATCGGTGTTCCTCTTCTACGACGTCGACCTTTTCCAGGTCGACGTGGACGGTGAGTGCGGCGAGCGGGGTCGGTACGGCCGACCCGTCGGACAGGGCCAGGGCGCCTGCGAGCGGGTCGCTGGCGGCCGGTACCGGCCGGGCCTGCGGCAGGCCGGCGCGCAGCGCGGCGGTGAACGGGGCCAGCAGCAGGTCGCCGGCGCGGAAGAGGCCGCCGGTGCCGGCGACCGGCACCTCGGATTCGACCGGCCCGGTACGACGTACCGCGCCGATCACCGACTCGGCGAGCAGCCGGCCAGCCCGGTCCCAGATCTGGCGGGCGCCGTCGTGGCCGGCGCGGGCCAGGTCGGCGACGGTGGTGGCGAAGGCGGCGACCTGTTCCGGGGTCGGCGGACGGTCGCGCCAGCGGGCCGGCAGCTCGCCGACCGGCCCGAAGGCGGCGGTGACGGCCGCCAGCAGCGGGCCGGACCGGCCACGGTCGCGGTCGCGCAGGGCCAGCCGGATGCCGGCCCGGCCGATCCAGTGCCCGGAGCCGCGGTCGCCGAGGTCGGCGCCCCAGCCGTCGGCGCGGGCGACGGTGGCGCCGACGGCGAGCACCACCACGCCGGTGCCGGCGGCGACGACCGCGCCGGGGACCGGCCCGAGCGCACCGAGGTAGGCGGTGACGCTGTCGTCGGCCACCCGCAGTGTCCCGCGCAGGCCCAGCTCGCGCAGCCCGGCCCGGATCGCGTCCACCCGTGGCGGCTGTCCGTTGAGGCCGGTCATCCCGACCCCGACGCTGACGGGTACGTCCGCGACCGGTCCGAGGTCGGCCAGCGCGGCACGTACCGCCTCGACGATCCGGGTGTCGGGATCGGCGCCCCAGAACCCGCCGGCCTCGGCGCGGCCGGTGTGGGGGCCGTACGTAGCGAGGGCGCGGCAGCCGCCCTGGCCGAGGTCGACCCCGACCCGTACGACGTCGGCGTCCACTACCGCACCGCCCTGTCGAGAGCGACGTCGCCGGACAGGCTCACCTCGGCGTAGTGGCAGGCGACCTCGCGGCCGTCCACCGTCCGCAGTTCCGGCTCGACCTCGGCGCACCGGGGCTGGGCGAGCGGGCACCGGGTCCGGAACCGGCAGCCGGACGGCGGCGAGGCGGGCGAGGGGACCTCGCCGGTGAGGACGATCCGTTCGCGGGGCGGTGCCGCCCAGGGCCGGGGCACCGGGGCCGCCGAGATCAGCGCCCGGGTGTACGGGTGTGCGGGCTGGTCGTACACCGCCGCGGCGGGGCCGGTCTCCACGATCCGGCCGAGGTACATCACGGCGAGGTCGTCGCTGATGTGCCGCACCACGGACAGGTCGTGGGCGATGAACAGGTAGCCGAGGCCGAGGTCCTCGCGCAGGTCGGCGAGCAGGTTGAGGGTCTGCGCCTGTACGGACACGTCGAGGGCGCTGACCGGCTCGTCGCAGACGACGATGCGGGGTGACAGCGCCAGTGCCCGGGCGATGCCGACCCGCTGGCGCTGCCCGCCGGAGAGCTGGTGCGGGTAGCGGTCGGCGACCTCGGCGGCCAGGCCGACCCGGGCGAGCAGGTCGACGGTCCGGTCCGCCCACTCGTGACGCGGCACGAGGTCGCGGTGCGCCCGCCAGCCCTCGGTGACGATGAACGACACCTTCTTGCGCGGGTTCAGCGACGAGTACGGGTCCTGGTACACCATCTGGATCTCGGCGGTCAGCCGGCGCCGCAGGGCCGCGTCGGCGTGGTCGACGCGCTGGCCGTCGTACCAGATCTCGCCGCCGGCCGGGCGGCGCAGGCCGACGATGGTGCGGGCCAGGGTCGACTTGCCGCAGCCGGACTCGCCGACCAGGCCGAGGGTGCGGCCGGCGGTCACGGTGAGGCTGAGCCGGTCGACGGCGGTGACGTCCGGCCCCCGGTTGAACAGGCCGCCGCCGGCGGGATAGGTGATCCGGAGCTGCCTGACCTCAAGCCGCGCCCTTGACGGTGTCGACACCGGTCATCACCTCCTGCGCGTAGTGGCACGCCGCCTCGTGGCCGGTGGCGACGATCCGCAGTGCCGGCCGGTCGGTGCGGCAGTTCGCCCGGGCGACGGGACAGCGGGGATGGAACGGGCAGCCGGTCGGCGGGTGCAGTGGTGACGGCGGCATGCCCTCGATCGGGGTGAGCCGGGTGCCGGGCCGGTCCGGGGCGGGGACCGAGTTCATCAACCCCCGGGTGTACGGGTGGGCCGGTGCGTCGTACACCTCGCGCAGCGGGCCGGACTCGACGACGGTGCCGGCGTACATGACCGCGACCCGGTCGGCGACGTCGGCGACCACGCCGAGGTCGTGGGTGATCAGGATCATCGCCATGCCGTCGGCCTCGCGCAGTTCCCGCAGCAGGTCCATGATCTGCGCCTGCACGGTCACGTCCAGGGCGGTGGTCGGCTCGTCGGCGATGAGCAGCTTGGGCCGCAGCGCGAGCGCCATGGCGATCACGACCCGTTGCCGCATGCCGCCGGAGAACTGGTGCGGGTAGTCGTGCGCCCGTTTCGCGGCGTTGGGGATGCCGACCCGGTCCAGGCCGGCGACGGCCCGTTGCCACGCCTCCCGGCGGGAGAGGCGCTGCCGTACCCGGAAGAGTTCGGCGATCTGCTGGCCGACCCGGACCACCGGGTTGAGCGCGGTCAGCGAGTCCTGGAAGACCATGGCGATCTCGGTCGCGGAGAGTTCCCGGGTACGGCGCACCGGTTTGGCGGAGATCTCCTCACCGGCGTACCGGATGGTGCCGCGTTCGACGCGGGCGCTGTGCCGGGGCAGCAGCGCCATGACGGCGCGTACGGTGACCGACTTGCCGGACCCGGACTCCCCGAGGATCGCCAGTGTCTCGCCCGCGTCGACGTGGAACGAGACGCCGTTGAGCGCCCGGTAGGTGCCCAGCGGGCCGTCGAACGAGACGACGAGGTCGTCGACGGCCAGCAGTGGCTGGCGGGCGGGTGGTGGTGCGACCATCGGGTCCTCCGGGTCCGGGTCGGCGGGATGTGGCGCGGGTGCCGGCTCAGCGCAGCGAGACGCCGGCGAAGTCGGGCAGGTCGTTCGGGGACGGTGTGAACCCTTCGACGCCCTTGCGCAGCACCACGTTGCCGCTGAGGTCGAGCGGGAAGATGCCGACCGCGTCGTCCCAGACGATCTTGCCGGCCTGGGCGTACAGGTCGGCCCGCTTGTCCTGGTCGAGTTCGGCGCGGGCGGCCAGCAGGATGCGGTCGAGTTCGGGGTTGGCGTAGCCGTTGCGGTTGGCCGTCGACAGGTAGAGCCGGGCCAGGGTGAAGTCGGCGTCACCGGTGATGGTGCTGCCGGTGGTCATCGTGCTGTCCCAGTCGAGCTTGAGCAGCTTGTCCAGCCAGGTGGCCCGCTCGAGTTCCTCGGGCTTGACGACGATGCCGACCTTGGCCCAGTCGCTGATCATCGCGTCGGCGAAGGAGTTGCCGTTGGTGCAGCAGCCGGTGCTCCACATCATCGAGGTGCTGAACCCGTTCGGGTAGCCGGCCTCGGTGAGCAGCTGCTTCGCCTTGGCGGGGTCGTAGGCGTACGGGTTCTGCCCGGCGGCGCCGAAGATGGCCTCCGGCAGCGGTCCGGTGGCGGCGGTGCCGGCCTGGTCGAACAGCGAGTCGTTGATCCGGCCGAAGTCGACGGCGTGCCACATCGCCTGCCGGACCCGGGCGTCGGTGAACGGCTCACGGGAGCTGTTGAACCAGATGTAGTAGTTGGCGTACGTGGGGAACGACTCGACGGTCAGCGCGTCGTTGTCGCGCAGGCCGGTCAGCTGGTCCGGCGGCAGCCCCCAGGTCACGTCGATCTCGTTGTTCGAGAGCGCGGTGACTCGGCCGGAGACCTCGGGGATGTAGCGGTACGAGATGGTTTCGAGCTTCGGCTGGTCGCCCCGGTAGTTGTCGTTGCGGGTCAGTTCGACGCTCTGCCCGGCGGTGAACGACGAGACCTTGAACGGTCCGGTGCCGTACGGGGCGTTGAAGAACGCGCTGTCGGCGAGCTTGGCGGCCGGGGCGATCCAGAGCAGGGTGAGGTTGCTCAGCACGGTGCCCAGTTCGCTGCTGGTGTGGATGGTCAGGGTGTGCTTGTCGGGGGTGCCGATCTCGTCGACGGTGGCCCACAGCCCGGCCAGCGGCCCCTTGCCGTCGATCAGCGCCTGCAGCGACGCCTTGGCGTCGGCGCTGGTCATCGGGGTGCCGTCGGCGAACGTGACGTCCTTGCGCAGCACGAACTGCCAGGTCAGCGGGTCGGGGTTGGTCCAGCTCTCGGCGAGCTTGGCGGCGATCTCGCCGTTCTCGCGGACGACCAGGGTCTCGAAGACCTCCTGGACGACGGTGAGGGTGGGCTGGTCGGCCGAGTTCGCCGCGAACGGGTTCAGCGACACCACCGGGGTCGGGTTCGCCACCCGCAGCGTGGTGGCGCCGGTGCCGTCACCGGTGGAGCTGCCGGAGTCGAAGGAGCAGGCGGTCAGTCCGAGCACGCCGGCGAGGGCCAGCGCGCCGAGGCGGGTGGTCAGAGATCTCATGTCGTCCCTTTTCACTGACGGTTACCGGGTGGAGAGGTTCGGGTCGGAGCGGTCCCGCAGTTCGTCGCCGAGCACGCCGACGCAGACGACGAAGGCGGCCAGGACCAGTCCGGGAATGGTGGCGATCCACCAGGCGCTCGCCAGGTAGTCGCGGCCGTTGGCGATGGTGGTGCCCCAGCTCGGCGTGCCGGGCGGGATGCCCAGCGACAGGAAGCTCAGCGACGCCTCGGCGACGATGACGAATCCGAGTTGGACGGTGGCGATGACCAGCAGCGGGCTCGCGACCGCGGGAAGCACGCAGTGGCGTACGACGTGCCAGGCGCCGGCGCCGAGGGTGCGGGCCGCGTTGGCGAAGTCGCGCGACTTGGTGGCCATGGTCTGTGCCCGGGCGACCCGGGCGAAGATCGGCCAGGTGGTGATGGACAGGGTGAGTACGACGTTGGTGACGCTGGAGCCGAGGACGGCCGCGACGAAGACGGCGAGCAGGATCGACGGGAAGGCGAGCTGGATGTCGGCCAGCCGCATGAGGATCGCGTCGACGATCCCGCCGAGATAGCCGCAGAGGATGCCGATCGCCGCGCCGACGATGCCGGCCAGCAGCAGCGTCGCCGCGCCGACCATGATCGAGACCCGGGCGCCCTGCATGATCTGGGGCAGCAGGTCGCGGCCGACCTGGTCGGTGCCGAGCAGCGCCAGGCTGCCGTCGGCGAGCCGGCTGCCCGGTGGCAGCAGCCGGTCGGTGACGGAGGTGGCGATCGGGTCGTACCGGGCGATGACCGGGCCGATCACCCCGGCCACCACGTAGGCCACGATCACCCCGATCGGGATCCACAGGCGCAGCCGGCGGCGGCGCCGGCGCGGGGTGCCGGCCGGCGGCCCGTCGTCGCCGGACTTGTCGACGTCGACGGGTTGGCCCGGTGTCCCGAGCGCCACGGACGCGGGTACGTCGGTCACGTCGGCCACCTCCTCAGACGCTCTCGCGCACGCGCGGGTCCAGCCGCACGTACAGCAGGTCGACGACCAGGTTGATGACGATGAAGATGGCGGCGACGGTGATCACGCACGCCTGCACGACCGAGTAGTCGCGGGCGGCGATGGCGTCGGTCATCAGCCGTCCCACGCCGGGCCAGGCGAAGACCGTCTCGACGATCACGGCACCGCCCAGCAGGCTGCCGAACTCCAGTCCGGCCACGGTGACGACCGGGATCAGCATGTTGCGCATCGCGTGCCAGCCGACGACGCGCGTCTCGGACAGCCCCTTGGCGCGGGCGGTGACGACGTAGTCCTCGTGCAGCACGTCGAGCAGGCCCGACCGGACCAGCCGCAGCACGACGCTGAGCAGCGGCAGCGCCAGCGTGACCGCCGGCATGATCATCGCCGCCGGTGATCCCGCACCGGAGCTGGGCAGCAGGTGCAGGAACCGGGAGAAGATCAGGATCAGCATGATGCCGACCCAGAACGACGGCAGCGACTGGGTGAGCATCGACAGCACCGACACCACCCGGTCGAAGAACCCGTTCGGGCGGGTCGCGGCCAGCGTGCCGAGCGCGAACCCGACGACGATGGCGATGGCGAAGGCGGTCGCCGCGAGTGCGGCCGTCGCCGTCAGGTGGGTGAAGACCAGGTTCGTCGCGCTGTCGTTGAGGCGGAACGACTCGCCGAAGTCGAAGGTGGCGGCCCGTTGCAGGAAGCGGACGTACTGCACCACCGGGGACGCGTCCAGGCCGTACTCCCGGCGCAGCGCCTCGACCGCCGCCGGGTCCGCGTCGGGCCCGAGCTGGTTGATCGCCGGGTCGCCGTCGACCTCCCGCATCGCGAAGAACACCACCGTCGCCGCCCCGAAGAGGACGAGCGCCGAGATCGCGAGTCGGCGGATCGCAAACCGCAGCATCGCCGGAGCCTCAGCGTCCGGGCGGCGACGCCGGGTCGCCGAGCAGGGCCGCCTCGATGTCCTCGACGACGGCGACCGCGGCCCGGCCTTCGGCGCCGCTGACCGGGGTGGGTCCGCCGGCCAGGGCCGCGTCGACGAAGGCTTCCAGTTCGGTACGCAGGTTGTAGGCGCCGCCGCCGTCACGGCTGGGCCAGAAGTAGGTGTCCTGGAAACTCGCCACGCCGTCGCGGCGGGCGTACATCAGGTCGTTGTGCGAGAGGTTCATCTCGAGGATGCCGTGCTCGCCGACGATCCGCAGGCCGGCGTCGGCCCGCGACGGCCGGGAGTGCGGCAGCGTCCAGTTGTTCTCCATCGTGCCGATCGCGCCGTCGTCGAAGCGGATCGTCGCGTGCACGACGTCGTGGCTGGGCGACAGCACCTTGCGGCCGACGGCACCGGTGACCTCGACGTCCCGGCCGGTCACGAACCGGACCAGGTCGGCGTCGTGGATGCCGAGGAACCAGGCGACCGAGGTACGGTCCCAGATTCCCTGGCCGACGGCCTGCGAGGTGCAGCGCCAGACCTTGACGTGCCAGATGTCGCCGAGTTCGCCGGAGCGTACGACCTCGCGCAGCCGGATCACGCGCGGGTCGAAGCGCAGCACGTGGCCGATCATCAGCGCGTCGGGGTCGGGGCAGCCGGCGATGATCCGGTCGCAGCTCGCCGTCGACAGCGCCATCGGCTTCTCCAGCAGCACCCGCTTGCCGGCGGCGAGGGCAGCGAGGGTCGCGTCCTCGTGCAGGTGGTCGGGGGTGCAGATGCTGACCGCGTCGACGTCGTCGAGCAGGTCGCCGATGTCCTCGACGGCGCGGACCCCGAGGTTACTCTCTGCCCAGTCGCGGTTACGGGGTGACACGTCGGCGACGGCGACCAGTTCCGCCTGCCGTACGTCGCGCAGCGCGCGGGCGTGCAGCTGTCCCTGGACACCGATACCGACGACGCCGATCCTGAGGCGGTCCACGCCAGACCTCCAACTGTTGCAAACCAGATGAACGCTAGGTGTGTACCTAGCTGGGGATAGTTCTACACCCAGCTCGGAGTGCAGGGCAAGGGTCCGCGCGCCACAAAATCGCCGGTGACCTGCGGATTCGTCGCAACCCATCGATGTCCCGCGCGGCGCGGCCGCGTCTTCTCGCTTAACGTCCATGCCATGAGCGAAAACCCGATCGCCCGGGACTTCTTCGAGACCTACACGCGCGCCCTACTGGACCGGGACGCCCGGGCGATCGCGGAGCACTACGCGGTACCCGCGCTGATCGAGTTTCCCGACCATCCGGTCGCGGTCTCCGATGCCGCCCAGACCGAGGCGTTCTTCGCCGGCGCGTTCGGTCAGTACGAGAACGTCACCGATTGCCCGGGCCGACGTCCATGTGGTCGCGGCGACCGGGCACAGCCTGTGGGCCGATGTGAGCTGGTCCTACGACGGCGCCCCCGACGAGCGGAACATGTACCAGCTCGTCCGCACCGGCCAGACCTGGAAGATCGCGGTCCTGACACCCCTGTGACGCGATGAGCGCACGCCCGACGACGCCGTTCCGCTTCAGACGACCTCCAGGCTCGTCACCGCCCAGACAGGAAGGTCGAGGTCGCAGGCCGCGGGAACCCGGAGGTTCTCCGGGAGCGACTCCAGATCGAAGATTCCGCCACCCCCGGTATCGACGGTGTCCCCGATCCGGGCCTGCCCGCCTTCCGGGATACTGATGGTCTCCCCATCCATCGTTGCCCCTTCGGACAACGCGAGCCGATACTTCAGCGACACCTCGGGCGCGTCCGGCGGCTGAATCACGCAGACGCAGCCGTCCGTCACCACCAGGGTGGCGTCCTTCATGAGGGCTTGCATGTAGACGCGCTCACCGACGATCGTGACGAAGGCCGCCGCGGGCGGCGCGGCCGGCGCCGTGGTCGGTGCCGAGGTCTGCCCCTCAGGCGCCGCGCAGGCGACCGAACCCAGCATCGCCAACACTCCGGACAATCCGAGAAGCCGCCGCACATAGCTCATACAACGATCGCCCCCGCCGAGAAAACCGCCATCCATCGAAGACGCCCCGTACGTTGCGTTGTGGCCACGATACGAAACGACGCGGGACACCCACCACATACGTTCGGTCGCAGGTGGGCGGTCTGCCGACTAGAGCACCTGGGTGATGCCCTCGGCGGCGACGTGGGCGTCGATGGCGGCGGGGTCGAGGTTGGCGCACAGCACGATCGACGCCCCGGCCGACAGCGGCGCGAGCAGCCACTTGACCGGCTCCTCGTGCCGCGCGACGTCCACCAGGACCCGATCCCCCCGGCGTAGGCCCCACATGGCGGCGAGTTCGCCGGCCAACCGGGCCCACTCCTCATAGCTCGTGCCGTCCGGGCTGGCCGGGTCGTCGCCCCGGATCTCCTGGTACGCCGGCGGGAGGTCCGGGTAGCGACGTACCTCGACGGCGTAGTCCCGGTAACCGTCGGGCACCTCGGCCAGCGCGGCACCGTCGGCCGCGAGACCGAGCACGAACCGGTGCCGCGCCTCCGGCACCGTCTCCAGCCAGCTGTCCAGCCGACGCCGCGCCACGAACACCGCGTCCAGCGGCTCTTCCGGGCTCGCGCCGAGGGGTGCCAGCCCGGCCGACGCCCAGGGCCGGAACGACACGGTGATGCCGGCGGACCAGGCGCCCAGCAGCACGGCCGCGGTCTGCCAGTGCGCAGGCAGCAGGATGGCAACCCGGCCACCGGCGGTCAGCCGGCAGCCGGCACGCAACATGCTCGCGGTCCGGGCGGCCCAGCCGCCGAGCGCCGCCGCGCCGAGGTCGATCCGCTCGCCGGTGGCACCGTCGAGATAGGTCAGCAGCGGGTGGCCGGCCTCCGGGTCGTCGGCGATCAGCGGGGCGTGGGCGGCGCTCGTCGAGTGCATCCGGCAACTCCCACGTCGGCGGCCAGTGGTCCCGCCGACCCTACCCGGGGTCGGCTGCCTCAGGCCCGCGAGGTGAAGGCCGCCAGGATGCGGCTGCCGACCGGGTTGCCGGCGTTGTCGAAGCAGATGACGTCGAGTTCGGCGTCGGTGCCGGCGTGCGACCAGGGCTGGGCCAGGTTGCAGTAGTTCGGGCCGGGTCCTTCGGCGACCACCTGCGCGTGGGTCTGTTCGACACCGAGCTGCGGATAGCGGACCGTGAAGCGGCCGGGCGCGACGGTGCTGATCGTGTTGCCGCCGACGCCGGTGACGCTGTTGTGGTTCGCGTCGTACCGCCAGTGGTGGAAGTAGCCGAACTTCTGCGGCGTGCCGAGCGAGGCGGTCAGGGACCGGCCACGGTGGTAGGAAAGCGTGAAGTCGCTCCAGGTCAACCTGCCCTGGTGGTCGAAACAGCTGACTTCCGCCAGGATGTCGGTTCCCTCGAACATCCAGTTCGTCACCTTGCACCGACGCGGGACCGCCTGGCGTTGCACGGCGGTCACCTGCACGTTCCCGGCGGGGATCGCGGCGGCTCCGACCCGATACAGCCGGACCTGATAGGTGCCGGTCGACGAACGCCCCGCCAGGACCGTGCCCTGGAGCGAGCTGTGCGAGTGCACGACGCGGTTCTCCTGGTCACGGTAGTGCAGGTAGGCGTAGGTGGTGGCGGTGGGCGCGTAGCTGACCCGGTAGGTCCACATGACGGAGAAGGCGGTGTCGGTGAGGACGCCGCCGGGGGCGCGGCACTGCACGAGGACGATCTGGTTCGGCGTCACCTCGTGCCACTGGACGACGGAGCAGTAGTGGCCGGCACTGTTCACCGGGGTCACGTGCGCGATCCCCAGGCTGCTCGACCCGATGCGCGGAAACCTGACCTGGAACACCCCCGCGCTGATCTTGCCGCCCTCGGCCCAGAGATCGGGAGCCGTGGTCTTCCAACTGCCCCACTGGCGGGTGGTGTCCAGCGTGGTCCACGACGCGACGGTGGGATCGGTGACGAGGGCGAAGCCCCAGCTGTTGGCGACGGCGGCCTGCGCCGGGCCGGCAACGCCCGGCACGAGTGCCGCGACCAGCGCTACGACGAGGACGAACGGACGCAACCGCATGACGCCTCCAATCGAGATAGATCGATTGGACGCTAACACCGCGACCGGTGGCGGTCGACACCCACGATCCTCAGATGGAGAACAGGGCGCCGCCACGCACAGCACGGGGGCGTCGTCCACCGGCGGTACAGTCGCTGATCATGACCGAACCGACCTCACCCGGCTGGGACGCCATCGACGCCGCTCTCGACCGCCGCTATCCCGGCGTACGGCCGCTGCACCACGCCTCCGCGCTGCCGTACGCGGCGGGCGGCCGGGACCCGCTCGACGGCATCAGCCTCTACCCGCGCGACGACCACTGGCACCTGGTCAGCTACGGCATGTCCGACCTGCACGAGAAGAGGTCGCCGGACGAGGAGGAGTCCGGGTGGGGCTTCGAGTTCACCATCCGGGTCGCCCGCGCCGCCGGTGACGACGAGCCACCGACCTGGGCGCTGAGCTTCATGCAGAACCTGGCCCGCAACGTGTACGCCCGGAAGGCGCCGTTCGTCCCCGGCAGCCACCTGCAGGTGAACGGGCCGATCTCGACGGCCCGGCCGGACACCGCGATCCGCGCGGTGGGGTTCGCCGAGGACCCCGAACTCGGCACCATCGACACGCCGCACGGAAAGGTACGGTTCCTCCAGATCGTCGGCCTCACCCCGCAGGAGTACGCGGTCATCGACCGGTGGGACGCGCGGCGACTGCTCGACGCACTGCGTCCGTCGCTGCCGCTGCTGGTCACCGACCTCGACCGGACCGACCTCACCGCCGATCCCGGCGTCGCCGCCGTCATCGAGGAAGGCGTACGGCGAGACGGCTCCTCCAGGGCACTCATCCCGGCGAAGAAGGCGAACTGGCGTGTCGAGGACGGCGTCACGACGGTGACCCTGGACGTGGCCGCCGCGGAGCATGCCGGCCGCCTGCTGCCGCTCCGGTTGCCGTACGGCCGCGACCTGACCGTGAACCCCTTCGACAAGGGGGTGAGGTTCGGGCCGGGCGAGGAGTTCACGGCCGCCCCCGGACGCTTCGGCCTTCTGGAGATTCGGCTGCCCGCCGAAGCGGCGACCGAGGTCGCCACGGCGCTGCGGTCCGGCGCGGGCACCTACCGGCCGGCCGGAACTCCCGGCCTGCAACTCCGCATCGCCCCGGCCACCCGCCGGTTCACGTTCCCGCCCCCGGCCTGACCGGCCGCCCGGGAAGGCTGTCGGGGCGGTTCAGCGTACGGCCCGGGGCCACCGGTGGGCGAACCCACCCCGGGATCGCTCTGAAGTGGACACAACCTACACTTCGCCGGTGATCAACAAGAAACGATCAACAATCGTCCTTATCGGACTGTTGGCGGTGACCCTGTTGGGCGGTCCCGCGCCGGCGTTCGCGGAGGAGGAACCACCGGCCGAACCGCCGAAGGTCGAGCTGGTGCTCGACGTCAGCGGATCGATGCGCGCCGCGGACATCGACGGCCGCAGCCGGATCTCCGTGGCCCAGCAGGCGTTCAACGAGGTCGTCGACGCGCTGCCCGACGAGACGCAGCTCGGCATCCGGGTACTCGGCGCCACGTACCCGGGCAACGACAAGACGAAGGGCTGCCAGGACACCCAGCAGATCGTGCCGGTCGGCCCGGTCGACCGGGCCCAGGCCAAGGCCGCGGTGGCGACGCTGCGACCGACCGGGTTCACCCCGGTCGGGCTGGCCCTGCGCGAGGCCGCCAAGGACCTCGGCACCGGCACGACCGCCCGCCGGATCGTGCTGATCACCGACGGCGAGGACACCTGCGCCCCTCCGGACCCGTGCGAGGTCGCCCGGGAACTGGCCGCCCAGGGGACGAAGCTGGTCGTCGACACGCTCGGCCTGGCCCCGGACGAGAAGGTACGGCGGCAGCTGCTCTGCATCGCCGAGGCGACCGGCGGCACGTACACCGCGGTGCAGCGCGCCGACGAGCTGACCAGCCGGATCAAACAACTCGTCGACCGCGCCAAGGACACCCACACGGCGGCGCCGGCCATCGTCGCCGGCAAGTCGGCGTGCGACGACGCGCCGCTGCTCGCCCCCGGCGTCTACAGCGACCGGGCGGCGTTCTCGGAGCACCGCTGGTACCGGGTGCCGGTCCTGCCCGACCAGGAGCTGCGGGTGTCGGTCAGCATGGCGCTGGACCGGCCGGTCAACCCCGACTACGCGGTGCTGCTGCGGGCCACCGCCACCGACGGGCGGGAACTGGTCCGTGGGGTGGACGCGGGCAGCGGTCGTACCGACGTGGTTTCCGCGGGCCTGCGCTGGTCGGGGGGTGAGGAGCCGACGGACGAGGCGTCGCCGACGCCCGACACCGGCACCACCGTCGCGGCCACCACGGTCTGCCTGGTGGTGAGCAACGCGTTCGCGCCGCGCCAGGGCACCCAGGCGACGCCCGGCATGCCGGTGGAGCTGACCGTCGACGTGGTCGCGTCCTCCCCCGCACCGACCGCACCCGACCTGGGACGCGGCTGGGTGCTGCTGGTGCTGCTGACCCTGGCGGGCCTGCTCACCGGACTGGTCACCGGCCTGCTCACCCGCTGGTGGGTCGCCACCTGGAGGGAGAACCGATGAGCACCCCGACGCTCCGCGCCGCGGCGGCACTGACGGCCGCCGGCCTCGTCCTGCTGGCCGTACCCGTGCCGGCGCAGGCCGCGCCGACGCCGTCGCCCGGCGCCACCCCGGTCACCCGCGCCGGTACGTCGTTCCTGACCGCGACCGGCATCGCCGCCGGGCAGCCGGTCCGGGTGGACGCCGCCACCGGCGACTACCTGTACTGGTCGTTCCCGGCCACCGCCGGCGAACGGCACGAGATCACCGCGACCGTGTCGTTCCCGGAATCGCGCAGCGGCCCGTCGACCTGGACCGTCGAGGTCTTCGACGGGCTGCGGCGACGGCAGTCCTGCACGGCCGGCGCGCAGACGCCCACCGCCGCCGCGTCCGCCGCCAGCGTGTCGCTCGGCTGCGCGCTGCGTCAGGTGCGGTCCTGGGCCGAGCCGTGGTCGGCCGACCCGCTGCCCGGGACGTACTACGTCCGGCTGTCGGTGACCGAGCTGCCGGAGGCCGACCTCGGCCTGCCGGTCGACGTGGAGCTGCTGGTCAGCGCGGACGCCAGCGACTCGCGCGACGACGGCGAGCTGAAGGCCCCGCTGGTGCCGAACACGAAGGCCGGCGCGGTGCTGAACGCCGAACCGGTGGCGCAGCAGGACGAGGAGGACGGCACCGGATACTTCGGCTGGCTGCCGGACCTCGGCTCGCGCTGGGTCTGGAGCGCGATCGGCGGCGTGCTGGCCGCCGTCGCGGGCGTGGTCGGCTTCGCCCTGACCCGCCGTCCCCGCCGGCCGTGACCGGACCGGCCGGTGGCCGCCACGTGGCGGCCGCCGGCCGGGCGCGGGTCAGTCCTTCGAGGTGAACGTGGACAGGAAACGCTGGTCGATCGGCAGGCCCGCGTTGTCGTAGCAGGCCACCCCGACCTCGGCGGTGGGGCCGAGGTGGCTCCACGGCTCGGCGAGGTGGCAGTAGTCGGACCCGGCGCCCATGGCCACGACCTGCGCGTGGGTCTGGGCGAGGGCGAGCAGCGGGTAGCGGACCCGGTAGTAGCCGGGCGCGACGGTGTAGATGGTGTTGACGCCCATTCCGCCGCCCGGGTTGTTGTAGTTGGCCTGGCTGACGAACGGGAAGTAGTAGCCGAAGTATCTCGGCGGGGTGAACGAGCCGAAGACGGCGCGCTGCCGGTGGTAGGACAGGCTGAAGGCGGTGTCCACCGGCTTCCCGGCCGAGTCGTGGCAGGCGACGTCGGCGGCGATGTCCAGCACGTTGAACGCGTACCAGTCACTGATCTTGCAGCGTCGCGGGGCGCCGCCCTCGTCGACGGCGGTCACCTGTACGTTGCCGGCGAGCCCGAGCGCCGAACCGACGCCGGCGAGCTTGACCCGGTATCCCCCGTTCCCCATCGGTCCGATGTCCACCGGCAGGCCGGTGGAGTTGTATCCCTGTACGACGGCGGCCGCGGCCGTGCTCCGCAGGTACGCGTACGTGCCGGTGTTGGGTGGTGCGATTCCGGAGCTGGCGGTCCACAGCACGGCGAAGGGGGTGTCGGCGTGGCCGCCGCCCGGGGCGAAGCACTGCACCTCGACGATCTCGTCGAGGCCGACCTGGAACCATCGCAGCACCGTGCAGTAGTTCCCGTTGGAGTTGATCGGGGTGACGTGCACGACCCCGTCCGAGTTGGAGCCGACCCGCGGGAACCTGACCTGGAACCGGCCGGCGCCGAGCTTGCCGCCCTGGGCCCACCCGGGGAAGCCCGCCTTCCAGGAGCCCCACTGGCGGTTGGTGTCCAGCGTGGTCCAGGCCGGGACGTTCGGGTTGTCGACCAGGGCGAAGCCCCACCGGTCGGCGGTGGCGGCCCGGGCCGGCTCGGCGGTGCCGGGTACGACCGCCGCCAGCGCGGCGACCAGGGCGACGGCGAGGGCGAGTGGACGCAGACGCATTGTCCCTCCTATCGAGTGACATCGATTGGAGTGCCATGCTCGCACCTCGCGGCGCCGGGACGCCCCGAATCCCGCCCCCGGTCAGCATGGTGCCGATTGTGGCTAGTCGCCGCCCGTCCGCCGCACCGCCTTCCGGCGCGGCTGGTCCCGCCCGGACGGCTCCGGACGTTCGGTCCGGACGGGATCCCCGCGTACCAGCTCGTCGTGGATGCGCCAGCGGGCCACGTCGACGGCCCGCCCCGCCGCCTCGTCGCGCCGCTCCAGACGCTGCCGCAGCAACCGCATGGCGATACCGCGGTTGAGGCCGAACTCCCGCTCGGTGTCGACCACGACGACGATCCCCGACGGCCGGTGGGTCGCCCGTACCGCCGTGCTGGCCTTGTTGCGGTGCTGACCGCCGGGACCGCCGGTGCGGCAGGCGACGACGTCGACGTCCGCCTCGACGAACGTCGTACGCGGGGCGTCGACCTCACAGGGCCGGGCGGTGACGTACCAGTTCTTGCGGCCGATCCCGGTCCGGTAGGGACTGGGGGCCTGCCAGCACAGGGTGCCGGTCCACGACGCGGCGAACGCCTCGGCGCCGGCCCCGGAGATCTCGACCAGGACCGACCGGTAGGTGCCGGGCCGCTCACCGGGAACGGTCTCGGCCCGTCGCGTGGTCACCTCGTGCCGGACCGCGTCGCCCTCCAGCCGCCGCAGCAACTCCGCCAGGGCCCAGGCGCACTCGCGCGGGCCGCGCCCGGCCGACATGAGCAGGTGGACGCTCACGACCGGCCCCGTCCGCGCCGGTGGTCGCGACGGTCCCGCCGACCGGCGGTGCCGGGCTCGGGCGTCTTGTAGGTGACCAGCGGCACCGTGGTGACGACCGGGGTGGCCAGGCCGTGGTCGACGAGATCGGCGATCACCTGCTCGATGCGCTTGTACGCCGTCGGCGCCTCCTCGAAGAGCAACTGCCGGTCGCCGCAGACCACCAGCGACCCCACCGGCGTACGACGCAGTTCCTCGACGGTGTGCTTGGCCCGGCCCCGGCGCAGGGCGTCGGCGCGCGACATCTTGCGGCCCGCACCGTGCGCCACCGAATGGTTGGCGTCCGGGCCGGCGTGGGCGGCCACCAGGTAGGAGGGTGTCCCCCGCGTGCCGGCGACGAGCACGTCGCGGCCGTCGCCCGGGGCCGCCCCCTTGCGGTGCAGGTAGCCGCCGTCGCGGACCTCGACCAGGTTGTGGCACTGGTCGACGACCGGCTCGGTCGGTTCGGCGCCCAGGGCGTGGGCGACCCGGGCCGCCAGCAGCCGCCGGTTGAGCGACCCCCACCGAACGGCGGCGTCGTGCATCGCCAGGTAGCCGGCCGGATCGGGGGTCGGGCCGGCGCCGTGGACCTCGGTGTGCGCCCGCAGGATCCGCTCCCCCAGGCCACGGGAACCACTGTGGACGACGAGGACGACGTCGCCCTCGGTCAGCCCGAGCCGGCGCGCGTGCTCCGGCTCGAAGACGGTGCCGACCCGGGCCAGCTCGACGAAGTGGTTGCCCCGGCCGACCGTGCCGAGCCCTTCGACGTGACCCGCGGGAATGTCGCCCGCCACGACGGCCCAGGCCGGGTCGTCGGCGTCCCGCTCGGGGTCCAGCGCACGGTCGAGGTCGGGGAAGCGGGCGGCGAGCTTCTCGGGTACGACCCGCTTGAGCCGGAGCGGGAACACCGCGATGCCGCATCCGATGTCGGACCCCACCAGGAACGGGTACAGCACGGTGGACGTCATGGCGGCCCCGATCGGGGCGCCCTTGCCGGGATGCAGGTCCGGCATGCCGGCGACGTGGACCATGCCGTCGAGCGCGGCGACCTGGTGGCACTGCGCGACGGCGTCGGACTCGATCCAGCTCGTGGGCGAGGCGAAGACGGTGACGGTGGCCGGGACGGACTCCGGCCGGGGGTGGTGCTGGGACAAGGACGCTCTCTTTTCGGGGAGGCACGGACGGACGGCGGCCCGGCACACGGAGGTGCCGTGGGGCCTCGGAGTGAACGTGGGTGCGGTCCGTCAGAACGTCATGGGCACCACCCTCGCCGAGCCGGTCCGGGCCGGGCAACCGGTTTTCGCCGTACGGGCGGCGCTCGATGCGGGGACTCGGCAGAGGACCGGCCCGAACGGAAACTCGGATCGCATTTCCGTAAGCCCCGTCACGCAATTCTTCGACAGGTGTTCACAATGACTGCTTAATGCATTTCTCGCACCCTGCGTTCCGCCTCGACCCGCCTGACCGATTTGTCCGACCAATCTGCGTGTCAGCTGGCACATACATGGCGTGACCAGCAAAAACCCATGTTTCCGGGGCTCTTCCACGTGGGTAGCAGAGGCCCCGTCGGCACGCTTGCCATCCGGCAACAGCACCAAGCCGACAGCACGACATCGCAATTCGTGGCAGGACACGCGATCGGGAAGAGGTCCGATAGTGATTCAGCAGGGAGCGCGTTTTGCGCTCATTCTCGGGACGGGATATCTCCTCGGCCGGCGCAAGCGACTCGGCGCGGCACTCGTGCTCGGCGCCGCGGCGGCGGCGGGCCGGCTCAGCGCGAACTCCGGCGGCCTGCTCCGGTCGCTCGGCGGTTCCGTCGACGTCGCCAAACTCCTCGACCTGCGCGGGCCGCTGGTGACCGCCGGCAAGGCGGCGGCGGTCAGTGCGGTGAGCAGCCGGATCGACTCGGTGAGCGACCGGCTGCACGGCCGGGCCGAGACCCTGCGCGGCGCGGACCGCGTCCTGCGGGACGACCGCGACGAGCCCGGATCGGACGACGAGCGGGACGACCAGCGCGACGAGGACCTGCGCGCGGACGAGCCCGACGACGAGGCGTACCGGGACGACGAGCCCGACGAGGACGACCGCGACGACGAGCCGGCGCCCCGGTCCGGCCGCGGGTCGCGGGCGGGCCGGCAGGGCGGCGGTCGGGCCCGGCGGTCGGCCGGACGCGACGCCGACGGTGACGGTGAGGACGACGGGGACACCGACGGGGAGGACGACGGCGGGGAGGACGACGCTCCGCGGACCCGGCAGGCCCCACGGTCCTCCCGGTCGAAGACCACCGACGCGCCGGTCCGCCGGCGAGGAAGGTGAGCACGATGACCACCCGGAACCCCGGCGTCGGCCAGGGCATCGGCGAAAAGATCTCCGGGCGCCTCGCCGACGAGGTGCAGAACCTGGTCAGCGCCGCCGTCGAGCGGCTGGTGTCGGCGGCCGCCGACCGCATGGGCGCGGCCACCGAACGGCTCGTCGACTACGCGGCCAACGGCGGCGGCCCGGGCGTGGTGGCGGCGGCCACCGGCGCGCGGAAGCTGGCCGACGGATCGTCCCCGTTGAAGGCCGGGCTCAGCGCCGGCCTGGCCGGCGCCAAGGAGAAGGTCAAGGAAGCCATGGGCAAGGCCGGCGGCGGCAAGGGCAAGATCAAGGTGACCAACATCGTCGAGTCGATCGACGTCGGCGTGCCGGTCCGGGTCGCATACGACCAGTGGACCCGCTACGAGGACTTCTCCAGCTTCATGAAGAAGGTCGAGAACGTCGACCGGGCCAGCGACGAGAAGACCACGTGGAAGGCGCAGGTCTTCTGGTCGCACCGCACCTGGGAGGCCACCGTGGTCGAACAGGTGCCCGACGAGCGCATCGTGTGGCGGTCCACGGGCAAGAAGGGGCACGTCGACGGCGCCGTCAGCTTCCACGAGCTGGCCCCTGACCTGACCCGCATCCTGGTCGTACTCGAATACCACCCGCAGGGCCTGTTCGAGCGCACCGGCAACCTGTGGCGCGCCCAGGGCCGCCGCGCCCGGCTCGAACTGAAGCACTTCGTCCGGCACGTGATGACGCGCACCGTGCTCGACCCCGACGGGGTCGACGGGTGGCGGGGCGAGATCCGCGACGGTCAGGTGGTCCGCGACCACCAGACGGCGCTCGCCGACGAACGGGCCGACGACGAGCACGACGGGCGGGCCGACGAGCGCGGCGGGCGGGCCGACAAGCGCGACGAGCGGGCCGACGACGAGCACGACGACCCCGTAGACGAGCCGGACGACCGGGACGGCGACGACCGGGAACCCGACGCCGAGCCGGCACGCGGCCGGTCGCGCGCGGGTGCCGCGACACGCAAGGACCGGGACGACGACACCGGGCGGTCCCGACCGCCCCGACAGCGCGGCAACCGTGACCGCGCCTCTGGAGGTGACCGGCGATGACCATGGCAGTACAGGAATCCGGCGGTGGTGGAGTCCAGCGCGGATCCGCCTCGGACCTCGCCGAGGTGGTCGGCACGATCCTGGACAAGGGCGTGGTGATCGACGCACACGTGTCGGTCGGCATCGTCGGGATCAAGCTGCTGACCATCGACGCGCGGATCGTGGTCGCCAGCGTCGACACGTACCTCCGCTTCGCGGAGGCGACCAACCGGCTCACCCTCGACGGCTCGCAGGCCGGTCGGGGCCTGCCGGAGGTCGTCCAGGGCCCGAAGGGCAACTTCCTGGACAAGGCCGGCGACGCCCTCGGCGAACTGGTCGGCGGCGGCCGCGACGACAACGACCGCGAGCGCGCTCCGCGCCGCCAGCGACGGGAGGACCGGTGACCATGTCCGTCGACACCCGCGAGGCGGGTCCCGACACGAACGGCTTCTTCATCTACGGCCTGGTGCCCGCCGACGTGGAGCCGACCGGTGACGCCCGGGGCGTGGGCGATCCGGCGGCGCCGGTCTCCGTCGTCGTGCACGGCGACGTCGCCGCCCTGGTCAGCGACGTTCCGCTGGACCGGCCGCTGGGTCGTCCCGACGACCTGCGGGCGTACCAGACCCTGCTGGACGGGGTGACGCTGGCCGCGCCGGTGCTGCCCGTACGGTTCGGGACGGTGGCCCGCGACGAGGAAGCCGTAACCGACCTCCTCGCCGACCGGCACGACGACTACCGGCGGGCGCTCGACCGGCTGGAGGGCGTGGCCCAGTACGTCGTCCGGCTGCGATACGTGGAGCGGGCCGTACTGTCCGAGGTCCTCGCCGGCAACGCGGAGGCGGCGGACCTGCGCGACCAACTCCAGGGGCAGCCCGCCGAGGCGCTGCGCGACGTCCGTATCCGGCTCGGCGAGGTAATCAACGCCGAGGTCGAGGCCCGGCGGGCCGCCGACACCGAGCAGTTGCTGGCGGAGCTGTCGCCGGTGGCGGTCACCGCCGGCACCCGGCCGCCGACGTCGGAGTTCGACGCCGCGCACCTGGTCTTCCTGGTGGAGACCGACCGGCAGGCCGAGTTCGAGGACGGGGTGGGGCGGATCGCCGCCGAGCAGGAACAGCGGGCCACGGTCCGGCTGATCGGCCCGCAGGCGCCGTACGACTTCGTCGACCGGTTGCTGGACCGGGGGTGAGTCGGTGTTGGGCCCCATCCTGAGCCTGCCCCTGGCCCCCGTGCACGGTCTCGTCGGACTGGCCAGGGTGCTGCGGGACCAAGCCGAGCAGGAGCTGTACGACCCGGCCACCGTCCAGCGGCAACTCGAGGAGCTGTCGGCGGCGGCCGCCGCCGGCGAACTGTCCGACGAGGAACTGGCCGCGGCCGAACAGCAGATCATCGACCGGCTGGTCGGCTGACCAACCGGCAACAACGGAGGTAACCATGCCCACCTCGAAAGCGGACCGGTCGGCGACCCGGCGGTCGCGCGGCGAACGCTATCGGGACGAGGCCGACGACGACCGGCTGCGGCACGAGCAGGACGGGGACGGGCCGGCGTACGACGATGACGACGCCGAGCCGGACGACACCGATTTCGACGACACCGACCGCGACGACACCGGCCGGCCGGAGTCCCGGTCGGGGCTGCCGGCCAGCCGGGCCGCCCGCGCCGGCCTGGAGTACGTCGCCGAGCTGACCGGCAAGGCGCCGATCGGGATCACGTCGCTGGAACGCGGCGGGTCCGGCTGGACGGTCGGCGTCGAGGTGGTCGAGGACCGCCGGGTCCCGTCGTCCGGCGACATCCTCGCGGTGTACGTGGCGGATCTGGACGACGACGGCGAACTGCTCGGCTACCGGCGCGTCCGCCGTTACGCCCGGGGTCGCGGCGATACCGGCGGGGACCGGTGAGCGGGCGATGAGCACCCTGCAACCCCGTGGGCAGGATCCGACCAACCTCGCCGACATCCTCGAACGGGTGCTCGACCGTGGTGTGGTGATCGCCGGCGACATCCGGATCAACCTGCTCGACATCGAACTGCTCACCATCAAGCTGCGCCTCGTGGTGGCCTCGGTGGACACCGCCCGGGAGATGGGCATCGACTGGTGGGAACGCGATCCGTTCCTGTCCAGCCGCCCGCGCGGACCGGAGGTCGGGGCCGCGCCGACCGGGAACGAGATCGAATCCGACGGTGACCGGCGGGCGGTGGAGGCGGAACCGGTACGCGACGAGGGGCGCCTGGACGCCCGGCGGGAGGAGACCCGATGAGCGAACACGGAACCTGGGTGCACGCGGTCAGCCGGGGCCTGTCCGCCGACCGGCTGGCCGGCATCACCGGGGTCGGTGGGGCGCCGGTACGCGCCGTCGGGGCGGCCGGTCTGGTCGCCGTGGTCGCCACCGTGGACCTGGCCGAGTACGGCGAGGAGGCGTTGCGGCGCAACCTCGAGAACCTGGACTGGCTCACCAGCGTCGCCCGAACACACCACGAGGTCGCCGACGCGGTGGCCCGCCTCGGTCCGGTCGTACCGGCCCGGCTGGCCACCGTCCAGCTCGACGACGCGCGGGTGGCGGCCATGCTGACCGAGCACCACGACGACCTGACCGCCGCCCTCGACCGGGTCGAGGGCCGCATCGAGTGGGGCGTCAAGGCGTACGCGGTGCCGGCTCCGACGGCTCCGGCCGAGCCGGCGGGTGCCGGCGGCGGCGCCGGACGGGCGTACCTGATGCGCAAGCGGGCGCGGATGACGGCGACCGAGACCGCCGAACGGACGGCCGCGGCCGACGCCGACCGGCTGCACGCCGCGCTCGCCGGGCGGTCCCTCGAGGCCCGGCACCACCCGCCGCAGGACGGCCGGCTCAGCGGCCGTCCGGAGTGGATGGTGCTGAACGGCGCCTACCTGGTCGACGCGGACCGGGCGGACGACTTCGCCGACCTGGTCCGGGAGCTGGCCCCACGGCATCCCGGGGTCACCGTCGAGCTGACCGGCCCCTGGCCGCCGTACTCGTTCACCGCGACCGACGAGCGGAAGGCGGCGACCCGATGACCGAGATGGTGCCCGGTGGCCCCGGTGGGGCTGCCGACTACCGACCCATCGCGCTGGTGGACCTGCTCGACCGGGTGCTCGGCAAGGGCGTCGTGGTCAGCGGTGAGCTGGCGTTGTCCATCGCCGATGTCGACCTGGTGCACGTGTCGCTGCGGGCGTTGCTCGCGTCGGTACGGGCCAGCGCCGGTGCCGCCGAGGCAACGTCCGGGACGGCGTCCGGCGGGGGCGGCGCCGGGGCGGTCGTCGACGGCGAGGTGGCGGACCCCGTGGACCACGCCACCCGCTCCGGCGGGGGGCCGGCATGGTAGACCCGCCCCAGCCGGGGGCCGACAGGCTAGACACGCCCCAGCCGGGGGCCGACACGGTAGACACGCCCCACCTGGGGGCCGACAGGGTAGACCCGCCCCATCTCGGGGCCGACAGGGTAGAAGAGCCGGACGTTCCGACGGTTCGGCCGCTCGGGCCACGGGTGGACGTCGACCGGGACGGGATCGAGCGTGGCCTCGGCGGCCTGGTGCTGACCATCATCGAGCTGCTGCGGCAGCTCATGGAGCGCCAGGCCCTGCGCCGGATCGACCAGGGCGACCTCACCGAGGAGCAGATCGAGCGGGTCGGTGCGACGCTGATGGCGCTGGAGGAACAGATGACCGAGCTGCGGGAGCACTTCGGGCTGTCCCCCGAGGACCTCAACCTGGACCTCGGCCCGCTCGGGCCGCTGCTCCCCCGCCAGTGACGGCCGGGCTGCCGCCCGGCTAGGCGTCGTGCCGTACGCCGTATCGAAGGTAGACGACACCGTTGCCGAAGCGGCGCTCGTCGAGCAGTTCGAGGTCGACGCGCACCGGGGGGAAGAACGGATTGCCGCCACCGACGATGACCGGCGCGACGTAGAGCTGGAACTCGTCGACCAGTCCGGCACGAACCGCCTGCGCCGCGAGGTTGGGCCCGTCGACGGTGATGTCGAGATCGGATTCCGCCTTCAGGGCGCGCACCGCGTCCGGGTCGAACGTCCGCTCGATCCGCGTCCGTGTGCTGGCGACCTCGTTCAGCGTCGTGGAGTAGACGACCTTGTCGGCGGCCTGCCAGGCCCGGGCGTACTCCAGGATGAACGGGGGCGGATCGGGCAGGGTGTGCGCGGTCTCCCAGTAGACCATCGTCTCGTACATCCGGCGACCGTAGAGGTACGTTCCGAACGAGCGCGACAACTCGTTGACGAACTCGTGCAACTCCTGTTCGGGGAAGCCCCAGTCGAATTTGCCGTCCGGGTCACTCACGTAGCCGTCGAGGGACGTGATCATCGAGTAGATCAGCTTGCCCATGCCCGTTCTCCTTCCGTCGTGGCTCACCTGCCATGCAAGCGGATGCGAGCGCCCTAGACCGGCCGGTCGGGGGATATCGGTGTGCCGGGATCAGGTGGGGTGACCGCGAGCCGGGCGTCGGTGACGTTGTCGAACCGGGTGTCACCGCCCCGGATGAGTATGAAATGCCTGGCGATGGCGGCCTGGTAGACCTGTAACGGTCCCGCTGGTTCGAGGTCGTCCGGGCCCAACTGGTGACTGGTTGGCAGCCGGGTGTTGAGCACGGCGAGGGCCGCGGCACGGGCATCGTCGGGGACCGGTTCAGCGGTCGCCTCCAGGTAGAGCGCCTCCGCTCCGCCGATAGGCGCGTGCGTGTCGAAGACGGTGATCGCCACTTCGGGACGCGCGGCGATGTTGCGGGAGTGCCGGCTGTCGGGTGCGGACACCCACAGGATCCGGTGCTCGCCGTCGGCCGCGTAGAACACCGGGGTGGCCCACGGGCGGCCCTCGCTGTCCGCGGTACCGAGGACGAGGTAGTGGTGCTGCGCGAGCAGGCGCGGCACGGTGGCCCACATCGACGCTCCCCCCACCCGTCGGCTGTTCAGGTCGACCGGTTCGCCTGCCATCACGCCTCCCGTTCGTGCTGTCAGGGCCATCCTGGTCAGCCGGAGGCGGCGCGATCAACAGCGAGAATTTGCATGATTGTTCAGCCGGGCTGAACAATCATGGAATGGAACGGCAGGACATCGAGGTGTTCCTCGCACTGGCCCAGGAACTGCATTTCGCTCGCACCGCCCAGCGTCTGCGGGCGGCCCCGGCCTCGATCAGCCAAACGATCAAGAAGATCGAGCGCCGGTTGGGGGCGCCGCTGTTCACCCGAACCACCCGCCGGGTGGACCTCACCCCCCTCGGCCGACAGCTCCTCGACGAACTCGGCCCGGCCTACGCCCAGGTCCAGACGGCGATCGCGCGGGCGATCGCCGCCGGCCACGGCACCACCGGCGAACTCCACCTCGGCTACATGTCCGCCGCCGTCGCGCGCCACGTCCTGACCCTGGTCGACACCTTCCACACCCGCACACCCGACTGCCGGGTCACCATCCGCGAGACCGCCCTGGCCGACCTGTGCGGGCCGCTACGCCGCGGTGAAGTCGACCTGTCGGTCCTGCCGCTGCCGGTCACCGAACCGGACCTCACCGTCGGGCCGGTGCTGCTGTCCGAAGCGGCACTGCTCGCCGTCCCCACCGACCACCACCTGGCCCGGCGCGCCCACGTCGCACCCGCCGATCTGGCCGAACAGAACTTCCTCTTCGCGCAGGGCCTCCCCGACTACTGGATCGAGCACCATCTCCCCATCGCCTGGCCGACGGCCAGAATCACGTTCCTGCCCGGCTTCCAGGAAATGCTCGCCTACGTCACCTCCGGCCACGGCGTCGCCGTCGTCGGCGCCCAGACCGGGCAGCTCTATCCACGCCCCGGTCTCACCTGCGTACCCATCGCCGGACGCCCCACCTTCGACTACGCGCTGGTCTGGCGCACCGACGACCTCGGCCCCCTCGCGTCGGCCTTCCTCCACCACGCCGCCGGGCCGGCCGTCCACCCACCCTCCGCCACCAGTGCCGATCCCGCCGGCGCCGACTCGACCCCGGCCGGCAGCCCCTGCCCAGCCATGCCGACCGCCCCTGGTGATGAGTTGTCGGGCCCGCACCCGTCATACGTACGACGGGACACGACAAGGCGGAGGGATGACGTGATGAGTGCGGACACACGGCTGGAGGAGCTGGGCGTGAGTGGTCTGGGCGAGGTCGACGAGCCGGCGTTCTCGGGGCTGGCGGAGCGGCACCGGCGGGAGCTGCACGTGCACTGCTACCGGATGCTCGGGTCGTTCGAGGACGCCGAGGACACCGTGCAGGAGACGTTCCTGCGTGCCTGGCGGCGGCGGGAGACCTTCGAGGGGCGGTCGACGTTCCGGGCCTGGCTGTACCGGATCGCCACCAACGCCTGCCTGGACCTGCTCGCCAGGTGCCGCCCGGAGCCCGCGACCGGCGGCGAGGTGCGGTGGCTGCAGCCCTACCCGGACCGGCTGCTCGACGAACTGCCCGCGGGCGACGCGGACGAGCCGGAGACCGTCGCCGTCGCGCGGGAGACGATCGAGCTGGCCTACCTGGTCGCGGTCCAGCACCTCGCGCCGCGTCCGCGGGCCGTACTGATCCTGCGGGACGTGCTCGGCTGGCCGGCGAAGGACGTCGCGGAACTCCTCGGGGACTCCGTCAACTCCGTGAACAGCGCGTTGCAGCGGGCCCGCGCCGGCATGCGGGAGCACCTGCCCGCCGAGCGGCAGGACTGGACCGGCGGCGAGGAGGACGCCGGGACGCGCGAACTGGTGCGCCGCTACACCGACGCCAGCGTGGCCACGGACGTCGACAGGCTCGCCGCACTGCTGCGGGACGACGTCCGCTGCTCGATGCCGCCCACGCCCGGCCTGTACGTCGGCCGCGACGCGGTGGTGAACGACTGGATCGAGAGCGGCTTCGAGGGCATGAAGCACCTGCGCGCCGTCCCTACCTCCGTGAACCGGCAGCCGGCCGTCGCCTTCTACCACCGGCGGAAGCCGGAGGGGGCGTACCTGCCACTGACGATCGACGTCCTGCGCGTCACGGGCGGGGCGATCACCGAGATCGTCACGTTCCACGACGACCAGTTCGCGCGGCTCGGGCTGCCGGAGCGCCTGCCGGCGGACGGCACGGAGTAGTCCGGTTCGGCGTCCGCGCCCCGCGCGACCCGGCCGTCGCCGGGCGAGGGTGCGCGTCGTCATCCCGGGACCAGGACCGGCACCTGCCGGTCGACACACCCCGTACGACGGTTACCGAATGGTGGAGGAACAACGTGAACAGCATGAATGACACCGGGGTCGCCGCGAGCCCGGCACCGGGCCGGACCAGCCACCCCGTCCGACTCGGCGGGCTCGCCGTCACCGGCTTCATCGCCGCGCTCGTGGCGACGGTGGCCACCACCCTCGCCGCCGCGCTTGCCCGGGCCGTTGGCGTCGACTTCGCAGTCTCCGACAGCGGCGAGACGATCCCGTTGGCCGGGTTCGCCGTCGTGACCGGCTTCTTCTCGGTCGTTGGCATCGTCATCGCCGTCGCTCTTCTTCGTTGGAGCGCCCACCCCGCCCGGCGATTCGTGTGGACGGCGGTGTCGCTGACCGCGATCTCGATGGTCCCGCCCTTCCTCGCCGGGGCGAACACCGCCACCATCGCCGCCCTCCTCGGGCTGCATCTCGTCCCCGCGGCGGTGATGATCCCCACCCTGGCGCGGAGCCTGCGCACCCGCTGCGGCGAGCGCGGTTCGTGACGTCACCGGTGTTCCGCCGCGAAGGTGCGGCGCAGCTGCCGTTTCAGCACCTTGTGGCTCGGCCCGAGCGGCAGCCGTTCGAGGAACCGGATCCGGCGCGGATACTTGTGCCGGCCGAGCCGCTCGCGGGCCCAGGCGATCAGTTCCTCCCCGTCCGGTGGCGGGTCGGCCGCCGGGTCGGGCACGACCACGGCGCAGATCTCCTCACCGTGCACCGGGTCCGGTACGCCGATCACGGCGACCTGGGCGACCGCCGGGTGCCGGGCGAGCACCTCCTCGACCTCGCGGGGGTAGACGTTGAACCCGCCCCGGATCACCACGTCCTTGGTCCGGTCGACGATGGTGACGAACCCGTCGGCGTCGCGGGTGCCGAGGTCACCGGTGCGGAACCAGCCGTCGACGACCGCCTCCGCGGTCGCCTCCGGACGGCCGAGGTATCCGGCGAAGACGTTGTGCCCGCGGATGACGATCTCGCCCAGCTCACCGACGCCCAGCAGCTCGACGCGATCCGGAACCTCCGGGCGGGCGATCTCGACCTCGACGCCCCAGATCGGATGCCCGACGGTGCCGGCGCGGGTGCCGAAGTGCGGCTGGTTGGTGGTCGCGGTCGGTGCGGTCTCCGACAGGCCGTACCCCTCGAAGATCGTGGTGCCGAAGGCGGTGTTGAAGCGTTCGAGTACGGCGACCGGCAGTGACGCGCCGCCGGAGACGCACAGCCGCGGCCGGGGCAGCTCGTCGCGGCCGGCGGCGGCTTCCAGCAGCGCGATGTACATCGTCGGCACGCCGTGGAAGACGTCCACCCGTTCGCGGACCATCAGGTCCAGCGCGGCGGGGCCGGTGAACCGGGCGAGCAGCACCAGGGTGCCGCCGATGCGGAAGGTGCCGTTCATCGCCACCGTCTGCCCGAAGGTGTGGAACAGCGGCAGGCAGCCGAGCACCACGTCGGTCGGTCGGGCGTCGTTGGCGTCGAAGACGTTCACCATGGCGTTCATCACCAGGTTGAGATGGGTCAGCACGGCGCCCTTCGGCTCGCCGGTGGTGCCGCTGGTGTAGAGGATCACCGCCGGGTCCTCGGCGCCACGGGAGACGTACGACAGCACCGGTTCGAGTCCGGCGCACAGGTCCTCCAGGCGCCGGACCGGCGGCGCGGGACGCTGGGCGGGCACCGGGGCCACCGCGCCGACGGTGACCAGCGGGATGCCGGCCCGTTCGGCGGCCGCCGCGCCCATCGCGAGCTGGCTGGCGTGGCAGACCAGCAGGTCGGCCCGGCTGTCGCGGAGCACGTACGCGGCCTCGTCGGCGGTGAGCAGCAGGTGCACCGGAACCACGACCGCGCCGGCCGCGAGCGCCCCGTAGTAGGCGCGCGGGAAGTCGACCACGTTCGGCGCGAGCAGGGCGACGGTGTCGCCGGGCCGTACGCCCAGTTCACGCAGGCCGGCCGCGTAGGTGCGGGCCTCGTGCCACAGCCGCGCGTACGTGACCCGGGTGTCGCCGTCGACGACGGCGACCTTCGCGGGGTGCCGCCGGGCGGATTCGGCGAGCACGGTGGCGAGCGAGAGGCTGGTCACGACTCCTCCCCGGCGAGGTAGAGGCGGCTGACCGTCTCGGCCACGCAGACCGGTCTGCCGCCGCCGTCGCTGTCCACGGTGACGGTCTTGACCACCTGGAGCCCACCGGCCGCCTCGGTCACCGCGTCGATCCGGACGCTGGCCCGGATCCGGCCACCGGTGCGCAGCGGGGCCGGGAACCGTACCCGGTTCAGCCCGTAGTTGACCCCCATCCGCACCCCGTCGACCCGGTAGACGTCGCGGACCAGGGCCGGCAGCAGCGAGAGGGTGAGATAGCCGTGGGCGACGGTGCCACGGAACGGTCCGGCGGCGGCCCGGCGCGGGTCGACGTGGATCCACTGGTGGTCGTCGGTGGCGTCGGCGAAGAGGTCGACCCGGTCCTGACCGACCGGGTGCCACCGCCCGGGGCCGAGGATGTCGCCGACCGCGGCGGCGAGTTCGGCAGGCGATCCGAAGGTTCTCACGCGAGGTGCCCTCCGAGCTTGGTGTAGCCGCGCAGCAGGTCGCGGGAGATGATGAGTCGTTGCATCTCGTCGGTGCCCTCGAAGATGCGCAGCAGCCGGGCCTGCCGGTACCAGCGTTCGATCGGCAGTTCCCGGGTGTAGCCCATGCCGCCGTGGATCTGCATCACCCGGTCGACCACCCGGTTGACCATGCCGGCGCCGTAGAGTTTCGCCATCGACGAGGCGTGCCTCGGGTCGAGTCCGGCGTCGACGGTCCAGGCGGCGCGCAGCACCAGCCAGCGGGCCGCCTCCAGTTCGGTCTCGGAGTCGGCGAGCATCCAGGCGATGGCCTGGTTGTCGCCGATGGGCCGGCCGAAGGTGTGCCGGGTGTTCGCGTGGTCGATCGCCATGGCCAGCGCGCGTTCGGCGATGCCGAGCGCGTGCGACGGGATGACGTACCGGCCCTTGCCGATCCACTGCATGGCCAGCGCGAAGCCCTGGCCGACCTCGCCGAGGACGTTGCGGGCCGGTACCCGGACGTCCTGGAAGACCAACGCGGCCGGGCCGCCCTCCCCCATCGTCTGGATGAACTCCGAGCGCCAGCCCATGTCGCGGTCGACGAGGAAGGCGGTGCTGCCGCCCCGGCGGACGTCGCGGTCGCGGTCGGTGACCGCGATGACGATGGCGAAGTCGGCCTCGTTGCCGCCGGTGATGAAGGTCTTCTCGCCGTCGAGGACCCAGTCGTCGCCGTCGCGGCGGGCGGTGAGGCGGATGTTGGCCGCGTCGGAGCCGGCGCCGGGTTCGGTGATGGCGAAGCAGGAGCGGCGTTCGCCCTCGATGGTCGGCAGCAGGTATTCGCGCTTCTGCTCCTCGTTGGCGTGGAAGAGGATGTTGTCGGCCTCGCCGCCGAACCGGAACGGGACGAAGGTGCGCCCCAGCTCGGTCCAGACCAGTGACTGGGTGACGGCCGGCAGGCCCATCCCGCCGTACTCGTCGGGGGTGTCGAGGCCCCAGAAGCCGAACTTGCGGGCCCGCAGCTGCAGCTCGCGTAGCTGGCCGGGTTCCAGGCCCGGCAGGTGGGCACGTTCGCGGCGGAGCACCTCCGGCTCCAGCGGCATGATCTCCCGGTTGATGAACTCCCGGGCGGTGTCCCGGATCGCCCGCTCCTCGTCGCTCGGTGCGAAGTCCACGGTCTCCTCCTGGCGTGTTCGTCGGTGCCGGCGGTCAGCGGGCGCCGCCGTTGACGTAGAGGGTCTGGCCGCTGACGTACGACGCGTCGTCGCTGGCCAGGAAGGCGACCACGGCGGCGATCTCCTCCGGTTGGCCGACCCGGCGCAGCGGGGTCAGGTCGGCCACCGTCCGCTGGTGGTCCTCGGGGGTGGCGCCGACCCGGACGGCGGTGGCGGCGGTCATCGCGGTCGCGACGTAGCCGGGAGCGACGGCGTTGACGGTGACGTTGTACGGCCCGAGTTCGATGGCGAGGGTGGCGGTGAGCCCCTGCACCCCGGCCTTGGCCGCGGCGTAGTTGACCTGCCCGCGGTTGCCGAGCGCGGAGCGGCTGCTCAGGTTGACGATCCGGCCGTAGCGTGCGGCGACCATGTGTTTCTGAGCCGCCTGGCAGCAGTGGAACATGCTGGTCAGGTTGGTGTTCAGCACCGCGTTCCATTCGGTGGCCGACATCTTGAAGAGCAGGTTGTCGCGGGTGATGCCGGCGTTGTTGACCAGGATGTGCGGTCCGCCGAGTTCGGTGACCACCCGTTGGGTCATCGCCTCGACCGCGTCGGCGTCGGTGACGTCGCAGCCGATGCCGATCGCCCGGCCGCCGGCGGCGGTGAGTTCGTCGGCGACGAGTTCGCTCCGCTCGGGGTCGAGGTCGACGACCGCGACGGCGGCTCCCTCGGCGGCGAGCCGGCGGGCGGTGGCGGCACCGATCCCCTGGGCGGCGCCGGTGACGATGGCGACCCGGTCGGCGAATCTGTTCACGGGGCTCTCCCTGGTGGTTGTCACTTGAAGGCGCTGACGCCGGTGAGCGCCCGCCCGATGAGGAGTTGCTGGATCTGGCTGGTGCCCTCGTAGAGGGTGGCGACGCGGGCGTCGCGCAGGTACTTGCCGACCGGGTACTCGTCGACGTAGCCGTACCCGCCGAAGACCTGGAGTGCGTTGTTGGCGGCGCGGACGGCGGCCTCGGTGGCGAAGAGTTTGGCCACCGACGACTCGGTGGCGAAGGGCTGTCCACGGTCGATCAGGTCGGCGACCTGCCAGACGAGCAGCCGGGCGGCGGCGGTGTCGACGGCGATCTCGGCGATCAGTTGCTGCACGAGTTGGTGGCCGGCGATCGGTTTGCCGAACTGTTCCCGTTGGGCCGCGTAGCCGAGTGCGGCGTCCAGGCTGCCCTGGGCGATGCCCACGCAGCCGGCGGCGACCGACATCCGGCCCTTGGCCAGGGCGCGCAGCGCCAGGTCGAAGCCGGCGCCGGCGGCGCCGAGCCGGGCGCTGTCGGGCACCCGGACCCGGTCGAGGGCGAGTTCGGCGGTGTCCTGGCCGCGCAGCCCGAGTTTGCCGTGGATCGGGCGGCGGGTCAGGCCGGCGCTGTCGGCGGGGATCAGGAAGGCGGTGATGCCGCGCGGGCCGGGGCCGCCGGTACGGGCGAAGAGGAGGACGACGTCGGCGCGGGTGCCGTTGGTGATGAACACCTTGGCCCCGCTGATCAGCCAGTCGTCACCGGCGCGTTCGGCCCGGGTACGCAGTGCGGCGGCGTCGGATCCGACATCGGGTTCGGTGAGCGCGAAGGCGCCGAGCAGGTCGCCGGCGCAGAGTCCGGGCAGCCAGCGGGCCTTCTGCCCGGGTGTGCCGTGGGCGGCGATCGACTTGGCGACCAGGCCGAGGGAGACCGAGACGATGCCGCGTACGGACGGGTCGCCCCGGCCGAGTTCCTCCAGCACCAGGCAGTAGGTCAGATGGTCGCCGCCGGAGCCGCCGTCCGCCTCGTCGATGGTCAGCCCGAGGAAGCCGAGGTCGCCGAGCTTCCCGACGACGGCCGGGTCGACCTGTTCGGCGCGGTCGGCCGCGGCGGCGTACGGCGCCACCTCACGATCGACGAACTCGGCCGCGAGCTGACGCGCGGCGGCCTGTTCGGGCGAGAGGCTCAGATCCATGGACATTAAACTAGCGCTGCAAGTTTTATCTCGTCCAGACCCGAATGTGGAAGAGTTCCTTGCGCACCCGTTCCGGAGGAGACCGACCGATGCCGCGTCCCAGCAAGGCCCTGCTCAGCCGGGAACGAATCGTGGCCACCGCCGCCCGACTCATCGACACCGAGGGGCTGGCCGGGTTCTCCACCCGCCGGCTCGCCACCGAACTCGGGGTCCGCGGCCCCTCGCTCTACAACCACTTCGCGACCAAGGACGAGATCCTGGACGCGGTCGCCGACACGATCATCGCCGAGGTGGACGTCTCGTTCTTCCGTACGCACGAATGGCGGGCGGCGCTGCGACTCTGGGCGATGTCCTACCGCGAGGCGCTGCTCGCGCACCCGAACATCGTCCCGTACCTCGCCCAGGGGCCGGGCCGGCGGCCGGCGGCGCTACGGATGGCCGACGCCGTCTACGGAGGACTGGTCGACGCGGGCTGGCCGCCGGCGAAGGCCACCCACATCGGCGCGCTGATGCGCTACCTGGTCACCGGCTCCACCCTCGGCTCGTTCGCGAAGGGCTTCATCGAGGATCCGGCGCTCTACGACGGACACCCCCACCTCGGCCAGGCACACCGGCTCGCCGAACACCAGCGCAGCGTCGACGACGGGGCGTTCGCCCTCGGCCTGGACGCGCTCATCGACGGCCTCTCGACCGACTACGAGAAACTCGCCCGGCCTATGGATCGGTGAGGCGGCGGGCGCTACAGTCGGAAAACTTGCGGCGCTAGTTATTGCCGCCAGACGGCACCGCTGCCCACTCACCCGAGTGAGAGGTCCACCGATGCAGCTCACCCGTACCGAAATCCACCTCGGCGGTCGATGGGTGCGGCCGGAGGGCACCGGGACGATCCCGGTGGAGAACCCGGCCACCGAGGAGACCATCGCCGAGATCCCGGCGTGCACCGCCACCGACGTCGACCGGGCCGTCGCCGCGGCCCGCGCCGCCTTCGACGGCTGGGCCGACACCGGCCCGGCCGACCGGGCCGCGGCGCTCGACCGGCTGCACGACGCACTCGCCTCCCGCGCCGACGCCCTCGCCGAGACCATCGGCCGCGAACTCGGCAGCCCGCGCAAGTTCGCCGCCCGGGTCCAGGTCGGACTCCCGCTGCGGGTGCTGCGTGGCTACGCCGACCTGGCCCGGCAGCCCGCCCCCGCCGAGACCATCGGCAACTCCCTGGTGTTGCGCGAGCCGGTCGGCGTCGTCGGCGCCATCACCCCGTGGAACTACCCGCTGCACCAGGTGGTCGCCAAGCTCGCCGCCGCCCTCGCCGCCGGCTGCACCGTCGTACTCAAGCCCAGCGAACTGACCCCGCTGGTCGCCTACCAGCTCTTCGACGCGATCGACGAGGCCGGGCTGCCGCCCGGGGTGGTCAACCTGGTCACCGGGACCGGTCCGGTGGTCGGCGCGGCCCTCGCCGGGCACCCGGACGTGGACATGGTCTCCTTCACCGGCTCCACCGCCGTCGGCCGGCAGATCGCGCACCTGGCGGCCGACCGGATCGCCCGGGTCGCACTCGAACTCGGCGGCAAGTCGGCGAACATCATCCTCGACGACGCCGACCTCACCACCGCCGTGAAGGCCGGCATCGGCAACTGCTTCGTCAACTCCGGCCAGACCTGCACCGCCTGGACCCGGATGCTCGTGCACCGCACCCGCTACGCGCAAGCCCTCGAACTGGCCGCCGACATCGCCGCCGGATACCGGCTCGGCGATCCCTTCGACCCGGACACCCGGCTCGGACCGCTGGTCTCCGCCACCCAACGCGACCGCGTACGGAAACACATCGCGCGCGGCCTCGCCGACGGCGGCCGGCTCGTCACCGGCGGTCCGGACGCGCCGGTCCCCGACCGGGGCCACTTCGTCGCGCCGACCGTCATCGCCGACGTCGACCCCGACAGCGCCCTGGCCCAGGAGGAGGTCTTCGGACCGGTCCTGGCGGTCATCCCCTTCGACGACACCGACCAGGCCGTCGCCATCGCGAACAACTCCCGGTACGGCCTCGCCGGCGCGGTCTTCGCCGGCGACGAGGAACGGGCGCTCGCCGTCGCACGCCGGATCCGCACCGGCTCGGTGGACGTCAACGGCGGCTCCTTCAACCCGCTCGCCCCGTTCGGCGGCTACAAGCAGTCCGGGATCGGCCGCGAACTGGGCGTGCACGGGCTCGCCGAGTTCACCCAGCTCAAGTCGATCCAGCGATGAGGGCGCTGGTCGTCGCCGGCGTCGGCGCGCCGCCCACGGTCACCGACATCGAACTGCCCGCCCCCGGGCCGGGCGAGGTCCGGGTCCGGGTCCGCGCCGCCGGGGTCTGCCACTCCGACCTGTCGATGACGAACGGGACGGTCACCCCGACGTACCCGCTCGTGCTCGGGCACGAGGCCGCCGGGCTGGTGACCGAGGTCGGCGCCGACGTACGCCGGGTCGGTGTCGGCGACCACGTGGTGCTGAACTGGGCACCGCCGTGCCGCGGGTGCTGGCCCTGCCGGCACGACGAACCGTGGCTCTGTGCCGAGGCGGGCACCCCGTCGGTGGCCCGGGGCCGGACCGCCGGGGGCGATCCGTTGCACGTCACCCTCGGCCTCGGCGCACTCGCCGAGGAGGTGGTGGTCGGCGAACGGGCGGTGATCGCCGTGCCGGCCGGGCTGCCGTTCGAATCGGCCGCCCTGCTCGGCTGCGCCGTCCTGACCGGGGTCGGTGCCGTCACCCGGACCGCCGCCGTCGCGCCGGGTGAGTCCGTGCTGGTTCTCGGGCTCGGCGGGGTGGGCCTGGCCACGGTGATCGCCGCCGCGTCGGCCGGTGCCGGACGCGTCGTCGCCGCCGACCTCGCCGGGGCCAAGCGTGAGCTGGCGATGGCCGCCGGGGCCACGGACTTCCTGGTCGCCGACGACACCCTCACCCGACAGGTCCGGACGCTGACCGGCGGGCGCGGGGTCGACCACGCCTTCGAATGCGTCGGCCGGGCCACCACGATCCGCACCGCCTGGCGGGCCGCCCGGCGCGGCGGCCAGGTGACCGTGGTCGGGATGGGCGGCAAGGACGACCTGGTCGAACTGAGCGCGCTGGAGATCTTCCACTCGGCGCGTACCCTGCGCTCCTCGGTCTACGGGTCCTCGGACCCGGACCGGCACCTGCCGGAGTTGGCCGCCGCGGTGCTCGACGGGTCACTCGACCTCGGTCCGTTGATCACCGACCGGTGTGGACTGGACGAGGCGCCGGCCGCCTTCGCCCGGATGGCCCGGGGCGAGGGTGCCCGCACGGTGGTGCTGTTCGACTGACCACCGGCTCAGCGCAGGGCGCGGGCCAGCTCGATCCGGGACCGCAGGCCGAGCCGGTGGAAGATGTTGCGCAGGTGGTGGTCGACGGTCCGGGGGCTCAGGTGCAGACAGGCGGCCACCTCCCGGTTCGTCGCCCCCTCCCCCACCAGCCGGGCGATCCGCAACTGTTGGGGGGTCAGCGTCCGCACGTCGACCGACGGGCGTACGGCACCACCCGGCGGCCGGGGGTCGCCGACGGGCCGGCGCGCGGTGGCGGTGTGGGCCGGGACCGCCGCACCCGCCGCCCGCAGTTCCGCCGTCGCCTGCTGTGCCCAGCCGGCGACACCGAGCCGCTGGAACGTCTCCATCGCCCGGCGCAGGTGCTCCCGGGCGTCCCGGGGTCGGCGCGAGCGACGCAACTCCCGGCCGAAGAGCAGTTCCGTACGCGCCCGCTCGAACTCCGCCCCGCCCGCCGCGTGCAGCCGCAGCGCCTGCCGGAACCAGTCCTCGGCCGCCCCGCTGCCCCGGGGGGCCAGCAGTGCGCGGCAGCGGGCCGCCACGGCCCGGCGGGCCGGATTCCCGGTGCCGTCGGCCCAGCGGTCGAAGACGGCCGACGCGTGGAGTGCCCGCGCCCGCCGTGCCGCCGTCGCGGGTCCCGCCGGGTCGGCGTGGGCGACCGCTTCGACCAGGTACGGCGTGGCCATCACCTGCACGACGAGTTGGCCCCGGCCGGTGCCGGGTCGGGCCAGGGCGTGCAGCCGGGCGGCGGCGGCCGTCGCCCGGCCCTCGGTCAGGTCCAGCACCGCCAGCGCCCACTGGCCCAGCGCCCAGGGCCGCTGCCCGCCGGCGTGCGCGCCCGCGCCGGGCTGGCCGTGCCGCAGTGCCACGGCCCGGTCGCCGCGGATCGCGGCCAGCAGGGCGAGCATGCCCCGATGGTTGGCGGCGCAGTTGTCCTGCCCACTGTCCCCGGCCACCGCCAGCCCTTCCCGGGCCGCCGCCACCGCCGCCGGACCGGTCGGGTCGAGCCAGTAGTGGGCGTAGCTCAGCAGCTCCAACGCCCGGGGCAGGGCCGAGACGTCGCCGGTGGCCCGGGCCCGGGCCACGGCCCGGGAGGCGAGCCGGCCGGCGGCGGCGTCGTCGGCGGCGAGCAGGCCGGCGGCGCTGGCGGCGATAAGCCCGACGGGGTCGTCCAGCGACGCGGCGAGGTCGACCGCCCGGCGCAGGGCGGCGACCGCGTCGCGGTGGCGGCCCTCGAAGGTCGCGGCGGAGCCGGTGATGTGTTCGTGGGCGACCAGGGCGGCGGCGGTGGCGTCCGGCCGGCACAGCGCGGCCGCGCGGCGGGCGATCTCGGCGTACCGGCGGTAGTCGCCGGAGAGGCAGACCGCCTCGCCGGCCTGTACCAGCGCGCCGAGGGCCGCCCGGGGATCGGTCGGGGCCAGCACCTCGGCCGCGGCCAGCAGCGGCTCCGGTGCGTCACCGGCGACACCCGTGCGCAGGGCCATCTCGCCGCGCAGCAGCCGGACCCGGGCCCGCACCACCGGGTCCGCGCCGGTGTCGCCGATCCGGAAGAGCAGCCGGCGGGCACGCTGCGGGTCGCCGGCCAGCCAGGCGTACCGGGCCGCGGCGACGAGCCGGAGATCGGCCGCGGCGCCGGTCCGGGCGTCGGTGAGCTGGGCGGCGCGTTCCAGGGCCGCCGAGGCGGTCGCGTAGCCCCCGGCCGGATCGGGTCGGCCGGCGGTCGTACGGAACGGGCCGGCGCCGGGGTCGGGGGCACTGGCGCGGACGTGCGCGGCGGCCCGTTCCAGTTCGGCGGCGAGCGGTTCGTCCGGGCCGTCGGCGGCGGTGGCCAGGTGTACGGCCCGACGCAGTCGCTGGTCGGGTCCGGTGCTGATGGTCCGGGCCAGGAGCAGGTGCGCGGCGCGGCGCCGGGCCAGCGGTGCCTGTTGGTAGGCCAGGGTCCGGAGCAGTCGCTGCGGAAAGCCGACCCCGTGGGCGTCGACGCGGATCAGGCCGGCGAGCTCCGCCGGGGCGAGGGCGGTCAGCCGGGTACCGGAGGCTTCGGCGGCCCGGACCAGGCCGAACTGGTCGAGTGCCTCGTCGGCGGCGGCGAGCAGGAGCAGCCAGCGGGTTTCGGCGGGAAGCCGGCGCAACCGGTCCCGGTAGGACCGGCCGAGCACGCCGTCGGGGGGCAGTGCCGTGGGCGGCGGCTCGTCGCCGTACCGCTGGGCGGGGGTGAGGGTGGTGGCGAGGTCGGTGAGCGCCTGCGGGTTGCCCCGCGCGAGCCAGGCCAGTGCCGCGGCCGTGTCGGCCGGCAGGCCGTCGGGGACCAGGTCGCCGAGCAGGCCCAGACTGTCCGTCTCGTCGAGCGGGGTCAGCCCGAGCGCCGGTACGTCGCAGACCGCCTCCGCCGCGTCGCCGGCGAGCACCATGGCGACCCGGTACGGGCGCAGCCGCCGGGCGGCGAAGGCGAGCACGTCGAGCGACGGTGGGTCGGCGGCGTGCGTGTCGTCGAGGCGGCAGAACAGGGGACGTCCGGTGCCGGCCGTACCGAGCAGGCCGAGGACGGCCCGGCAGAGGACCAGCCGGTCCGGCTCGGGGCAGCCCTCCCCGCCCAGGGCGCGGGTGAGCACGTCGCCCTGCCGGCCGGGCAGCGGCGGGATCCGTCCGGCGAGGGGTTCGAGGAGCCGGTGCAGTACGGCGTACGGCAGGTCGGCCTCGTCGGGCAGCCCTTTGGCGGCGAGGACGGTGAACCCGGCGGGGTGGGCGGCCGCGGTCACGCTGCCGTCGTCGAGCAGTGCGGTCTTGCCCAGGCCGAGTTCGCCGTGCAGCAGCAGGGCGCCGCCGGTGCCGGTGGCCGCCGCGTCGATCAGGTCGGTGATCGCCCGGCGTGCCGCGCTCCGGCCCCGCAGCACAGATTTTTGCACTAGCGATGCATCAATCATATAGTGAGTGTTACCTATTGGTAACGAGATCGGAAGAGGGCGACATTTCGCTCACCTGAGGCACGACGACGGGCCCCTACGCCTCGACCCTCACACCTCGGACCGACCCGCCCGCGATCAGGACGCGAGCCGGGCGAGGTAGCCGTCGACCTGATCGCGGGCGTCGTCCGGCGCGAGAGCGGTGGTGAGCACACGCACGGTGATGCCGTCCATCAACGTGGTCAAGGCGGTGGCCTCGGCCCGCGCGTCCACATGGGAGCCGACGGTGCCGTTCACCTTGCCGGCGGAGAGCAGACGCTCGAGGTTGGCGCGCAACCCGGTCTCACTCTCCGCCAGGATCGCCGCGACCTGCTCGTCGACCAGCGCCTCCGCCGTCAACGCCAGCCAGACGCGCGCCTCGAGGACGCGCTCCTCGTCCAGCGGGAGGAGTTGCCACATCGCCTGCCGGATGACGTCCAGGGTGATCGGGTCGGCCGGGATCGTCCGCGCCCGCCGCACCACCCGGTCCACCAGGTGGTCGATCGCGGCCCGAACCATGCGCTCCCGGGTCGGGAGATAGTGCTGGGCGGTCGCGAGAGCCATCCCGGCCTCCTGCGCGACGGCCCGGACGGTCATCCCCACCGACCCGACCCGCCCCAGCACGACGCAGGCGGCGGCGCCGAGATGGCGTCGCCGCTCCTCGTGATCCACGACCTTCGGCATGCTGCGATCATAGATGATCGGTCATTTGACCGAAATAGGTCAACCACCTAATCTCGATGTCATGAGCGACTTGTCCCCTGGTCACACCGCCCCGGTACGCAACGCCCCGCGCTTCGGCTACGCCGACATGGCGGTGGTGCTCATCGTCGGGATCGGCCTCGCCAACTCGACGGTGGCGGAGTTCCTGGCCCAGGGACCGGCCCGGCTGGGCATGTCGGAGATGGCCTCGTCGAGCATCGCGTGGACCCTGATCAACGGCACACAGCTGGCCGTCGGGCTGGCTGTCGTCCGGCACCGGTTCGGCGCGATCAGAAAGCCCCTCATGCTGGACCGCCCGAGAGGCGGTCAGGTCGGCGCCGCGATCGGCTGGGGGCTGGCCAAGGCGGCCCTGACCCTCGGCCTGCTCCTGGCGCTTCCGGCGGCGATCGTCGAAGGCGGCGGAGGTGAGGGGGGCTACCCCGCCGGGAGCCTGCTGGCACAGTTCGTCTTCGCACTCGCCTTCGGCGCGATCGCCAGCCCCCTGTACGAAGAGGTCCTCTACCGAGGCGTCTTCTACCGTGGGCTGGCCGCACGGCTTCCCGCCGTCGCCGCCATCACCCTGTCGGCGGGCTTCTTCGCCGTAGTCCACCTGCCCCGCGTCTTCAACACCGTCAGCGCGCTGCTGGCCGGCCTCCTCTTCGCCTGGCTCCTGCACCACCACCGCAACCTCTGGGTACCGATCATCGCCCACGCCGTGAGCAACGGGTTCCTGGTCGTGCTGGCCTTCGCCGCCCAGGCCGGCTGAGACCCGGGAGCAGACTTGATCTAGGCCGATACCGTGTGCGGGTCGACGGACTCACGGTGCCGAACGAGCCCGAGCCCGAGCGGGATGGATGGAGCGGATGGGGCGGAGAGCGGGACGGCCGGTCAGCGCCCTGGTCGCGGTGGCTGTGACGGCGGTGCTGGCCCTGTCCGGGTGCGCGGCCGCTCCCGACCCCGTCGAGGCCGTGACCGCGCTCGCCGAGGAGACCCACCCCGGTCAGTTGCGGCTCGTGACCGTACGGCAGGCAACGGCCGACGGCGCCGCCGAGGTCGTCTTCGCACTCGGCGACGACTCCGACGCCGCGGTCGTGGTGAACGTCGGCGGCGCGCCCGACAGCGCCGTGGACGAGGAGGATCTGCGGTCCGCCGTACGGGCGGCCCGGGAACGGGCGGACCGCTACCGCACCCTGGTGGCGGCCTTTCGACGCTGCGGGTACGCACTGGTCGCCGTCCACGAGATCGGGCAGCCGTCGCACGAGGTGGTCTGGATCGCCGCCGACGACGCCGGCCCGGTGGACCGTACGCCGCTCCGTCTCCAACCGTGCCGGGAGGACTGGCGGTTTCCCGACCAGGACGCCGCCCCCGGCGTCAACCTCGTCGACGCATCCGTGCTCGCCGGCCTGGCGGCTCCCGACCCGGAGCTGCCGCCCGTCCTGCGGGTCACCGAGCGGCACCTGGACGCGGCCCTGAAGGAGACGTTCCACCACACCGTCGAGGTCTGGCCGGCGGCGGCCACCACCCCGTCCGCCCACGCCGGCCGCGTCCGCCCCGTCTGGCCGGCGAAGGAGTGGCAGACGATCGCACAGACCCTGCGCGCGTGGATCGACGAATGGCTCGACGAGAGCGGGGTCGCCCACGTCAGCGGCCTTGAGGTCTACGAGCAACGGTGGTTGATTCCCGGTACGTCCCGCGAGATGCGCTACTACGAGGCGGTCTGCACCGAACGTGAAACGTCCTGGCGATGCGTCGGGCCGATGGTCGGCGTCGCCGCCGTCACCGTCGACCTCGACGACCTCTCGGTATCCGCGCCGCGACTGATCACCGACATCAGGCAGTGGCGGGACATCCCCGCCAACCGACCGCTCGAACCCGAACTCGCCACCGCGGTCGAGTGACGGTCGCGGGCGGTCAGTCGCGGGCGGTCAGCAGGGCGGTGACGGTACGGGCCATCGTCCGGCGGGCCTCGTCGACGCCGAGCCCCAGCCCGTCGCGGAGCATCGACCAGGCCGGCCACATCGTCGCCGCGACCACCGCGTTGAGCAGTTGCCCGCGGCCCCGCCCGGCCGCGGCGAGTTCGACGGCGAACACCTCGCCCACCTCGTCCCGGAGCCGTTCGATGTGCTTGGCCCGGTTACGGCGCAACTGCTCCGAGGTCGGTTCGCGCAACTGCGCGGCCCGCGCCGAGGGAGTGATCAGCTGGAGCAGCCGGGCACGTTGCCGGCAGAAGGCGTCCACCCGCTTGGCCAGCGGCAACTCCGCCGGGATCGGCCGGTGGGCGGCCTGCTGCTCGGCGAGCACCCGCTCACCGCTGGCCTCGAACAGGGTCTCCATGTCCTTGAAATTGGTCCAGAGCGCCCGCAGGGAGACCCCGGCCCGCTCGGCGATCCGCTCACCGGTCGGCCGCAGGTCGCCCTCACCGATCAGCGCCAGATGCGCGTCGACGATCGCCGCCCGGGTGCGTTCCGCGCGGGCGGTGCGTCCATCCACCCGCACCGGTGCCTCGGTGTCCGTCATCGCCTCGTGCTCCCGCCGACCGTCGAAACCTGCACCCGCAGTGTAGTGGCGGTCAGTCGCCCGCCGGCTGGTGGCGGCGCAGCTCACGCCGGGCCAGCGACCGCCGGTGCACCTCGTCGGGGCCGTCGGCGAGCCGGATGGTCCGGGCCGACGCCCACAGCCGCGCCAGCGGGGTGTCCTGGCTCACCCCGGCCGCGCCGTGTGCCTGGATGGCCCGGTCCACCACCCACTGGGCCATCTCCGGCACGACGATCTTGATCGCCTGGATCTCGGTGCGGGCGGCCCTGTTGCCCGCGGTGTCCATCAACCAGGCGGTCTTGAGCACCAGCAGCCGGGCCTGCTCGATCCGGACCCGGGCCTCGGCGATCCAGTCCTGGACCACCCCCTGGTCGGCCAGCGGCCCGCCGAACGCGTACCGGCCGCTGACCCGGCGGCACATCAGCTCGAGGGCCCGTTCGGCCATGCCGATCAGCCGCATGCAGTGGTGCACCCGGCCCGGGCCGAGCCGCGCCTGGGCGATCGCGAACCCGGAGCCCTCCGTGGAGATCAGGTTCTCCACCGGCACCCGTACGTCGACGAAGTCGATCTCGGCATGCCCACCGTGGTCGGCGTCGTCCCAGCCGAAGGTGTGCATGCCCCGGCGGATGGTGACTCCCGGGGTGTCCCGGGGCACCAGGATCTGACTCTGCTGCCGGTGCCGGGGCGCGTCCGGGTCGGTCTTGCCCATCACGATGAAGACCTGGCAGAGCGGGTTCATCGCCCCGGTGATGAACCACTTGCGGCCGTTGACGACGTACTCGTCGCCGTCGCGTTCGATCCGGGTGGCGATGTTGGTCGCGTCGGAGGAGGCGACATCCGGCTCGGTCATCGCGAACGCCGACCGGATCCGCGCGTCCAGCAGCGGCTCCAGCCACCGCTCGCGCTGCGCCCCGGTGCCGAACTCCGCCAGCACCTCCATGTTCCCGGTGTCCGGGGCGGCACAGTTCAGCGCGGCCGGGGCCAGGCCGGGACTGCGTCCGGTGATCTCGGCGAGCGGGGCGTACTGCTGGTTGGTCAGGCCGGCGCCGTACGCGCCGGGAAGGAAGAGGTTCCAGAGCCCGCGCCGGCGGGCCTCGGCGCGCAGTTCGTCGAGGACCGGCGGGTGCGACCAGCCGGAGTGCCGGGCCTGCTCGGCGAAGACCTGCTCGGCCGGATAGATCCGCTCGGCCATGAACTCGAGCAGCCGGGCCCGCAGTTCCTCCGTACGGTCATCGAAGTCGAAGTTCATGCCGCCTGCTCGCTTCGCTCGCAGTCGTCATGAACCCACCTGAGCCAACCCATTCGCTCGCCACGCTCGCTCATGCCGAACCGTCCAAGGTCTCGTGTGCCTGCCGGACCAGCGGGACGACCTGCGCCCCGATCCCCTCGAAGCCGGGGCCGACCGTCTGCCCCCGCACGTACCGGTAGTGCACGCCCTCGAGGATCACCGCGAGCTTGAAGGCGGCGAAGGCGAGATACCAGCGCAGGCCGCTGGTGTCGCGGCCGGATCGGCGCGCGTAGTGCGCGGCGATCTCGGCCGGGTCGGGGTGACCGGGTACGGCGAGCGCGGGGCGGGTCGGGCCGTCGGCGGCGGGCATCGGCCGGTCGGCGTAGATCAGCATCAGTGCCAGGTCGCTCAGCGGGTCACCGAGGGTCGACATCTCCCAGTCGAGCACCGCGCGAATCCCGCCCTCCGGGCCGATCAGCACGTTGTCCAGCCGGAAATCGCCGTGCACGATCGTGCCGGCGCCGCCGGCGGGTACGGCCGCGGCCAGCCGCTCGTGCAGGTGGTCGATGCCCGGCACGTCGCGGCCGCGCGAGGCGTCGAGCTGGCGCTTCCAGCGCCGGACCTGCCGGTCGTTGTAGCCCTGCGGGCGGCCGAAGTCGGCCAGCCCCACCTCGGCCGGCGGGACGGCGTGCAGGTCGGCGAGCACCTCCACCAGGGCGAGCACGAGGGCGCGTACCCGGTCCGGACCGAGCCGTTCCAGCTCGGCGGGGTCCCGGTGGATGACGCCGTCGACGTGTGCCATCAGGTAGAAGGGGGCGCCGAGGACTGCCGGGTCCGGGCAGAGGAGCACCGTCGGCGGTACGGGGAAGCCGGGCGGCCCGAGCGCGCTGAGTACCCGGTATTCCCGGGTCATGTCGTGTGCGGTGGCCAGGACGTGTCCGAGTGGTGGGCGGCGCAGCACCCACCGCGACGTCCCGTCGGTCACCGCGTACGTCAGGTTGGACCGGCCACCGACCAGCAGTTCGGCCCGCAGGTGCCCGGCGACCAGGCCCGGGGCATGCCGGTCGAGGTGTTCGCGGAGCCGGTCGAGGTCCAGACCGGGCGGCCCGCTCATGCTGCCCGCCCGCTCATGCTGCCGGCCCGCTCATGACGCCGGCTTGCCGCGCTCGCCCATGACGGCTCCCTCCGCGCCGGGCCGGACGTGGGTGGGCGCCGACTCGTGGCGCTGTTGCAGGCGGTTCATCGCGCTCAGCCACCGGTCCGGGTCGCTGGCCCGGTGGAGATAGAAGTCTGCCACTTCGGGGTGCGGCAGCACCAGGAAGCGGTCGTCGGCCATCGCCGCCAGCACCGAGTCGGCGACCTGGTCGGCGGTGAGCGCGCCGTCGTCGAGCAGCGCGCCGCCCATCGGCCCGGAGCGGGCCAGCATCGGGGTGCGTACGCCCTGCGGGCAGAGCGCCTGGACGACGATCCCCCGGTGCTCGTAGCTGGCCCGCAGCCATTCGGCGAAGCCGAGCGCGGCGTGTTTGGTGACCGAGTACGGCGCGTTGCCGAGCATGGTCAGCAGCCCGGCGGCGGAGGCGGTGACCAGGAGCCGGCCCTGCCCGTCGGCGAGCCAGCGGGGCAGCAGCGCGCGGGCGGCGTGGACCTGGGACATGACGTTGACCCGCCAGGCCGTCGTCCAGACCTCGACCGGGGCGTCGGCTCCCCCTTCGGGAGCGATGCCGACGTTGGCGCAGAAGAGGTCCAGGCCGCCGAGTTCGGTCCAGACCCGGTCGACGAGCCGGTGGACGAAGTCGGGGTCGGCGGCGTCGCCCGCGACGGCGAGGGCGCCGGTCCGGGCGGCGACGGCTTCGGCGGCGGCCGGGTCCAGGTCGTTGACGACGACCCGGGCACCGGCGGCGACGAAGCGTTCGGCAAGGGCGGCCCCGATGCCCGACCCGCCGCCGGTGACCACCACCACCGCGTCGGTGAGGTCGAGGCCGACCGGGGTCATCCGGCGGCCCGGTCGGCGACGGTCAGTCCACCGTCGACGATCAGGGTCTGGCCGGTGATCCAGGCGGCGTCGGGGCCGGCGAGGAAGGCGACGGCGGCGGCGACGTCGGCCGGTTCGCCGAGCCGGCCGAGCGGGTATCCGGCGGCGACCTCGGCCTCGCGCCCCTCGTAGAGGGCGGCGGCGAAGCGGGTCTTCACCACCGCCGGGGCGACCGCGTTGACCCTGATCCGGGGCGCCAGTTCGACGGCGAGCGCGGCGGTGAGCTGGTTGAGCGCGGCCTTGCTGATGCCGTAGAAGGCGATGCCGGCGGCGGGTTTGAACGCGGAGACCGAGGAGAGGTTGACCACGGCACCGCCGTGTTCGCCGAAGCCGGCCGCGCGGGCCTGCTGGACCCAACCGAGCGCGGCGAGCACGTTGACCTCCATGATCTTCCGGGCCGCGCCGAGGTCGAGTTCGGTGAGCGGCCCGTACACCGGGTTGGTGCCGGCGTTGTTGACCAGGATGTCGAGCGGGCCGAAGGTGTCGGTCGTCTCGGCGACGGCCCGCGCCCGGTGTTCGGGGTCGTCGGCCGCGCCGGGGACGCCGTGGGCCACCGCCGGGCCGCCGAGGGCGGTCACCGCCTCGGCGAGCGGCGCCGCCTTGCGGCCGGTGATCACGACCCGGGCGCCCTCGGCGACGAGGCGTCGGGCGACGGCCAGCCCGATGCCGCGACTGGCGCCGGTCACCAGGGCCACCCGACCGGCGAGGCGACCGTCGACCGGATGCTCAGATTTTGCAGTCACAGTGCTGATTTTAGGAACGCCCGCCCGGCCCGTCAATCACCGTGACGATTCCCACCCGGGATTCGATGGACAGCGGACTCAAAGTAAGCGCACTCTTGGTGCACATTGATGCTCCGGAGAGGACGTCTGAAGCCATGCCCGAAGCCGTCATCGTCGCCGCCGCCCGCTCCCCGATCGGCCGTGCCAACAAGGGTTCCCTGACCGACGTACGCCCCGACGACCTGGCCGCGACGATCGTGCGGGCCGCCCTGGACGCCGTACCGCAGCTCGATCCACGCCAGATCGACGACCTCGTGCTCGGCACCGGGCAACCCGCCGGCGAGCAGGGCTACAACCTGGGCCGGGTCGTCGCCGTCCTGCTCGGCCTCGACCACCTGCCCGGCACCACGGTCAACCGCTACTGCTCCTCCTCGCTGCAGACCACCCGGATGGCGTTCCACGCGATCCGGGCCGGCGAGGGGGACGTCTTCGTCTCGGCCGGGGTCGAGGCGGTGTCCCGCTACGCCCGCGGCCGCGGCGACGGGCTGCCGGAGACCACCAACCCGCGCTTCGCCCGGGCGATGGAACGGACCGCGGAGCGGGCCGGGATGCCGGGCGCGGCGCCATGGTGTGACCCTCGCGCGGACGGCGGACTGCCCGACGTCTACGTCGCGATGGGGCAGACCGCGGAGAACGTCGCCCAGCTGCACGGGGTGAGCCGGGCCCGGCAGGACGAGTTCGCGGTCCGCTCGCAGAACCGCGCCGAACAGGCGATCGCCGCCGGCTTCTGGGCCCGCGAGATCACTCCGGTCACCCGCCCGGACGGCACCGTGGTCACCGCCGACGACGGCCCGCGCAAGGGGGTCACCCGGGAGGCGGTCGCCGCGCTGAAGCCGGTCTTCCGCCCCGACGGCACGGTGACCGCCGGCAACTCCTGCCCGCTGAACGACGGCGCGGCGGCGCTGGTGGTCATGTCCGACGTTCGCGCCCGGGAACTGGGCATCGCGCCGCTGGCCCGGATCGTCGCCACCGGGCTGTCCGCGCTGTCCCCGGAGATCATGGGGCTCGGCCCGGTCGAGGCGTCCCGGCAGGCCCTGGCCCGGGCCGGGATGTCCATCTCCGACGTCGACCTGGTGGAGATCAACGAGGCGTTCGCGGTGCAGGTGGTGGCCAGCGCCGACCAACTCGGCATCGACGAGGACCGGCTGAACGTCAACGGCGGGGCGATCGCCGTCGGCCACCCGTTCGGGATGACCGGTGCCCGCATCACCACCACCCTGCTGAACTCGCTGAGCTGGCACGACAGGACCATCGGCCTGGAGGCCATGTGCGTCGGCGGCGGCCAGGGCATGGCGATGATCGTCGAGCGGCTGCGCTGAGGCCACGACACCCGCCGGCCGCCCCCGGGTGCGCGGCACCCGGGGACGGCACCGACGGGTCAGACGGACGGGATCCCGTTCGCGGGCGGGGCCGGCGGCGCCTCCGGATACTCGTTGACCGGGCCGCCGCCCGAGTCGGTCTCGTAGGTGGGGCCGAAGTAGTCCTGCTTCCCCTGCTCCACCTTGATCATCCGCATGCCGCCGTACCCGGAGTGGTTGTCCTTGGCGAACCGCAGCGGCGCCAGGCCGGGCCCCTTGAAACCGCCCCGCTCGATCGCGTCGATCAGGCCCTGCCGGGTCAGGTCCTCGCCGGCGGCGAGCAGTGCCTGCACGAAGAGGTAGCCGACCGACATGCCGTAGACGATGTTGCCGTCGAACGCCGCACCGCCGTTGCGCTCATCGTTGATCTTGCGGAAGAGCGCGGTCCACGGGTCGTCGGTGGCGGCGGCCGAGGGCAGGTAGTTCACCCCGAGCATCCCCTCCAGCAGCCCCTTGGCGTCACCGAGCTGGGCGGCGAGCGTGGTGTAGTCACCACCCACGCCGGAGACCAGCCACGTCGGCGCGAACCCGATCCGGGCCGCGGTGCCGATCGACAGCGCGGTGAACCCCGGCACGGTGGCCAGGACGACGACCTGGCAGCCGCCGGCCTTCAGCTCACCGATCTGCGGCGCGACGTTGGTGTTGCTGGTGACGTACGTCTGCTTGACCGCCACCGCGGTCGCGCCGAGCACCTGTTCCACGCCGGCCAGGCTGTCCTGGCCGAAGTCGTCGTCCTGCCCGAAGAAGCAGACCTTCTGCCCGGCGAGGTTGTTCCTGACGTACGTGGCGAGGATCTTGCCCTCGACGGTGTAGTCGGTGTTGAAACCGAAGGTGTACGGGTAGCGGTCCGGCGCGTTCCAGGCCCGGCTGCCGGAGGCGACGAAGAGGTCCGGCACCCGGCTGGTGTTGAGGAAGTCCAGCACGCCGCTGTGCGGCGGGGTGCCGAGCCCGTTGAGGATGGCGAAGACCTTGTCCTGCAGCACCAGCTCGCGGACCACCTGCTGGGTGGTCGCCGGGTTGTAGCCGTCGTCCATGATCTTGTAGTTGATCTTCCGGCCGTACACCCCGCCGTTGGCGTTGACGTGGTCGAAGTACGCCTTGGTGGCCGGCGCGATCTTCGAGTAGCCGGCCGAGGCCGGCCCGGTCAGCGGCATGTGCGTGCCGACCAGGATCTCGGTGTCGGTGACACCGGGGACCGCCGCCCGGTCCGGGCCGGCCCCGTCACCGCCACAGGCGGCCAGTGCGGTGACCAGTACGGCGCAGGCGGCGATCGCGAATGCGCGGTGCGCGATGCGGTGCATCGTCCGACCTTTCTCGATCCGACGGTGGTCCGCTGGACCGTTGACGAGGGGTGGGTGGTGATGGTGGTGGAGCGGGCGCGTGCGCTGTCGGCTCACCGCCCGGTCGGCACCCGCCACCGGGCACCGACGAACCGGCCGGCGCGGCGCAGCAGACCCTGCACACCACCCGGCGCGGCGATCATCACGACGACCAACGTGACTCCGAAGATCGCCAGGGAGAGGTTTCCGTCCAGCCGCTGCGCGACGGCCGGCGGCGGGTCCACCAGATCCGTGATCATGTGGGTCGCCGCCGGAAGGGCCACCAGGAGCAGGGCACCCCACAGCGCGCCGGCCAGGCTGCCGAGCCCACCGATCACGATGGCCATCAGCAGGTACAGCGACAGGGTCAGCGAAAAGGCGCCGGGCGAGACGCTCTGCGCCAGCACCGCCAGCAGGCCGCCGCCGAGACCGGCGCAGCCCGCGCTGACCACGAAGGCCAGCACCTGGGTACGGCCGACGTGGATGCCGGCGAGCCGGGCCGCCACCTCGTCGTCGCGGACCGCCCGCAGGTTGCGGCCGAACCGGCTGCGGGTCAGGTTCGCCAGCAGCACCAAGGTCAGCAGCGCCCCGGCGACGGCGATCCATGCCTGCCAGCGCTCGTACGGGAAGTAGGGTCCGAGCGCCTCCGGCGCGGGCGCCAGGTGGACCGGCAGCCCCTGCTCGCTGTTGAGGACGCCCCGGAAGGTGGTGGTCAGCGCCGGCACGACGACCGCGACGGCGAGCGTGACCCCGGCCAGGTACGGTCCGCGCAGCCGGGCGGCGGCCGCGCCGATCACCGCACCGGCGGCGACCGTCACCACCACCCCGAGGGCGAGTGAGAGGAGCAGGTATCCGCCGCCGGGCCGGCCGGCGTCGGCGAGCGCGTTCTGGGTCAGGGCCACGGTGTAGGCGCCGGTGGCCATCAGTGCCCCGTGGCCGAGGGAGAGCTGACCGTTGAGTCCGGTGAGGACGGTGAGCCCGGCGGTCGCGCACAGGTACGCGGCGACCGTCGCCAGCTGGTAGTTGCGGAACGGCTCCAGTGCCCCGGTGAGGACGAAGAGCCCGGCTCCGGCGACGACGGCCAGCAGCAGGTGCCGCAGCAGGGTGGAGCGCGGCAGCGGACCCGTCCGCCGGGTGGTGGGCGTGGTGAGTGGTCGGAGAATGGTCACACCTGCCTCGCTCTGCCGGTGGTGAACAGGCCCGCCGGGCGCAGCAGCAGCACGGTGAGCAGCAGGACCAGGACCGCCAGCGGGGTGGTGTCGCTGCCGACGTACCCGCTGACGTAGGACAGGATCAGCCCGACCGCCAGCCCGCCGACGACCGCGCCCGGTGGGGAGTCCAGGCCGCCGACCACGGCCGCGGTGAAGGCCGAGACGAAGACCAGGTCCATCGCGTGCGGGTGCAGGCCCAGCTCGGTCGGGATGACCAGCAGCCCGGCCAGGGCGCCGACCGCGGCGGCGAGCGCCCAGCCGAGGGTCAGCATCCCGGCCACGTTGACCCCGAGCAGCCGGGAGACCTCGGGGGCGAAGGCCGAGGCGCGCATCCGCAGGCCGACCGGGGTGTAGGTGAACAGCAGGGCGAGACCGGTCACCACCACGGCGACGGCGCCGAAGACGAAGAGGTCGTACCGCGAGAGCAGGGCCAGGTCGCCCAGCGTGAGCGGGTCGCGGGAGAACGGGGTGCCGACCGGCCGGAACTCGTTGCCGTAGAGCATCCCGAGGACCGCGTGCACGAGCAGGATCAGGCCGAGCGCGACGATGACCGCGTTCAGCGGCGCCCGGTGGTCGACGAACCGCATCACGCCGCGTTCGACGGCGGCGCCCAGCAACAGCCCGCCGCCGAGCGCGGCGACGAACCCGAGCCAGTACGAGCCGGTCGCGGCGGTGACGCTGTAGGCGACGTAGCCGGTGGCGACCGCCATCGCGCCCTGGGCGAAGTTGACCACCCGGGCGGCTCGCCAGATCAGCACCAGGGCGAGGGCGAACGCGGCGTAGACCGCGCCCCGGCTGAGGCCGTCGACGGTGAGGAAGACGAAGCGTTCCATCGGCTGGCCCCTCCTAGAAGCCCAGGTAGGCGTGCCGGAGGTCGTCGTCCGCACGCAGCCGGGCGGCGTCGGCGGTCACCACCACCTGCCCGAGCGCGAGAACGACGCCGTCGTCGGCGACGGACAGCGCGCCACGTACGTTCTGCTCGACCAGGAGCACGGTCAGACCGGTCCGGTCACGCAGGTCGCGGAGCAGCGCCATGATCTGGGCGGTGACCTTCGGGGCGAGGCCGAGCGACGGTTCGTCGAGCAGCAACAGCCTGGGGCGGGCGACCAGGGCCCGGCCGAGGGCGAGCATCTGCCGCTCACCGCCGGAGAGCTGGTGCCCGCTGGCCCGCCGCCGCCGGGCCAACGGCTCGAAGAGTTCGTACACCTCGTCGAGGGCGCGTTTCGCGTCGGCCCGGTCCCGGCGCCAGAGCCCGCCGAGGCGCAGGTTCTCCTCGACGGTCAGCTCGGTGACCACGCCCCGGCCTTCGGGGACGTGGGCCATCCCCCGGCGGACCAGCCGCTCGACCGGGGTCGCGCCGATCTCCTCACCAGACAGGACGATCCGGCCACCGGTGGGACGGATCAGCCCGGACAGGGTACGCAGCAGCGTGGTCTTTCCGGCCCCGTTGGCACCGAGCACCGCGGTGATGGTGCCGGTGCGGATGGTCAGGTCGATGCCACGCAGGACCGGGGCGGCGCCGTACCCGGCGGTGAGCCCCCGCACCTCGAGCAGCGGAACAGCACGACGCTCGCTCATGCCGCCGCCTCGCTTCGCTCACCAGCGGCATGAGTCAACACGGAGCCGACCAATCGCTCGCTCCGCTCGCTCATGCCGCCGCCTCGCTTCGCGTGCCGTCCTTGTCGGAGCGGTCCGCGCCGTCCGAACCGGACGGTCCGGACGGGTCGTCGACGCCCAGGTATGCCTCGGTCACGGCCGGGTCGGCGCGGATCTGGTCCGGGGTGCCGGTGGCGACCACCCGGCCGAAGTCGAGCACCATGATCTGGTCGCAGACCGACATCACCAGGTCCATGTGGTGCTCGACCAGCAGCACGGAGCAGGGTTCGTCGGTGTCACGGTGGCGACCGGCGCGCCGGGGCAGGCCGCTGACGAGTTCCCCGAGTTCGGCGATCTCCTCGACGCCGAGGCCGCCGGCCGGCTCGTCGAGCAGCAGCAGCCGGGGCCGGGCGGCCAGGGCGCGGGCCAGCGCGACCCGTTTGCGTAGCCCGTAGGGCAGGGTCGCCGGTAGCGCGTCGGCGTGGCCGGCGACGCCGAGTTCGTCGAGCAGTTCGAGGGCGTCGGCCCGCAGCCGGCGCTCCTCCCGGTCGCTGCGCCGCAGTCCGAGCAGCGCGGACAGGAATCCGGCCCGGGCGGAGCCGGTGGCGCCGGCCATCACGTTCTCGGCGACGGTGAGGCCGGCGAAGAGCCCGACCCCCTGCAGGGTACGGGCGATGCCGAGCCGGGTGAGCCGGTCGGGGCGCGGGTGCAGCGGCCGCCCGCGCAGGGTCAGTGACCCGGCGGCCGGGCGGACGAAGCCGCAGATCACGTTGAACAGGGTGGTCTTGCCGGCGCCGTTCGGGCCGATGACGCCGACGACCTGGCCGGGTGGCACCCGCAGGGAGACGTCGTCGAGGGCGACGAGGCCGCCGAACCGCACGCCGATGCCGTGCAGGGCCAGGCCCTCGCCGGGCACCGGCCGCGCGATCGTGGTGTCGGCCATCGGCCCTCCTCCCCCGCTCACGCTCGTTCCGGTCCGGAAACTTTTTGCACTGCCACTGCTTTTTACACTGGCAGTGTACTTTTCATACGGGGCTCGTCAATACCTCGTTACGAACGGGTGACCCGGGGATCACGCCGGCGGCAGGTCGACCAGGCCGGCCAGCGCGGCCCGGTGCCGGTCGGCCGTGCCGAACGCGACGGCGGCCGTCCGGGCCCGCTTCAGGTACAGGTGGGCCGGGTGCTCCCAGCTGAACCCGAGCCCGCCGTGGAGCTGCACGCACTCCTCGGCGAGGCGGACCGCGACCGGTCCGCAGTGCGCCTGGGCCAGCGCCGCCGCCACCCGCGCCTCGGAGTCCGGCCCCGCACCGGGATCGGCCTCGGCGAGCACGTCGACGGCGTACCGGGAGACCGCCCCGGCCTGGGTGACCTCGACCCAGGCGTCGGCGAGCCGGTGCCTGAGCGCCTGGAACTGCCCGATCGGGCGGCCGAACTGGTACCGGGTCCGGAGATGGTCGACCGCCGCCGAGAGGCACCACCGGGCGATCCCGTGCTGCTCGGCGGCGAGCAGGACCGCCCCGGCGGCCAGCCCCCAGTGCACCGCCTGGGCCGCCCGGCGTCCGGTCGCGACCCGGTACGCCGGCACCGTGTCGAGGGTGATGTCGGTCAACGCCCGGGTCTGGTCCAGCGACACCACCGGTGACCGGTCGACCCCGGCGCCGGCCGCCTCGACGACCCACAGCGCGTCCACGGTCGGGACCAGCAGCAGGTCGGCACCGCCGGCATCGGCGACGCCGGGTACCGCGCCGGTGAGCCGGCGGCCGTCGGCCGCGACGGCGGGCCCGAGGGCGGGACCGGGCGGGGTGTCGACGGGCAGCACCAGCACCGCCCGGCGGGTGCCGTCCGCGAGCCGGGCGAGCCAGTCGTCCGCGGCACAGGCCAGCAGCGTCTGGGTGGCGACCACCGCGCTCGCCAGGTAGGGCACCGGCGCCACCGCCCGTCCAAGCTCCTCGCAGACGACCGCGTTCTCCCGCAGCCCGCCGCCACCGCCGCCGAGCCGTTCGGGGATCGCCAGCCCGGCCAGCCCCATCTCGACGGCGAGCAGCGACCACAGCACCGGGTCGGTGGGCCGGCCCTGGTTGGCCAGCACGACCTGCCACGGGACGCGCTCGGCGAGCATCGCCCGTACGCTGTCACGCAGGTGCGTCTCCACCTCGTCGTACCGCGGGTCGACGCTCATCGGGGAACGTCCCGCCAGGCGGTGTCCCGGTCGGCACGGGGTCCGGCGGGCAGCCCCAGAACGCGCTCGGCGATGATGTCGCGCAGGATCTCGGAGGTGCCGCCCTCGATGGAGTTGCCCCGGGCGCGCAGGTAGCGGTAACCGGGGGTGCGGCCGAGCATGTCGACCCGGTCCGGCCGCCGCATCTCCCATCCGTCGTAGCGCAGCCCGTCCGCGCCGAGCAGGTCGAGTTCCAGGCCGGAGACCGCCTGGGTGAGGGTGGCGTAGGAGAGCTTGACCGCCGACCCCTCCGGGCCCGGGTCCCCGGCGGCGGCCTGTCGCCGCACGAGCATCCCGGTCAGCCGGACCGCCTCGGCCCGGACCCAGAGCCGGACCAGCTCGTCGTGCAGCCCGGGAGTACGCCGGTCGGGGCGCTCCCGCCAGGCCCGCGCGAGTACGCCGATCATGCCGCCCTCGCGCGGGGCCGGCCGGCCGCCGATGGCGACCCGTTCGTTCATCAGGGTGGTACGCGCCACCCGCCAGCCCTGACCGACCTCGCCGAGGCGCAGCTCGTCGGGGAGCCGTACGTCGGTCAGGAAGACCTCGTTGAACTCGGCCTCGCCGGTGAGCTGCCGGAGCGGGCGGACCTCCACACCGGGCGCGGTCATGTCGCAGACGAAGTAGGTCAGGCCCTGGTGTTTGGGCAGGTCCGGGTCGGTCCGGGCGAGCAGCAGCCCCCAGCGGGCGCGGTGGGCCATGGAGGTCCAGACCTTCTGCCCGTTGACGATCCAGCCGTCGGTGCCGGTCACGCGGGCCGCGCGGGTGGCCACCGAGGCGAGGTCGGAGCCGGCGCCGGGCTCGCTGAAGAGCTGGCACCAGATCTCCTCGCCGGTCCACAGCGGCCGCAGCAGCCGCTCACGGAGGGCGGGGCCGCCGTGCCGGAGGATGGTCGGCGCGGCCATGCCGAGACCGATCCCGTTGCGGTGGGGTGCGTTGTCGGGGGCGCCGGCCGCGGCGAACGCCGCGTCGACCAGCGGTTGCAGTTCGCGGGGCGCGTCGAGGCCGCCGAGGCCGGCCGGGTGGTGGACCAGGGCCAGCCCGGCGTCGAACCGGGCCCGGAGAAATCCCGTACGGCCCAGCGTGCCGGGGTCGTGCCCGGCCAGGAACTCGGCCACCAGGCCGGGCAACCGGTCCTTCCACACGCCTACCTCCCGCATGACTAGTTGCACTGAGGGTGCAATATATGACCGACGACCGACCGCCGTCCAGCGCCCGGCACGACCGAGCCGGCGGAGGTCGCTCCCCCGCCGGCCGGTCGTCACCGGGCGGTCGCCGGCGGCCGGATCGTGGCCGGCGGCCGGATCGTGGGCCGGCGGCCGCTAGACCGGACAGGTGTTCCGGTACTCCTCGACCGCCAGCCCGCCCGGACCCGGGCAGAGGAACTGCGTGTACCGCGTGTCGTTGTCCACGAACCGCTTCAGCCACGAGATCATCTGCTTGGCCATCGGCGTGTTGGAGACCTGCGGGAAGAAGTGGCTGGCGTTGTTGAGCTCCAGGTACGCCTTCTCCGGCGCCGCCGAGATGCTGGCGTAGAACGGCTCGGAGTGGGTCGCGACCGGGGCCACGCTGTCCGACTCTCCGCCGATGATCAGCGTCGGCACCCGCAGCGTCGACCAGCTCTTCGTGGTGTGCCACGGAGCCAGCGGAATGGCCGCCTTCAGATCCGGACGGCTGCGCGCCGCCGCCAGCGAGCCGCCGCCACCCATCGAGTGACCGGCGACCGCCAGCCGGGAGGCGTCGACCCGGCCGCGCACCGAACTCCGGTTGACCAGGTAGTCGAGGGCGGCGAGCAGTTGCCGGCCCCGGCTGTCCGGCTGGTCGAGCGTGGTGTTGGTCTCGATACCGAAGACCACGAAGCCCTGCGAGGCCAGCCGGGGACCGAGCCAGTCCAGGCTGGACCAGTAGGCGGTGAAGCCGGGCGAGATCGCGACCGCACCGAACGTGCCGTCGGCGGTCGTGGTCGGGTAGTAGATCACGCCGCCGCCGAAGCCGGTCGCGACCAGTGAGGAGACGTTGACCGACGAGGTCGCGTACGGGCCCCGGGCGGCCTCGACGCTGGCGTTGGTCGGGGCGGGGCCGCGCTCGTACGGGTTGTCGGCGGCCTGCGCCGCCGGGGCGGCGACGATCGTACCGGCGACCAGGCCGGCGACCATGGTCAGGCCGAGGAGGACGCGGGCCGGGCGGCGGGTCGGGGTGGGACGGGTGGTGGCTGACATGTCACTGCACTCCCTGCCGTGCGGGGATATATCGACATCGGCCAGTTTCTTGCCGGAGGCCGGTCGCCCGCATCGGCGAAACCACCGGTCTCCGCCACCCCGGCCCGCGCACGGCCGGATACCGGTGCCCGGACCGCCGGTCCGGGCCCGGGCACACCCGCCCCCGGCGGCCCCGACGGCGGTCCTTTGTGGTCGCTCCGGTCGCCGGCCGGCGACCGGTCATGCCCTAAGCTCCACTGCGGTTCAGAGCCGCCGAGGAGATCCATGTCGAGCAGTCCCCGTCCCCCGTCGCATCCGATCTCCGCGGCGTGCGGGGCCCTGGTCGGCGCCTCCTGGTTCAACATCGCCAGCTTCGTGGTGGTGGGCGTCAACGCGGTGGCGCTCGGCCTGGAGACGTACGACGCGGTGGTCGCCGTGGCCGGCTCCGCGCTGCGCTGGATCGAGTACGCCTGCCTGGCCTACTTCGTCCTCGAACTGCTCATCCGGTTCGGGGCGCACCTGCCGGCACCCGCCGGCTTCTTCCGGGACGGGTGGAACGTCTTCGACCTGGTGATCGTGACCGCACCCCTGCTTCCGGGCGTACGGGAGAACGTGACGGTGCTGCGGCTGCTGCGCCTGGCGCGGATCGCGCGGGCGTTCCGGCTCTTCCCCAGCCTGCGCGTGATCTTCGTCGGGATCCGGCGCAGCCTACCCGGCCTGGGCAGCTTCCTACTGGTCACCGCCCTACTGCTGTACGGCTACGCGGTGCTCGGCTGGATGCTCTTCGGCACCGCCTATCCCGAGCGGTACGGCACGGTCGGGCAGGCGATGCTGACGCTCTTCCTCCTGCTGTCGCTGGACGGCATCACCGACACACTCCAGGCCGGCCGCCAGGTGACCGACTGGGCGGTCCTCTACTACGTCTCCTACATGGTCGCCGCCTGCTACCTGCTCACGAACCTGCTCGTCGGCCTGGTGCTGACCGCCCTGCAGGAGGCGCACCAGGACGAACGCGCCGCGGCGCTGCAGAGCCGCCGACCGCCGGCCGGCGACGACCGGCGCGAGCCGTCCGTACAGGAGCAGCTGGCCCAACTGCACGCGATCATCAGCGACCTGGAACGGCGGATGCCGGACCGGTCGCCCGCCCCGGATGCCCCCGCCCCAGCCTGCGACGGAACCTGCGACCGGCCGGTGGCCGACCGCGGCGTCGCGGCGTAGCGCCGCCGGGCGAAACGGTGCCGGGTGGCGACCCTCGCGGGCCGCCACCCGGCGGGGGGAGGAGGAGCTATCTGCGCCAGGTCCAGGAGTAGTGGACGTCGTAGACGCCGTCGTGGTCGGAGAACCGGAACACACCCGAGGGCAGCGCGTCGTTGATGGTGTTCAGCGTGAACTGCGAGCTGCCGGCCTGCATGAAGACGTCGTCGTTGAACGAGTTGATGATCCAGTTGACCAACTCGACGGCGAAGTACCCGGCGAGTGCGCCGAGCGCCTGCGCGACCAGCTTGCTGCGCAGGACCGGTTCGAGCACCTGGCCGACCCGCCGTGCGACCTCGGCCTGGACGGTGCCCTTCACCTGCTGCCACACGGTGTTGAGGACGCTGGCGAAGCCGCCCGCGTCGACCTCGGTGAGCAGGACCGACGCGGTGTAGACGCCGGGGTAGGTGGTCGGCAGGTCGAACGAGCCGAACGTGAACCCGTTGTTGTAGAAGGTCCAGATGGTGCCGTCGTCGAAGCCCTGCGGGATCTCGTAGGCACCCACCTGGACCGTGTCACCGCCGGGGGTGACGACCAGGCCGCCGAGGGCGATCTCGTCCGAGCCCCACTCGCCGACGCCGCTGCCGGTCTCGTCGATACAGACGACCTTGTTGATCATGAACTTGAGGCCGGTCTTGGGCTTGGGCGCCGGGGGCGGCTCGCAGATGCCCAGGTCACGGCAGGGGTCCGGCTCCGGGTCCGGGCAGTCCTGGCAGCGGGCGTCCTGCGCGCCACCGGGCGCCTTCAGGGCCGCCTCGGCGTCGTGGCGGGCCTTGAGCGCCGAGCCGAACCGGGCCGGGTCCACCGGCAGCGGGCTCCGGGCGTAGACGTCGGCGAACCCGCGCCCCGCGTACTCGGCGGGAGCGACCTTGCCGTACCGCCCGAACTGGGTGTCGGCCTTGGTCAGCATCGCCTTCGCGCCGTCGGTGTACGCCTGGCGCCGCTGCGCCGGCATGTCCTGGAACGCGTCCGCGAGCTGCGCCTCGATGCTGCCCGCCGGCCACGAGCGATCGGGATCGGCGGCGGCCACGGCGATCGAGTAACGCATCGCGTCGCTGGCGTCGGTGAAGAGCGCGTTCACCATCTCGGTGACGTCGGCCGCGGACGCCGGCGGCGTCGCGGGCTTGGCGACCGCGTGGGTGGCCCCCAGCCCGACGGTCATGACGGCGGCGCAGGTGACCGCGGCGGCTCTGCCGAGCCAACCCACGCGCCGCTGTGAGGTGTGAAGAATTGACATGCGACTGATGCTCATCGCTGGTTGCCGCCCTTACATGGGTGCACACCACCCACATTTCTGCGGCCGTATCCGGCCGATCGGCTGGCAACCGGAACGGCTTGCAAGGGCGTCTACGATCGCGAGGACCACAGTCTCACCAACGAGGGGGACCCATGGCACCCAAGCGCCGGTTCCTGGCCGCACTACTTACCGCGGCCCTGGTCACAGTAGGTTTGGTCGGCGGTGCGGCCACCAACGGCAGCGCATCGTCCAACCCGGACACGGCGGTCGTCACGGCCGCCGGATACCACCCGCACGGCTGCGGGGGATGCGGCAACGGGGGAAGCTGACGGGGTTCGATCCGGCACCACGCGGAAGTGACGTGAACCCGACTCCACTGACCTCGCCCGTCCTGATCGGACGGGATGCCGAGCTCACCACGATCGCCGAGGCGGCCGGCCAGGTCCGCCTCGGTCACGGCCGGGCGCTGTTCGTCACCGGAGAGGCCGGGATCGGCAAGTCCCGGCTGATCCGGGACGCCGGCCGGGCCGTGACCGGGATGACGGTGCTGTCGGGCCGGGCCACCGTGGCCGGCACGTCGATGCCGTTCCGGCCACTGGTCGAGGCACTCAACACCCGCCTGCGGGTCGGCCCGACACCCACCGGCCCGGAACTCGAACCGTTCCGGCCGGCGCTGTCGCGGCTCTTTCCCGAGTGGCGGGCCGACGGCGCGGCCGGGTCCGGCGCGGGCGAGTCCACGCTGGTGCTGGCCGAGGGGGTGCTGCGGCTGCTGGCGGTGCTGGGCCGTGAGCAGCCGCTGCTGCTGGTGCTCGAAGACCTGCACGACGCCGACCCGGAAACCCTCGAGGTGCTCGGCTATCTCACCGCCAACCTGGCCGGGCTGCCCGTACTCGTGCTCGCCTCGCTGCGCACCGGGCCGTCACCGGCGCTCGACCTGGCCTACCGGCTCCGGCGCGACCACGACGTGCCGCTGCTGGCACTGTCCGCGCTGACGCCCGCGCAGGTGACCCAGCTGGCGGCCCAGTGCCTGCGCACCGATCCCGCCGACCTGCCCGATCGGCTGGCGGACCGGCTGGCCCGCAACTCCGACGGGGTGCCGTTCGTCGTCGAGGAGCTGCTCGCCGGCATGATGGCCAGCGGGGCCCTGCGTCAGCACGACGCCCGCTGGCACAGCGACCACGACCTGGCCGGCCCGGTGCCGGTGACGGTCGTACGCGCCGTCGCCGACCGCGCCGACCGGCTCGGGCCACCCGGGCGCCGCCTGCTCGAGGCCGCCGCGGTGATCGGTGCCCGGTTCCCGCTCGCCGTACTGCACTCGATGCTGGAGCAGACCGCCGAGGCGACCGACGAACTGCTGCGCGCCGCGACCGCCGCGCACCTGCTGCGCCCCGACCCGACCGACCCCGACTGGTACGCCTTCCGGCACGCCCTCATCGCCACCGCGCTGCTCGGCGAACTGCCGCACCGCGAACGGTCCCGGCTCGCCGCCACCGCCGCCCGCGCGCTGGCGGCCCGCTATCCGGACCTGCCGGGTGAGCTGTGCCCGCTGGCCGCCGAGCTGCGGCTCGCCGCCGGGGACAGCGCCGGTGCGGCGCACCTGCTGGCCCAGGCCGGCGACCGGGCGCTCGCCCAGGGCGCGGCGAACTCGGCGGCGACGCTGCTCGAACGCGCGCACCACCTGTTGCGCAGCTGCGGCGACCGGCCGGGCTCGGTCGCGGTGCTGGAACGGCTGCTCACCGCCCTGGAGGAGATCGGTGAGTTCGACCGCGCGCAGGGGCTGGTCAACGCGGTCCTGGCGCTGCCCGACCTGACCACCGCCGAGGCGATCGCGCTGCACTCCCGGCTGGGGTGGATGGCTTTCCACGGTGGCCGCACCGCCGACGCGGAGAGCCGTATCGCGGCGGCCCGCATGCTGCTCGGCCCGGACGCCGGTGCCGCGCAGCTCGCCGCCGTCGACGTGGTGCACGCACACGTGCTCAGCCTCCAGGAGGGGCGTGCCGACGAGGCCGAACGGGTCGCGTTGCGGGCGGCGACCGAGGCCGAGCGGGTCCCCCTGCCCGAGGTCGTCTGCCGGGCCCGGCAGCTGCTGGCGCTGATGGCCCGGCGCCGGGGGTTCGCCGAGGCGGACCGGCACCTGCTGGAGGTCCTGCGGGTGGCCGAGGAACACCGGCTACCGCTCTGGCGGATCAGGGCGTCGATCCGGCTCGCCTCCAACCGCATGATCCAGACCGGCCACAGCGAGCAGCTCCGGCAGGCCCGCGCGGCCGCCTGGGCGATGGGCGCGGTACACACCGGCTACGAGGCCGACGCCAGCCTGGCCATGCACGACGTCTTCTACGGCCGGTACGACGAGGCGCTGCGGGGCGCGGGCGAATGCGCGGCGGCGATGGTCCGCTTCGGCAAGGCCGGCGACCTGCGGTACGCGCTCGCGGTCCAGGCGGCCGCCCACGCGCACCGCGCCGACCGGGCCGGCATGGAGGCGGCGCTGGCCGAGTTCGCCCGCCGCGGCGGCCTGGACTCCTACCACATGCCGATCGTGCACGGGCTCTCCCGCGCCTTCTGCGCCCTGCTGGAGGAGGACCGGCCGGCGGCACGTTGCGAACTGGACGCGGCGCGGGCCTTCGACGAACGACGCGACACCATCTACTACCAGTACGGCAGGTACGGGCTGGCGCTGCTGCTGGACGTGCTGGCGGGCGGCGCCGGCCGGCGCGAGTACGAGGAGGTCGCCGCGCACCCGGCCGCCGCGCTGCGCTGGAACCGGCAGTTCGTCCACTTCGCGGACGCGGTGCTGCTCGGTGCCACGGGTGCGGCCGGCCCGGCCGCGACGGCGCTGGCCAGGGCGTGCGAGGCGGCGGCGGTGTTCCCGACCGCGCACCGCCTGGGCCTGCGGCTGGTGGCGGAGGCCGCGCTGGAGCACGGCTGGGGTGATCCGGCCCGGTGGCTTCGGGAGGCCGAACTCCATTTCCAGACCATCGGTACGCCCTGGGTCGCCGCCGCCTGCCGGACCCTGATCCGCCGGGCCGGGCAGCGGGCCCCGCAGCGCCGTACCGGTCACGACCTGCTGCCGCCCCGGTTACGGGAGCGGGGGGTGACCGTACGGGAGCACGAGGTGCTGCTCCTGCTCGCCGAACGGCACGGCAACAAGGAGATCGCCCGCCGCCTCTACCTGTCGCACCGCACCGTCGAGAAGCACGTCGCGAGTCTGCTGCGCAAGTTGGATCAACCGCACCGGTCCGCGCTCTGCGACTATGCCGCCGCCATGCCCGCGCCCGGCCATGGAGAGCCGGCCGGGTAGCACCGACGGCGGGAAGCGATCCGGCGGGTGGCGGCTCAGCCGGGTGGCGGGGCGACGCTGTCGCGGGCGACCAGGGTCGGCGCGATGGTCTGGCGCAGCGCCCCACCGGTGTCGGACTCGATCTGGGTCAGCAGCAACCCGATGCTCGCCCGGGCCACCGCGCCGAAGTCCGGCCGGACGGTGGTCAGCGGTGGGATGAAGTACGCGGCCTCCGGCACGTCGTCGAAGCCGACCACGCTGATCTCGTGCGGCACGCGGCGGCCGTGCTCGTGCAGGGCCCGCAGTACGCCGAGGGCCAGGTGGTCGTTGGCGGTGAAGATCGCGGTGACCTCCGGCATCCGCGCCAGCATCTGCCCGCACCGGTAACCGGCCGCCGCGGACCAGTCCGCCGCGATCAGCGGTGGCACCTCGGCCCCGGCGGCGTGCAGGGCGTCCCGCCAGCCCTCGATGCGGCCGACGCTGTCGAACCAGTCGGACGGCCCGGACACGTGCCAGACGGTGCGGTGCCCGGCGTCGAGCAGGTGCCGGGTGGCCTGCCGGGCACCGGCCACCTGGTCGACCGTCACCAGCGGCACCGGCCGGTTCGGGTCTCCGTCGATGGTGACCAGCGGAATGTCCTTGGGCAGCCGTTCGAGTGCCTCACCGGCCGACTCCACCGGGGCGATCAGGACGATGCCGGCGACCCGGTGGGCGAGGTGCCGCTCGACCACGGCGGAGATCGACCGGTGGTCGAGGTTGCGTACGCTGCCCACGCTGACGGCGAAGCCGGCCTCGGCGGCCTCCTGTTCGAGTGCGGCGAGCAGCGAGGCCGGGCCGTAGAGGGTGGTGTTCTGGGCGACCACGCCGATCACCTGCGAGCGGCCGGTGACGAGCGCGCGGGCCGCCGGATTGGGCCGGTAGCCGATCTCGGCGATCGCGGCCTGGACGCGCAGCCGGGTCTGCTCGCGGACGTTGGGGTGGCCGTTGAGCACCCGGGACACCGTCTGGTGGGAGACTCCGGCGAGGCGAGCCACGTCCGTCATCGCAGGCTCACGCACGGCCATCCACTCCCCGCCTGCCCGTCGGTCGTCGTGGCTCCGTCCACGATGTCCGGAGCGACCCGAGAACCGAAACCCCTCTCGCGGTGTCCACTTCAGCGCTCATCGTCCGGGTGGATAGCGATCACCGTAGTCTACGGCAACCGCCTCCGCCGCAACGGAAAGCACGTCGTCCGTTCGGCGCGTCCGGGCCCGTACGGCCGGCCCCGGAGACGCGACGGAGGTGCCCCGGGCATGGACGAGGACACCTCCGTCACAGCCCGGTCAGAAGCCGCGGGCGAGCCGGTAGTAGGCCTGGTTCCAGCGGATCTCGTCGGCGAACCGGCGGGGGTCGGTGCGCTCGTCGATGACGACCAGCTCGGTACGGCTCATCTCGGCGAGGTCCGTCAGTTCCTCGACCCCCACCGCCTGGGACAGCACGGTGTGGTGCGGGGCGCCCGCGGTGATCCACGCCTCGGCCGAGCCGGGCAGGTGGGGCCGGGGCCGCCAGACGGCACGGGCCACCGGCAGGCTCCGCAGCGGCTGCGGCGGCGCGACGACGTCGACCTCGTTGGCCACCAGCCGGAACCGCTCCCCCATGTCCGCCAGGCCGAGCACCACCGCCGGGCCGGGTGCCGCGTCGAAGACGAGCCGTACCGGGTCCTCGCGCCCGCCGATGCTGAGCGGGTGGATCTCCACGTCCGGTACGCCCGCCGCGATGGTGGGGCACACCTCGAGCATGTGGGCGCCGAGGACGAGTTCCTGGCCGGGCGTCAGATCGTAGGTGTAGTCCTCCATGAAGGACGTTCCACCCTCGACACCGACCGACATCGCCTTGAGGGTGTGGACCAGGACGGAGGTCTTCCAGTCCCCCTCGCCGCCGAAGCCGTAGCCGTCGGCCATCAGCCGTTGCACGGCGATGCCGGGCAGTTGGCGCAGTCCGCCGAGGTCCTCGAAGTTGGTGGTGAACGCCTTGAACCCGCCGCCGTCGAGGAAGGTCCGCAGGCCGATCTCGAGCCGGGCGGCGTAGCGCAGGGAGTCGTGGCGGTCGCCGCCGGGGCGCAGCGCGGCGACCACACGGTAGGTGTCGTCGTACTCCTTGACCAGGTCGTCGACCTGCGCCTCGGTGACCTCGCCGACGACCTGGACCAGATCGTTGACGCCGTACGTGTTGACGGAGACGCCGAAGCGCAGTTCGGCCTCGACCTTGTCGCCCTCGGTCACGGCGACATCGCGCATGTTGTCGCCGAACCGGGCCAGCCGCAGGCTGCGCATCGCCGACCAGCCGAGTGCCGCCCGCGTCCAGGCACCGACGCGGGTGGCGACGCGCGGGTCGGTGACGTGCCCGGCGACGGTCTTGCGGGCCACGCCGAGACGGGTCTGGATGTACCCGAACTCACGGTCGCCGTGGGCGGCCTGGTTCAGGTTCATGAAGTCCATGTCGATCTCGTCCCACGGCAGCAGGACGTTGGCCTGGGTGTGCAGGTGCAGCAGCGGTGTCTGCAACGCGTCGAGGCCGCCGATCCACATCTTGGCCGGCGAGAAGGTGTGCATCCAGGCGATGACCCCGACCGCCCCCTGTACGGCGGCGTCCCGGCAGACCCGCAGGATGTCGGCGCTGGTCGTCAGGACCGGCTTCCAGACCACGCGGGCGGGGATGTCCGGCGAGTCGTCGAGCAGTGCGGCGATCTGCCGGGACTGGTCGGCGACCTGGCGCAGGGTGTCCTCGCCGTACATGGCCTGGCTGCCGGTGAGAAACCAGACCTCGGGTTCAGGGTGGGGTGCCATGGGGTTGCCTTCCGCGAGTGGGGCGATCATTTGAAGCGGATGCCGATAAGGCGTTGCAGGAGGATGAAGGCGAAGAGCAGACCGCCGATCACGATCTTGGTCCACCAGGAGTTGAGGCTGCCGTCGAAGGTGATCAGGGTCTGGATCACGCCCAGGACCAGCACCCCGAGCACGGTGCCGAAGACGTAGCCTGACCCACCGGTCAGGACGGTGCCGCCGATGACGACCGCCGCGATCACGTCGAGTTCCATGCCGACGGCGATCAGCGGCGCGCCCGACAGGGTGTAGAACGACAGCAGGATGCCGCCGATCGCCGAGCACAGGCCGCTGATGGTGTAGACGGCGATCCGGGTACGGCCGACCGGCAGCCCCATCAGCAGGGCCGACTGCGGGTTGCCGCCGATCGCGTGGACGTTGCGGCCGAAGCGGGTGTAGGCCAGGACCCAGGCCGCGACGAGCACGACGACGAACGCGATGAGCACGCTGATCGACACGAAATTGCCACGCGGATCGCCGATGCGCTGCTGGGACATCGTGGTCCAGAAGCCGTCGGTGATCGGGATCGACCGGTCGCTGATGAAGGTGCACATGCCCCGCGCGAAGAACATCCCGGCGAGCGTGACGATGAACGGCTGGATCTCGAAGTAGTGGATGGCGCAGCCCATCAGGAAGCCCAGCGTCGGTCCGATGAGGAGCGCGATCAGCAGCACCGGCAGCGCGGGCAGGCCACCCTCGAGCAGCCACGCCGAGACCATCGCCGTCATCGCCACGACCGAGCCGACCGACAGGTCGATGCCGCCGGTGAGGATCACGAAGGTCATCCCGACCGCGACGACGAGCAGGAACCCGTTGTCGATGAAGATGTTGAAGACGACCTGGACGTTGGAGAAGGCCCGGTACTGGGACACCCCGATGCCGTACATGACCAGAAGCAGGGCCAGGGTGGCCAGGACCGGAATGTGCCGGCGGGGCAGGCGGGGCCGCGGGCGGCCGGTGGTCAGGGTCGAACTGGTCATGCCGGCACCTGCTCCTTCTGCCGCTGCGGGGCCGTCGGCCGAGGCGGGGTGTTGCGACGGCGGGTGAACTTCGCGCGGAACGCCGGGGCCTGGACGAGACAGACGGCGATGACGACGACCGCCTTGAACAGCAGGGCGGTCTGCGGCGAGATGTTCATCGCGTACACCGACGTGGTCAGGGTCTGGATGATCAGCGCGCCGAGGATCGTCCCGCTGAGGAAGAACCGGCCGCCGGCCAACGCGGTGCCGCCGATGACGACCGCCAGGATCGCGTCGAGTTCGACCCAGAGGCCGGCCGCGTTGCCGTCGGCGCTGGAGACGTTGGCCGTCATCATGAACCCGGCCACCGCCGCGCAGCCGGCGCTGATCACGTACACCAGGAAGATGATCCGGCCGGAGCGGATGCCGGCGAGCCGGCTGGCCTCGGCGTTACCGCCGACCGACTCGATGATCATGCCCAGTGCGGTACGGCGGGTGATCACCGCCACCAGCAGGGCCGCCGCCAGCGCGATGAAGATCGCCAGCGGCAGGGTGAGGAAGTGACCGAGCCCTATCGCCCGGTAGGGCCCGGAGTTGACCGTGACGATCTGGCCCTCGGTGATCAGCTGCGCGAGGCCCCGGCCGGCCACCATCAGGATCAGGGTGGCGATGATCGGTTGGATGCCGATGACGGCGACCAGGACTCCGTTCCACGCACCGAGCGCCAGCGCGACCCCGAACGCCAGGGCCAGCGCGGTCAGGACGGTGGCGAGACTGTTCTGGTCGGGCTGGCCGCTGATGTAGACGCAGGCGACGGCGCCGCTGATGGCACAGAGCGAACCGACGGACAGGTCGATGCCGCCGGTCGAGATGACCAGGGTCATGCCCAGCGCGACGAGGATCAGGGGCGCGCTCAACCGCAGGATGTCGATCGGGGTCCCGTAGAGGTGGCCGTCCTTGACCTCGATCGCGAGGAACCCGGGACGGTAGATCGTGTTGGCGGCCAGCATGAGCACGAGTACGGCGGCCGGCCAGAAGAGCCGGTGACCGATCAGCGCCCGGTAGCGGCTGCGTACGTCGTTCATCGGGTCGCCTCCTCCCGCTCGGATCCGCTGGCGATGGTCTGCATGACGCGGTCGGCGTCGACGGTGTCGTCGTTGGTGAGCTGGGCGACCATCTCCCGGTCGCGCATGACCACGACCTTGTGGCTCAGCCGCAGCACCTCCTCCAGTTCGGCGGAGATGAACAGCACGGCCATGCCGCCGTCGGAGAGCTGCACCACCAGCTTCTGGATCTCGGCCTTCGCGCCGATGTCGATGCCCCGGGTGGGTTCGTCGAGGATCAGCAGCCGGGGCTCGGTGATCAGCCACCGGGCCAGAAGCACCTTCTGCTGGTTGCCGCCGGACAGGTTGCGTACCGGCATCTCCGGGTCGGCCGGCCGGATACTCAACGCCCGGACGTACTTGTCGACCAGCTCGTCCTGACGGCGGCGCGGGATCGGCCGGAGCCAGCCGCGCGCGGCCTGCATCGCGAGGATCATGTTCTCGCGGACCGACAGGTCGGCGATGATGCCCTCCGCGCGGCGGTTCTCCGAGCAGAAGCCGATGCCGTGGCCGATCGCCTGGACGGGGTTGCGCAGCGCCGCCCGCCGGCCGCTGACGGAGGCATGGCCGTGATCGGCGCGGTCGGCGCCGAACAGCAGCCGCGCCGCCTCGGTGCGACCGGAGCCGAGCAGGCCGGCCAGGCCGACCACCTCGCCGGCGTGGATGGTGAGGCTGAACGGCTCGACCGCGCCCTTGCGCCCGAGGTCGGCCACCTCCACGAACGGGGTCCCGCTCTCCAGCGCGGCCACGTCGGGGCGCGGCTGTTCCTCCAGCCGTTCGAGGACGTCGAGCTCCTTGCCGATCATCTTCTCGACCAGGGTGAGCTGCGGCAGTTCCGCGGTCGGATACTCGCCGACCAGCCGGCCGTTGCGCAGCACGGTGATGCGGTCGGCGATGCCGTAGACCTGGTCGAGGAAGTGGGTCACGAACAGCAGGGCGATGCCCTCGTCCCGCAACTGGCGCATGATGCGGAACAGTTGCGCGACCTCGCCGGCGTCCAGGCTGGACGTCGGCTCGTCCAGGATCAGCACCCGCGCCTGTACGTCGATCGCCCGGGCGATCGCGACCATCTGCTGCACGGCCAGCGAGTACGTCCCCAGCGGCGCGGTGACGTCGATGTCGATCTCCAGGCGGGCGAGCAGTGCCCGGGCGCGACGGCGCACCTCGCCCCAGCGGACCGCGCCGAAGCGGCGGGGTTCACGGCCGATGAAGATGTTCTCCGCGACCGACAGGTTGGTGCAGAGGTTGACCTCCTGGTAGACGGTGCTGACCCCGGCCGCGGTCGCCCGCATCGGACCGCTGAAGGCCACCTGCTCCCCGTCGAGGGTGATGGTGCCCTCGTCGATGCCGTAGACGCCGGTCAACACCTTGATCAGGGTTGACTTGCCGGCGCCGTTCTCGCCCATCAGGGCGTGTACCTCGCCCGGGAAGAGCCGGAAGTCGACGTCTTGGAGTGCGCGTACCCCGGGGAAGGTCTTGCTGATCCCGGTCATCGTCAGGACCGGACGGCTATCCGTCATCGGAACCTTTCCATGGATGCTCCGGCCGTCCGGCCGGAGAGGAATCGGAGCCCCTGCGGTGCAGGGCAGGGAAAGCCGATCCGCCGCCCCAGCGGATCAGCGTCCACGTCTACCACCGCGCCACCGCGAGACCCACCGGTCAGCCCGCTAACATGCGAGCCGTGGCCAGGACGGTGAAGCGGGCGTTCAAGTACCGCTTCTACCCCACCCCCGGGCAGGCAGCCGAGCTTGCCCGCACGTTCGGGTGCGTCCGGCTGGTCTACAACATGGCCCTGCAGGCCAGGACCGAGGCGTGGACGCTGCGTCGGCAGCGGGTCAGCTACAACGCGACCTCGGCTCTGCTGACCGGTTGGAAGAAGACCGAGGAACTGGCGTTCCTCAACGAGGTCTCCTCGGTGCCGTTGCAGCAGGCCCTGCGACACCTGCAGGTGGCTTTCACGAACTTCTGGGCCAAACGCGCGCGGTATCCGTCGTTCAAGTCGAGAAAGAGGTCCCGCCGGTCGGCGGAGTACACCACCAGCGCCTTCCGGTTCCGCGACGGCGAACTGAGGTTGGCGAAGATGTCCGCGCCGTTGGACATCGTGTGGTCCAGGCCGCTGCCGGCGGGTGCCTCGCTGTCCACGGTGACCGTGTCCCAGGACGCCGCCGGGCGCTGGTTCGTGTCCCTGCTCTGCGACGATGTGATCGAACAGGTCCCGACCCTGGGTGTGGTCGGGATCGATGCCGGCCTCGACAGCCTGCTGACCCTGTCGACCGGGGAGAAGATCGTCAACCCCCGCCATGAACGCGCCAACCGCCAACGCCTGGCGAAGGCACAGCGGAACCTTGCCCGTAAGAAAAAGGGTTCGGCGAACCGGGCCAAGGCCCGGCTGAAGGTCGCCCGCGTCCATGCGCGGATCGGCGACCGGCGCCGTGACCACCTGCACAAGCTGACCACTCGACTCGTGCGTGAGAACCAAACGCTCGTGATCGAGGACCTGACCGTACGCAACATGGTCAAGAACCGGAGCCTGGCCCGCGCCATCTCGGATGCGGGCTGGCGGCAGTTCCGCACCATGCTGGAGTACAAGGCCGACTGGCACGGCCGGAACCTGGTCGTCGTGGACCGCTGGTTCCCGTCGTCGAAACTGTGCTCCACCTGTGGTGCGCTCGCAGAGCGGATGCCGCTGAACGTACGGACATGGACGTGCCGGTGCGGCACCGTCCACGACCGGGACGTGAACGCGGCCCGCAACATCCTGGCCGCCGGACTGGCGGTGACAGCCTGCGGAGACGGTGTAAGACCTCAACGGGAATCCTCCCGGACGGGGCGGTCGTCGGCGAAACAGGAAAACCCGAGGGCGACCAAGGGAGTCCCCGTCCTTTAGGGCAGTGGAGAATGTCAACCCATCGGACCTCTTCTGCTTGCGGTGCAGAGGAGCCGTAGGCCCGGCCGGTCGGGGCCGGCTGCGGCACCCGGGGCCGCCAAGGCGGGCGGCCCCGGACCCCGGTCAGTACTTGCGGTTGGGCAGGGCTTCCTTGGCCTGCTCCTGGGTGAAGGTGGTCTCCTCGGTCTCGATCCGGGGCGGCACCGTCTCACCGGCGTGGACCTTCTTGGCCAGGTCCATCAGCTGTGGGCCGAGCAGCGGGCTGCACTCGGCGATGAAGTTGAACTTGCCGTCCGCCAGGGCCTGCATGCCGTCGCGTACGGCGTCGATGGTGATGATGATGATGTCCTTGCCGGGCACCTTGCCGGCGGCGGTGATCGCCTCCAGGGCACCCAGGCCCATGTCGTCGTTGTGCGCGAACAGCACGTCGATCTTCGGGTTGGCCTTGAGGAACTGCTCCATGACCTGCTTGCCGCCGGCCCGGGTGAAGTCACCCGACTGCGAGGCGACGATCGACAGGTTGGGGTTGGCGGCAATCGCCTCGGCGAAGCCCTTCTTGCGGTCGTTGGCCGGCGCCGACCCGGTGGTGCCCTGCAGTTCGACGATGTTCACCGGGCCGGTCGCGGACTTGGTCTGCTCCAGCAGCCACTCCCCCGACAGCCGGCCTTCCTTGACGAAGTCCGAGCCGAGGAAGGTCTTGTACAGCGTCTTGTCGGCCGAGTCGACGGCGCGGTCGGTGAGGATGACCGGGATGTCGGCGTCCTTCGCCTCCTTGAGCACGGTGTCCCAGCCGGACTCCACCACCGGCGAGAAGGCGATCACGTCGACCTTCTGCTGGATGAAGTTGCGGATGGCCTTGATCTGGTTCTCCTGCTTCTGCTGGGCGTCGTCGAACTTCAGCTCGATGTCCGCGGCGGCGGCCGCCTCCTTGACCGAGGTGGTGTTCGCCGTACGCCAGCCGCTCTCCGCGCCGACCTGGGAGAAGCCCAGGGTGATCTTGCCGTCGTCGGCGGCGGCCCCGCCGGTGTCGCTGTTGCCGCAGGCGGCCAGGCCGCCGACGAGCAGTACGGCGCCGAGCGCCGCGGCGACGGGGCGGGCCAGGCGGAACCTCTTCGTGCCTCTCATCGGATCTCCTTCCGGGGGTGGTGGATACACCTGTCCGTGCGTGGACCCGGGGGGATGCACGGGCTGGTGCGGTTCAGGTGTGGTCGCGGCCGCACCGCGAGACGGTGCGCCGGCCGAGCCGTGGGTGTCGCCCGGCTAGGTGTTCGTCGGCGACACCGGGCGTTGGCCGTAGACGTTCTGGTAGCGGTCGTAGAGCGCGTCGACGTCGGCCGGATCGATCGGTACCGGCTGCCCGAGCGCCCGGGCCAGGTGCGCCGTACGGGCGACGTCCTCGCACATCACCGCGGCCTTGACGGCCGCGCGGGCGTCCCGGCCGATGGTGAAGACGCCGTGGTTGCGCATGAGTACGGCCGGCGAACGGTGTCCGGTGAGGGTCGAGACGATGCCCTTGCCGATGTCGTCGCCGCCGATCAGCGCGAACGGCCCGATCGGTATCTCCCCGCCGAACTCGTCGGCCTGCGCGGTCAGGTGGCAGGGAATCGCCTCGCCACGGGCGGCCCAGGCGGTGGCGTACGTGCTGTGGGTGTGGACGACCCCGCCGACCTCCGGCATGGCCCGGTAGACGTAGGCGTGGGCGGCGGTGTCGCTGGACGGGGAGTGGTCGCCTTCGACGACGGCACCGTCGAGGTCGCAGACGACCATGTTGTCGGCGGAGAGGTCGTCGTAGTCGACGCCGCTCGGTTTGATGACCATGAGGTCCCGGCCCGGTACCCGGGCGGAGACGTTGCCGGCGGTCCAGGCGACCAGCCCGTACCGGGTGAGTTCGGCGTGCAGCCTGGCGACCGTCTCCCGCAGCCGCGCGATCTGCTGTCCTGACTGGACGCTCATACCGCCACCTCCTGGGGGGTCGTGGCCGGTGCCGCCCCGTCGGCGGCGGCGTTACGGATCGCCCGCAGCCGGGACATGACGTCGTTGGCGCCGCGACCGAAGTGGTCGTGCAGCAGCCGGTACTCGGCGTAGAGGGCGTCGTACGCCCGTACGTGGTCGGCCTGCGGCCGGTAGACGTTGCGGTGCACCCGGCCCATCGCCTTCGACGCCGCGTAGACGTCCGGGTAGGCGCCGGCGGCCACCGCGGCGTGGATCGCCGAGCCGAGCGCGGGGCCCTGGGCCGAGCCGATGATGCTCAGCGGCCGGTCGGTGACGTCGGCGTAGATCTGCATCAGCAGCGGGTTGGCGGTCAGGCCGCCGGCCATCACCAGTTCCCGTACCGGCACTCCGGCGTCGGCGAACGCTTCGATGATCATGCGGGTCCCGTACGCCGTCGACTCCAGCAGCGCCCGGTAGACGTCCTGCGGGCGGGTGGCCAGCGTCATCCCGACGATGAGGCCGCTGAGGTCGTGGTTGACCAGCAGGGAACGGTTGCCGTTCCACCAGTCGAGGGCGACCAGGCCGTGGGCCCCGACCGGCTGGGCCGCCGCGAGTTCCGACAGCCGCTCGTGCGAGGCCACCCCGACGGGGGCGGCGTGCTCGACGAACCAGCCGAAGATGTCCCCGACCCCGCTCTGCCCGGCCTCGTAGCCCCACATGCCGGGGCTCAGCCCGCCCTCGACCACGCCGCACATGCCGGGGACCTCGCCGAGGCCGGTGCCGTTGACGACGTGACAGGTCGAGGTGCCCATGATGGCGACCAGGTGTCCCGGCTCCAGGGCCTGGGCGGAGGCCGCGGTGACGTGGGCGTCGACGTTGCCGACGGCGACCGCGATCCCCTCCGGCAGCCCGGTCCACGCCGCGGCCCGCGCGGTGAGCGAGCCGGCCCGTTCGCCCATCGCCATCAGCGGGCCGTCCAGCTTGCCCACGAAGTCGACGAAGCCGGGGTCGAGCGCCGCCAGGTATTCGGCCGACGGGTATCGGCCGTCCTGCCGGATGCCCTTGTAGCCGGCGGTGCAGATGTTGCGGGTCTCGGTGCCGCAGAGCTGCCAGATGATCCAGTCGGCGGCCTCGACGAAGCGCTCGGCGCGCCGGTAGACCTCCGGGTCCTCGTCGAGGATCTGGAGTCCCTTGGCGAACTGCCACTCGGCCGAGATCTTGCCGCCGTACCGGTTGATCCAGGGCTCGCCCCGCTCGTGGGCCAGCGCGTTGATCCGGTCGGCGTGCGGTTGGGCGGCGTGGTGCTTCCAGAGCTTGACCCAGGAGTGCGGGCGGTCGCGCAGTTCGGGGACCTCGCACAGCGGGGTGCCGTCGGCGAGCGTCGGCAGCACCGTGCAGGCGGTGAAGTCGGTGCCGATGCCGATCACGTGGGCCGGATCCACCCCGGCGTCGGTCAGGGCCGCGGGTACGGCGTGCCGCAGTACGCCGACGTAGTCCGCCGGGTCCTGTAGTGCCCAGTCCGGCGGCAGGGGCCGTCCGCCGTCCGGGAGGGCGGCCTCCATGACGCCTCGGGGGTACTCGTAAACGGCGGTGCCCATCTCGGCGCCGTCGCCGACCCGGACCACCAGCGCGCGTCCCGACAGGGTGCCGTAGTCGACACCGACGACATACCGGTCGCCCGGCGCGTCCACATCGCTCATGTCCATCTCCAACCCGTAGACGAACCTCAGTGTTAGCGCTCACAACGATGGGGTCAAGACACCTTCCGGCAACATCTCCGTAACGGAGACCGGAAGTTGCTTGCGCCACGGCGCCGGGCGCCGAGATCAAACGGCTACGAACTGGCCGGTAGGGAATGGGAGCCACGCCGCGCGGCCGCCGACGGACGAACCCGAGGGCTTGCCCGACCGTCCGGTAGCCGCTATGTTAGCGATCACAGACCCGGGCGACGACAGGATGCGGCGCCAGCCGACCCCCTGTGCCATCGGTCACAGCCGATGCCGCCCCGGAATCCCGGCGCCCGACGGCGGGGTTCGCACGGGCATGACGACAATCGGACTCATCGGCAGTGGACACATCGGCGGCACGCTCGCCCGGCTGGCGGTCGCCGCCGGCCACGACGTGGTGCTCAGCAACTCGCGCGGTCCCGAGACGCTCGCGGAACTCGTCGACGAACTCGGCCCGAAGGCCCGTGCCGGCACTCCTGCCGAGGCGGCCGAGGCCGGCGACATCGTGGTCGTCACCGTGCCCCTGAAGGCATACCGGGACGTCCCGGCCGGACCGCTGGCCGGCAAGGTGGTCGTCGACACCAACAACTACTACCCCGAGCGGGACGGCCGGATCGCCGAACTCGAGGACGGCTCCACCACCACCGGCGAACTGCTTGCGCGGCACCTCACCGACGCCCTGGTGGTCAAGGGCTTCAACAACATCTTCTTCGCGCACCTGGCGTCGCTGGGCCGCCCGGCGGGCGCGGCCGACCGGACGGCGCTGCCGGTCGCCGGCGACGACCCGGCCGCGAAGCGGGCGATTGCCGATTTCCTCGACAGCATCGGCTACGACACCGTCGACATCGGGCCGCTCGCCGAGAACTGGCGCACCCAGCGGGACACCCCGGTCTACGTCACCCCGTACGGCGCCTTCGACGACCCGTTGGGCACCCCGGCCGACGCCCCGACGATCCGCGACGCGGTCGCGGCGGCCACCCGGGCCTGACCCGCGGGCGGCGGCCGCCCGGACCCGGGCGGCCGCCGTGGTCAGCAGTTGTTGCTCGTCCGGGTGACCGTGTATTCGCTGTCGTCGTGGGTGATGCCGGACGGCGCCCCGTCGAAGTACGTCTCGACCTTGCGCCAGCCCCGGCGCTGCTCGTAGTGCAGGTGCGGCGCGCCCGAGTTGCCGGTGCTGCCGACCAGCCCGATCTGCTCGCCCCGGGCGACCCGCTGACCGACCTCGACCAGCGGTGGTTCGAGCAGATGGAGATACTGCGTCTCCCACCGGCCACCGTGGTCGATCTTCACCCAGTAGCCGCCCCCACGGCCCCGCGGCCCCTGCGGATCCTGCGGCGTACGGCCGCCCAGCGTCCCGTTGACGCCCGCCGCGGTGACCCGGCCGGCGTACGACGCGAGCACCGGTCGCCCCCACGACTCCCCCTCCATGGGGAACAGGTCGACGTCGTAGTCGTCGTGGCCGGGGTAGGTGCCGAGCTGCCACAGCTCCCCACACGCCACCGGAAGCTGGAAATGCGGTCGCGGCCCCGGCCGCAGCAACGGCACGACGACGGCGACGGCGAGGACGGCGCCGAGCGCGCCGAGTGCGAGAAGTAGAAGAACGAAGCGGCCCCGGCGGGGGCGGGATCTGCCTGGGCGACCGGTCGTCACCGCTCCGAGCATGGCAGACACCGGCAAGGTGCGGTGGTGGATGGGGCGGTATTTTCCTCTCGTACGCTGTCCCGGCGGAATGTCCGGGGTGGGCGCCATCGGGCGTTCACCGGCCGGGGATACCCTGCCGCGCTGGTTCACCGCGAAGCGGAGGCGGACGTACATGATCGATGACCTGGACCTCGCGTACGACGAACGGACCGGGAAGGGCCGGCACCGCCGTCCCGGCGGTCCGGGCAAGATGATCGTCGCCCTGGTGGTCGCCGTGGTCCTCGTCGGCGGGGTCGGCTGGTACGGCTTCAACATGTTCTTCGCCGCCCCGGACCACAGCGGTGACGGCACCGGCGAGGTGACCGTCGAGGTACGTGCCGGCGAGAGCGCCGCCCAGATCGCCGGCACCCTGGTCGACGCCGGCGTGGTCAAGAGCGCCAAGGCGTTCGTGAACGCCGCCCGCGACGACCCGCGCAGCCAGGGCATCCAGCCCGGCCGCTACACGCTGCGCAGGGAGATGAGGGCCGAGGCGGCGCTGGCGATGCTGCTCGACCTCGACAACAAGATCCTCAACGGGGTGACCGTCCCCGACGGCCGCAGTACCAAACAGACCCTGGACCTGCTCGCCAAGGAAACCGGACTGCCGGTGGAGGACTTCCGGAAGGCGGCGGAGGACCCGGTCGCCCTGGGCGTACCGGACTCGTGGTTCACCCGCAACGACGGCAAGAAGGTGACCCGCTCGGTGGAGGGCTTCCTCTACCCGGACACCTACGAACTCGGCGAGGACGTGACCGCCGAGGGCATCCTGAAGATGATGGTGCAGAACTTCCTCACCGTCACCGGCGAGATGCGGTTCGCCGAACGGGTCGAGGCCGAACGCGGCGGCATCTCCCCGTACGAGGCACTGATCGTCGCCTCGCTCGCCCAGGCCGAGGCGGGCACCACCGAGGACCTCGGCAAGGTCGCCCGGGTCGCCTACAACCGGGCCTACGGCGACTTCCCCTGCGGCTGCCTGGAGATGGACGTCACGGTCAACTACTGGCTGGAGGTCACCGGCAAGCCGACCAAGACCTCCGCCGAGATGACCCAGGACGAACTGCTCGGCGTCGACAACCCGTACAGCCGCAAGCTGCGCGGCCTGGTCCCGACCCCGATCAACAACCCGGGCAAGCTGGCACTGGAAGGCGCGATGGACCCGCCACCGGGCGACTGGACCTTCTTCGTCGCGATCGACAAGAGCGGCCGCTCGGCCTTCGCCGACAACTACTCCGACCATCTGAAGAACGAGGCCATCGCCCGCGAGAACGGCGTCCTGTGACCCGGTCCCACAAGCCGGCCCGATCCCTTGTGGAGGGTCGTCTCGGCCCCCCGTGTGGTAGAAGTTGGCGCGGGGAGCACCGGGTGGCGAGGAGGGTCGCGTGCGGGTCGAATACCTGTCCGACCACGGTGGCCAGCAGTTGCGGCAGGCCGAGGAGCAGCTGCACCATGCCCAGGCCGGTCTCGCCTCGTGGCACGACGCCGACGCGCGGGCCAGCGCCGACCTGAAGTCCGCGCGGCGGGCGAAGCCGCTGTGGAAACGCCTGCTGTTCGTGGCCACCCCCGAGGAGACCGCCGCCCGGGCCCGCCGGGCGCAGGCCAGGCAGCAGGCGTTCCACGCCGGGCAGAACGTGCGGCAGATCGACCACGTCGTACGGCAGCGGGCGGCCGGCGTGGCGGGCGAGGACGCGCTGGCCTTCGAGCTGTCCAGCCTGTCCGACGAGTGGGTCTGGCTGCGCGGTTACCGCAACCGGCGCGGGGAGACCGACCACGTACTGGTCGGGCCGCAGGGTGTGTGGGCGATCGAGGTGAAGCTGCGGCGGGTCCGGATCCATGCCGACGGTGACGAGTGGTGGTTCGAGAAACTGGACCGCTGGGGAAACGTCGTGGATTCCGGGCCGGCTACCGATCGCGGCGGACGGAGCTGGGCCCGCCAGGTGACCGACGTGGCCGGCGACCTCGCGGCGTGGCTCGGCCGCAACGGCCAGGCGGTGCCGGTCCGCACCGCGGTGATGTTGATGCACGAGCAGGCGCAGATCGGGCGTTGCGACAACCTGGGCGTCGACGTGGTCGCCACCGAGACCGGATATCTCCTGCGGGAGATGTGGCAGCGGGCGTCACCGCTGAGCCCCGACGACCGCGCCAGCATCGTCGCGCTGATCCAGCGCGACCACCGGTTCCACCAGGGTCGGCGACGCAGGCGCTGACACCGGAACGAGTCCCGGTGCGAGCCGGGGCCCGAGACCCGGCCCCGCACCGCCATGCCGGACCGGCCGCCCGGTCGGGCGGCTGACGAGGTCCACCGTGCCGGCACCCGTTCATCGACCGGAAGTCAAGTCTGGCGACACCTGAATTGCCGTGTCATCCTGGCGGCCCCACTCCGTTCATAGGAGGCTGCCGATGCGGCATTCACGTCAAGCTGGCCGCCGACCGTCCACCACCGGGCTGCGCCGGGCGGCGACCGCGGCCGGAATGGCGCTGGCCAGCGTGGCGGCCGGCACCGCCGTCGCGGTGCCGGCCCAGGCGGTCAGTTCGTCGGCGACCTGCCCCCGGGTCATCGTCATCGGTGTCCGGGGCACCGACGAGGCCGCGGGCTCGGGCGGGGGTTCCTACGACTACGCGACCGGCGGCTTCGGCAGCCGGCTCAACCTGACCTCCACCGTGGTCACCGGGACCTCGCTGACGGCGCGCCGAACCGGACTGAAGTATCCGGCGAAGGCCATCGCGCCGATCTACCCGATCAGCCAGGGGCAGGGCACGACGAACGTGAAGAACCTGGTCACCTCGCTGGGCACCACCTGCTCGTCGAGCACCCGGTTCGTCCTGGTCGGATACTCGCAGGGCGCGCACGTCATCGGTGACGCGCTCGCCAGCGACTCGGGCAACCGGATCGCCGCGACGTACCGGAACCGCATCGCGGCGGTGGTCTTCTTCGGCGACCCCACCTACCGCGCGGGCGAGCCCTTCAACGCCGGCACCGGCACGAGAAACGGCACCTGGCCGCGAGCCGTGGGCGTGCTGAGCGAGTTCAACAGCCGCCTCCGCTCCTACTGCTACGCCGGCGACAGGTGGTGCCAGAACATCAGCGACCCCAACGACGTCCACGGCACCAGGTACCAGACGTCCGCCGTCCAGACCGCGGCGCAGAGCTTCGTCCTCTCCAAGCTCTGAGCACACTTCTCACGCTCGCCGAACGATCCGGGCCTGGGGGCCGTCACACCGTCTCCGCCGGCCCGAAGGCCAGGGCGTGCGGATCGAGTGCGCCGAGGAAGTCGGCCGGGTCGAAACGCGCCCCGGCCGACGCCACCCCGGCCGCGGCGCCCTCCCCCGCCAGGATCCGTACGGCCGCCTCGACCACCAGCGGCGCGGTCACCGCGTAGATGTCACGGCCCGCCGCGGTCGCCCGCCGCGCCACCCCACCGGTACGCGCGACGACCTCGACGTGGAACGTCTGCGCCGACCGGCCACTCGCGTCGACGGCCACCGGCCCCGACGGGTCGTCGGCACGCAGGTCGTCGACCGCGTTCGACGTCATGTACGTCCCGATGCGCGCCACGTCGACATGGGTGGGGATCGTGGCACTGTCGGCCATCGTGAACTCACCGACGACCGGCCGTACCCCGGTCGTGAACTCGTACGTGGTCCGGGGCGCGGCGCCGTCGCGGTAGTCCAGCCGGCCGCCCTCGTACACGACGCGGCGGCCACCACGGCGCCGCGCCGACACCGCCCCGGTCGCCCGCGTTCCGGCGGTGGGGCGCCAACTGCTCAACGCGTACGCGACGACGATCTCCTCGGCGCCGCGGGCGCCGCCGAGCGCGGCGGTGGCCAGCAGGTCGCCGAGACCGCCGTAGAACGCGACCGCGGGCACGATCGGGACGGCGGCCCCGGCGTGGCGGGCGAACGTGTCGGTGACGACCTCGATCTCGGCGGTGACGTCGAGGTACGGGATGCCGGCCCGGACCGCGGCCGCGATGACGGGTTCGGCGGTGGCCGCGAACGGCCCGGCACAGTTGATCACCGCGTCGGCGCGGCGCAGCGCCACGTCGAGATCTGTGGTTCGGTCACAGGGAATCGGCGTCAGTCCCCGCCGGCGAAGCTCGGCGAGAACGAACCGCCCGGTACGGCCGGTAGCGCCCGGCACCGCGATGTGTCTGCTCACCCACCCAGCCTCGCGTCGACCCGGCCCGGGTACGAGCGTCCGTAACGCCACGCACCGTACAGTTTCGGACATGCACCGGGTGGCACTGGCCGTTACCGACGGAACACCGCTGTTCGAACTCGCCGCGGCCTGCGAGGTCTTCGGCATCGACCGTGGGCTCGCCGACCCCTGGTACGACTTCCTGATCTGTGGCGATGACGGCGCCCGGGTCGGCGGCTGGCTGAACGCCGGCATCCGCCGCGGCCTGGACGCCCTGGTCGAGGCCGACACCGTGATCGTCCCGTCGTGCCGCGACGCCGCCGAACCGCCGCCGCCGGCCCTCGTCGCCGCCGTCCGCGCCGCGCACGAGGCCGGCGCGCGGATCGCGTCGCTGTGCACCGGCGCCTTCGTCCTCGCCGAGGCCGGCCTGCTCGACGGCCGACCGGCGACCACCCACTGGGCCCACACCACCCTGATGCGCGACCGGTACCCGGGCGTACGGGTCGATCCGGACGTCCTCTACATCGACGACGGCGACGTGCTCACCTCGGCGGGCAAGGCCGCCGGCATGGACCTGTGCCTGCACCTGGTCCGGCGCGACCACGGCACAGCGGTCGCCAACGCCCTGGCCCGCACCCTGGTCGTGCCCCCGCACCGGCCCGGCGGACAGGCGCAGTACATCCCCGCGGCGGTCGCCCACGGCCGCGACCACGTCCTCGCCGACCTGATGACCTGGGCCCTGGCCCGCCTGGACCGGCCGACGACCGTACGCGAACTCGCCCGGCAGGCCGGGATGAGCCCCCGCAACCTGACCCGGCACTTCACCGCCGTCACCGGGACGAGCCCGCTGCGCTGGCTGCACACGCAACGGATCCGCCGCGCCCAGGAACTGCTGGAAACCTCCGACCTCAGCGTCGAACAGATCGCCGCCCGCACCGGGATGGGCACCGCCACCACGTTGCGCCGCCACTTCAGTCACCAGCTCGGCGTAGCGCCGGCCGCCTACCGCCAGACCTTCACCCGCGCGCGCACCGACTGACGGACCGGGCGAGACACCGACGGTCGGCTGTGGCAGGCTGCCCGGATGATCGACAGGCGTGCGTCGTTGGCAGCCGTGCGCCTGGCCCGCCCCGCCGACCGATGAGCCGCCACCCCGCTCCGTCCACTCTGGACGTGGGAGCGTCGGCCGTCGATACTCGATCCTGCCGTGCGGCCCCTCGGATCCCGGCAGTCCGAGAATTCCGCCAGCACGGCCATACCGAGGAGATGGACGTGGACATCGAAAGCCTGACCGGACCGCTCAGCGCGGACGCCGGCACCGACTGGTTCATCGATCCCGCCACCGGGGCCGCGACCGCCAGCGCACCGCTGCGCCTGGTCGCGCCGGACGGCGACTTCCAACTGAAGGCACGCGTACGAGCACAGCTTCGGGCCACCTTCGACGCCGGGGCGCTCTTCGTGCACGGTGGCCCGGACACGTGGGCGAAGCTGGCCCTGGAACGCTCCCCGGAGGGCGCGGACACCATCGTCACCGTGGTCACCCGCGGTGTCTCCGACGACGCGAACGGGGTGTCCGTCCCGGTGCCGGGCGAGACCTGGCTGCGGGTCTCCCGGGTCGGCGAGGTCTACACCTTCCACCACTCCGCGGACGGGGTCCGCTGGTCGCTGGCCCGCCTCTTCACGCTCGGCCCGGTCGACGGCCACCGGGTCGGGGTGAGCAGCCAGTCCCCGACCGGTGACGGGCTGACCACCTCCTTCACCGACGTCTCGGTGACCTCCTCGACCCTCACCGACCCCCGCGACGGCTCCTGACCACCCGGTACGCGGGCTGGCCGGCACGACCGTCCCGCTGCTAGGGTCCGCGCGTGGGAGCGATCCGGCCGGTGCACGTACTCGCCCTGTTGTGTCTTGTCGTCGTGGTCGCCGTCGCGGCGGGTCTGATCGCCTTCGCGAGGTCCCGGCGCTAGACCGTCGTCTACGGGAAGCTGGCGTGCCGTTCACGGGTAGTCACATCGCGGCCGTGCTGCCGCTGGCGCGGGTGGCGTGGCTGGTGCCGTCCGCCCTGGTGGTCGGGAGCATGGTTCCCGACCTGCCCTACTACCTGCCGCTGCCGGTGTCGGCGACGCTGACCCACTCGGTCGCCGGCGTCCTCGGCGTCGACGTGCTGCTGGGTCTGCTGGCACTCGCCCTGTGGCACGGGCTGCTCGCCCGCTTCCTGACCGCGATCTCGCCGGCCCGGTTGCGCGAGCGCCTGGTCCGGCCCGCGTCGCCGCGGCCCCGGCCGGTCCGCCTCGCGCCGATGCTTGTCGTCTCGCTGGCGGCCGGCGCGGCGACCCATGTGCTGTGGGACTCGTTCACCCACGACGGGATGTGGGGGGCCACCCACATCGGCTGGCTGGCCGAGCCACACTTCGGGATGGCCGGCTACCGCTGGGCGCAGTACGCCAGCACGGTGGCCGGTGCCGTCGCCGTGGCGGTCTGGCTGCTCCGGTGGTGGCGTACGGCACCGCCCCGGAACGCGGCCGGGCAGCGGCCGCCGGCCGGCCGGATGCTCGTGGCGGCGGCCTGGACCGCCATCGGGCTCACCACTGTCATCGGAGCTGCCCTGGCCCTCACCGAGGACGTGACACCGCGGCGAATGGTGTTCCTGGCCGTCACCAACGCCGGCGGCGCCGGACTGACGGCCGTCATCGTCCTGGCCGCGGGCTACGCCGTGCTGGCCCGACGCCGCCCGGCCCCGCGCTGACCCGACCGGGTCAGACCGCCACCACGCAGTTGTCGGAACTGCTGGTGCCCGCCCGGACACTGACGATCCCGGCCGAGCCGTCGCCGTAGAACCGGCAGAACAGGCCGGCGGGGCGGCCGCCGAACAGCAGCGGCCCGAGCACCGGGGCGACCTCGGCGTCGTACGGCTCGTCCGCGTCGTCGGCGATCAGCGTGACCCGGCACGTCTGCGGCACCACGAACTCCTGCACGATGCTGGTGCCGTCAGCCGCCGCGTCGACGGCGGCCTCCCACGCCGCCTGGTCGACGTCGCGCCCGAGGACGACCTGCTTGCCGCTCTCCCCCAGGCCGGCCTTGAGCACCAACTCCTCCCGGTGCTTCACCACGTACGGGAGCAGGTCGACGTCGCGGCCGTCGCGGGTGGTGCCGCGGTCGGCGAGAACCCGGGTCCACGGCAGGTATCTGTCGACGAGGGCCCGCTCGGCCGTGGTCATCCAGGGCCGGCCCTCCGACAGCAGGCCGAGGGTCAGCTTGCTGTGCAGGAACGTCGACGTCTGGGTGCCGACCAGCAGGCAGCCGTGGTCGAGCGCGTCCTGGACCGGGGAGGTGTCGAGGCCGGCGTCGAGCCAGTCCGGGATGGTGAAGTTACGCAGCCCGACGGGATAGCGCAGATGCGGCGCACAGTCCCACGCCTCGACCAGCTCCTCCGGCTCGAAGAACCGCGCGGTCAGCCCGTGGCTGTTGAAGTGTTCGGCCTCGACCTGGAAATAGCGGCTCTCGACGCCGTGCACCCGGGCACTGCCGGCGACGGCGACCCGCGGCGCCACCCCCAGTTCGGCGCACAACGACCGGAACATGTCGGCGCGTACGGCGAACGGGTCCGGGGAGCCGTACGGGACGCGCCCCTGTTCGTCGGCGTGCAGGCGGCGCCACACCTCGAGGCGGGAGTGCGTCTCGAGTACGCCGCCGAGCGCGCCGCTGACGTTGAACTCCAGGATCCGTGGCCCGTCGGGGCCGACGACGAGGTCCGGCCGTACGACGCTGTCGGCGTACCGTTCCTCGGCGAACGGGTCGGACATCCACAGCCGGTCCTCGGTGGGCGGCATCCGGTAGGCGGCGAGCCTGCCTTCGGTGGTGGGCGCGGTTTCCAGGGCGGTACGGCGCAGCAGGTCGAGCAGCGCGGTGGACGCCCGGAACACCTCGGTGTACGAGGCGCGCGGGATGGCCATCGGCGCGGCGGGCAGGACCCGCTGGTAGGGCCAGCCGGTGTCGCGCAGTTCGTGGCGCAGCATCCGGCGGATCGTGTCGGCCGGCGCGGCCGGGGTCAGCCGGTGGCTGCCGAACCACGGGTGCCCGGCCGGCCGGGTAGCGCGCGCGTCGTCGAACGTGGCCATGTGACGCTCCCCGGAGGCTGTGTGCGGGGCCGGTCGGCCCGGCGAGCGGATCCGTTCAGAACGAGCCTGATCCATCCAGGACGATAAGATCAATAGACTAGCATTCATGTGGCGTGGGCCGCGTCGACGCGGGAACCCGGAGGTGTGGGCATGACGCTGCGTCATGTGGGAGGCAACGAATACCGCGAGGAACACGGCGGCGACTACGAGGACTTCGAGCCCGGCATGGTGATCCGGCACTGGCCGGGCCGCACCATCTCCGAGACCGACAACACCTGGCTGACCCTGCTGACCATGAACCAGCATCCGCTGCACTTCGACGAGCACTACGGCAGCGGCACCGACTACGGCCGCGTCCTGGTCAACAGCGGGATCACGCTGTGTCTGGTCGGCGGGATGACGGTGCAGGCGCTGTCGGCGCGGGCGGTGGCGAACCTCGGCTGGGACAAGGTCCGGCTGCGCGACCCGGTGTTCGTCGGCGACACCCTTTACGCGACCAGCCGGATCCTGCACAAGCGGCTGAGCGGGTCGCGGCCCGGCCTGGGCATCGTCACGGTCGAGACGACCGGCGCGAAATCCACCGGTGAGACCGTCATCGTCTTCGAACGGTCGTTCATGGTCCGCTGCCGCGACCACTCCTGAGCTCTATCCGCCGGCCGCCTCGTGCAGCGCCACCGCGGCGGCGGTGTCCTCGATCGCCATCCCGACGGTGCGCAGGACCGAGGTCCGGCCACCGGCCCGGACCTCGCCGGTCACCAGCGCACCCAACTCGCACAGGTCGTCGGGACGGATCAGCCCGGCGGCCAGGGCCGCCCGCACCTCACCGGCGCCGTCCCGGGCCGCGGCCCGGTCCTCGACGACGACGACCGCGTCGGCGAGGAGGGCGGGTTCGACCTCGATCGCGTCCGGATGCGTGCCACCGATGACGTTCACGTGCGCCCCGGACGCCACCCAGTCCGCCGCCAGCACGGGTCTGTCGGCACTGGTCGACGTCGCCGTACAGATGATCGGCGCGTCCCGGACGGCGGCCCGGGCCGTGTCGCAGACCTCGACCCGGACCGGATGGGGTGCGGTGTCGCGGACCTCGTCGGCGAACTCCTCGGCCCGGGACCGGGTCCGGGAGAAGATCCGCACGGTACGGATGCGCCGCACCGCCGCGACCGCGCGGACCAGCGAGCGGGCCTGCACCCCGGCACCGATGACGGCGAGATCGTCGGCGTCGTCGGCGGTGCACCAGCGGGTCGCCAGGGCGGCGACGGCGCCGGTGCGGATCGCGGTCAACTCGGCACCGTCCAGCAGGGCGGTGATCTGCCCGGTGGTCAGGTCGGTCAACGCGACGACGCCGTGGATCAGCGGCAGCCCGCGCTCCGGGTTGTCCGGGGTCAGCGTTGTGATCTTGACGCTGCCGACACCGCGCTGCTCCCAGATCGCGGGGCTGACCAGGAGCACCCGCTGCGGACCGTGCTCGAGCACCGTCCGGGCCGGGGACCGGGTCCGGCCGGCGGCCAGGTCGACGAACATCTCCCCCAGTACGTCGATCACCCGGATCAGGCGGCGGCTGCCCGCCATGCCGGCCGCGGTGACCGTCACCGGGCCGGTCATCCGGCACCGAACCGGGCGGTCCACGCGTCGCCACGGGCCACGGTGTCGCGGGCCATCCGGGCGAACGGCGGGCCGACCATGTTCCCGTCGAGTACGGCGATCCCGCCGCCCGCCGCCCCGACGGCCTGGGTCACCCGGCGGGCCAGGCGCAGGTCGTCGGGATTCGGCCGCAGCGCCTGGTTGATGACGGCGAGTTCGCTGGGATGCACCGTCGCCTTGCCGTGGAAGCCGAGGGTCCGGATCCGGGCGGTCTCCTCGGCCAGGACCGCCGGCTCGGTGAGCCGGAAGTTGGCGGTGTCGATGCACGCGATGCCGTAGCGGGCACAGGCCAGCGCCATCGCCTGCCGGGCGGCGAGCATCGCCTCCCAGGTGATCTCGACGCCGAGGGTGGCGGCCAGATCGGCCGAGCCGAGGACCAGGCCGTCCGCCGCCCGCGCGATCGGGTCGATGTCGACGACCGCCTCCACGGTCTCGACCGTCACATAGATCTCCGGGTGCGCGTCCGCCGACGCCAGGATCCGGCGGACCACCTCGATCTCGGCCGCGTCGGTCACCATCGTCATCATGACGATCCCGGGCCGTACCCGGGACTCGGTGAGCATGACCAGGTCCTGCACCGCCGCGACACCGCGCAGTTCGTTCATCCGAACCGCGATGTTCGCCGGCTTGGGCGCCTTCTCCAGCGCGTCCCGGCACACGGTGCGCGCGGCCGGCTTCTCCGCCGGCGGCACCGAGTCCTCCAGGTCGATCAGGTGGACGTCGGCGTCGTAGTTCCACGCCTTGACGACCCGGTCCAGCGACAGCGCCGGGGTGTAGAGGATGCTCCGCGGAATCCCCACCGTACTTCCCTCGCTGCGCTCGGTCATGGCGCCACCGGCTCGGGCCGGGCGCCGGCCGGCCGGGCACCGGCCTCGACGAGCACCGCGCACAGCTGCCGGATCTGCTCCTCGGTCTGGCCGGCCCGCAGCATCGCCCGCAGCCCTGCCGTGCCACGGGCGACGATCGGGAAGAAGACCGGCGAGACGTAGAAGCCGGCCGCGAAGACCCGCTGCGCCGCCTCGATGACCGTCTCGTCGCTCATCGGCACCACCCGGATCGGGTACGTGCTGCCGGCCTGTTCGGTCGCCAGCAACGAGTCGAACAGCGCGATGTTGGCGTACAGCCGCTCCTGCAACTCGGTCAGTTCCTCGGTGCGGTGGATCTCCGCGGACGCCATCGCCGCCCCGACCGCGGCCGCGTTCATCTTCTGCGAGTAGCCCAGCGGCCCGGCGAAGCGTTCGATGATCCGCCGCGTCTCCTTCGGATAGCCGTCGATCAGGATCGCGGTGCCGCCGGCCCCGAAGCCCTTGCTGAGCGTCGCGACGGTGACGGTGCGCTGGTCCAGCGCCGGCGAGTGCGAGCGGACGTAGCCGATGCCCCGCTCCCCGTACGCCGACAGCGAGTGTGAGTCGTCGTAGAAGACCATCATGTTGTATTTGTCCTGCAGCTCGGCCAGTTCCCGGACCGGGGCGTAGCCGCCGAGGCTGTCCGACCCGTCGACGACGTAGCAGACGCGTTCGTAGGTGCGGCACATGTCCTCGAGGAAGTCGAGGTCGTGGTGGCGGCTGGTGACCACCTCGGTCTCGTCGGCACAGGCCGGCTTGGCGTTGGCCAGCGACACGTGGGCGTTCTTGTCGAAGACCATCAGGGGCCGCACACCGTTGCCGAGGTGCCCCGACGAGATCAGCGGCAGCAGACCGGTGCTGGCCGCCGCCGTCGAGATCGCGGTGACGACCTCGGCGCCGAACAGTTCGCCCAGCGAGTCCTCCAGTTCGAGCAGCACCGGTGTCTGGACCCGGGTACGCGGGATGCAGTGGTCCAGCACGCCGAAGCGCCGCAGGGAGGCGACCGCCCCGTCGATGACCTTCGGGTGCGTGTCCAGGTCCAGATAGGAGCAGACGGTGAAGTTCACGAACTCGTGCCCGTCGGCGGTACGCAGCACACCGTCGTTCAGGTCACCGACGATCCCGGCGACCCCGTGCTCCTCGCTCATGTTCCAGAACATGTTCCCGATCCCGACGAGCTTGTCGTTGTTGCGGTACCGGTGGGCGGGCGTGATGGTCTTGCGCTCGCTCATGACGACTGCACCTCGGTGGGCTTGTAGTGGTAGACGCGCGTGAGCTTGCGGTACGCGTAGGTGTAGAGCGCCACGCCGAGCACGTGCGGCCGGCGGAAGATCTTCGCCGACTTCAGCCAGAAGTTGACGTTGACGTTGACGTCGTCCAGCGACTCGGCCTGGTGCCACCAGCCCAGCGGCAGGTAGAGCATCTCGCCGGCCTCCAGGATCAGGTCGCGGCGCTGCGCGAGCTTGGGCACCAGCCTCGGGTAGCGCTGCATGTCGACGTTGTCCATGTCGAACACCTGCGACTTGTCGCCGAAGCCGCGCAGCACCGACCGCGGGTAGTACTCCCGGGAGCCGGGCGGGGCGATGATGAACCGCTTGCGGCCCTCGAGTGCGATGTTGAAGTTCTCGAACTCGTCGAAGTGACTTTTGGTGAACACGCCGCGGTGGCTGATCCACAGGTTGGCCGCGTACAGCGAGCGGCCGTATCCGAAGAACTTCTCGGCGTCGAACCCGATGACGGCGTTGACGTCGGCGGGGCTGTTGCGGATGTTCGACACGATCCGGTGCCAGGTGTCCGGGCTGGTCATGTACGTCTCGTCGGCGAAGAACTCGCGCAGCCGGATGTCGCGGGTCTCCCAGCGTCCGGGGTGGTTCTTGTCGCTCGGCTCGGTGAAGAGGGTGACCAGCATGTTTCCCAGCCGCTGCGCCACCCCCTCGCGGCCCAGCCCCTGGACGCTGTCCGGCAGCTTGATCACCACCGGGACGTCGGCCCGGAACAGGCCGCCGGGTCCGGCGGCGTTGAACTCGTCGAACGACATCCGGGTGACCGGCACTCCCGCCGTCCCGGCTACCGCATCCGATTTCTCCATGTTGCCTGTCCTTACTTCTGAAGGGCCGCCACGCGCCCGGTACGGGCGCTCAGCTCTGCCACCACGTCCACGATCAGGTCCTCCTGGCCGGCGATGGCCTGCCGTCTGCCGAGTTCGAAGAACACGTCGCGCGGGTCGACACCGGCGCGGGCGGACAGCTCGACGACCCGGTGCTTGAAGCCGGAGAACACCCCGGCCAGGCCACTGACGATGGTCATCGACGCGGTCACCGGCGGGGCCGGCATGAGTTCGCGCTCGGCCAGGTCGGCGGCGTCGAGCAGCGCGTAGAGGTCGATGCCGGTCGAAAAGCCGCTGCGTTCCAGGACCGGCACCAGCACCTCGAGCTGGGTGTTGCCCGCCCCGGCACCGAAGCCGCGGGCGCAGCCGTCGATGATCGAGGCACCGGCCTGGGCGGCGGCGACGGAGTTGGCGACCGCCATGCCGAGGTTGTCGTGCCCGTGGAAGATCACCGGCGTGTCGACCGCCGACCCGATCGCCGCGATCCTCGCGGTGACGTCCGGGGGCAGGAACCAGCCGGCCGAGTCCATGATCCCCACCGCCTGTGCCCCGTATCCGACGGCCCGCGCGGCGTGCTCGGCCAGTTCCCCAGGGGTGGCCATGTGGCTCATCATCAGCACGCAGTGCGCCTCGGCGCCGGCGTCGCGCAGGACGCCGAGGTGCCGTTCGGCGAGCGACGTCTCGGTGGCGTGCACGCCGATCCGGACGACGTCGGCGCCGCGGGCGATGGCCCGCCGCAGGTCGGTGGAGGTGCCCCAGCCGGGCAGCATGAAGACACCCATCCGGCTGTGCCGCAGGGCCTCGCGGACCGTGGAGAGCATTTCGTCGTCGCCGACCGCGGCGAGTCCGACCTGTAGCGACGAGGCTCCCAGGCCGTTGCCGTGGCCGACCTCGACCACCGGGATGCCGGCCGCGTCGGCGGCCTCGGCGTAGCGGCGGATGGCGTCGACCCCGAGCTGGTGGCGGACCGCGTGCTGGCCGTCGCGCAGGGTCGGGTCGTAGATGAGTACGTCGTTCACCGGTGCGCCTCCGCCCGGACGGTCCGGCCCGTCGCCGCCGCGTGCTGCTCGGCGACCATGACGGCGGCGGAGTTGATGATGTCGAGGTTGCCGGCGTAGTGGGGCAGGACGTCGCTGTGGGCCAGCACCTGCACGGCGACCGTGACCCGGTCGTCGACGACGGTGCAGGCGGTGACCGCGTAGCCGGGGGCGAAGGAACGCACCCGGGCGGCGGCCTCGTCGACCGTGGCCCGTATCGCCGCCGGGTCGGCGCCGGGTATCCGGGCGTGCACCGCCGTACGGAACGTCGCCGGCGGGACGGCCGGGCTGATGTTCAGGATCGCCTTGACGGCCGAGACCCCGGAGTACGTGGTGACGGCGTGCTCGGTGGTCGCCACGTACTCGTCGAGGTTCAGTCTGGTCGCGCGGCCGGCGATGGTGCTGGCCACGGTCGAGACGACCTCGATGTACGTCGCGGGGAACCGGGTCGCCAGCGCGTGCACGATCGGGACGGACGCCTGACCGCCGCAACTGATCAGGTTGACGTTGCGTCCGGTCGCCACCCCGACCCCGGTCACGGTCGGCACCACCATCTGCCCGACCCCGCTGGGCGTCAGGTCGACCACCAGCGTGCCCAGCGGCTCCAGCAGTCGCCAGTGGTGCCGGTGGGAGGCGGCGTTGGTGGCGTCGAAGACGATGTCGAACGGGCGTTCCGCCGCCAGGATGGCGTCGATCCCGGCCGCGCTGGCCGGATAGCCGAACCGCTCGGCGTGCCGCAGCCCCGCCGAGTCCGGGTTGCGCCCGGCGACCAGACGGCAGTCCAGCGCCCGGGACCGGTCGATCTTGCTGATCAGGTCCTGGCCGATGGCGCCGGTGCCGATGACGGCGACGGTGGCGGGCGCGACGAGGTCCGGTCCGGGGGTGGTCACGTCCGGGGTGAGGCTCACGGCGTGCCTCCGTGGGGCCGGGGTCGGCAGGTCCGCGGATGCCGGGCGAGGGATCGCTGGACACCGGCCGGGTGGCGCCCGGCGTCCGGTTCACGGGTTCTCATGTACGTCGTCCTCACCATTCGATCCGCGCCGGCCACTCCTGACCGGCGGCATTCCGGCGGTGGTGGCGCCTGGAGGGGGTCCGGTACCCGTCCATCGGGTGGCCGCCGGGGCTGCCCGTCCAGGTCGGACCGGCAGCGGCGGGCGGCACGGTGATGCGGCGGCTCTCAGGCCGCCGACGGGTCGCCGAGAAACGAAAGGTCCGCCGGCTGACGGATCGCGTTGCGACCGGAAACCACCATTCGACAGGGTCCATTCGGCCGCGTGTGCCGCACCGTCAAGCAACAAACGGACATATGACTGATCTCAGAGATTCCCAAGCAGCAATCGAAAGCACTCCCGGATGCATTCATCTCCAGCAATGCTGGACCTTACTGTGACGAAGCGACCGACCGCGAGAACCAACCGCGACCACTATCCGTGACAATCAACCCCAACAGCCGGCCGCCATCGACGGTACCAGATATTTACGGGTATCGGACCTGCGTGTTGGGTCACCCTCGGGACAGTCGAGAGCGGGACACCCGACACCCGGGACTACGCCGGCACTCAGCCGCAAAGCGACGCCAACCAGCATCGATCAGGCTCACCCCCAGCATTTTGCCGACCGTCACACACCGTCCCGGTCGATGCCTATACAAAACCAAAACCCGATCCGTCAACCCGAAGATCTGTTGCCGCACCGCCGGCCGGCGACACTGCGTAACCGATGCCGCCACGATCCTTTCGACTATCCTCATCACACTCGTGCGTACGTGCATTCCGGACCGTGGTCCGGGCAGAGCCGCGACGTACGCACCGCTCGAAAGGGGACACGATGGATCGTCGGCCGTGCCGCAACAGGGCTGGTCAGGGACACCACCCGCCAGGCAGCACCGGACCGGACGGGTCCCGCCCCAGCACCACGCCATGACCAAACTGGCCACCCCCACCGCCGCCGGACGCCAGCGGCTGGGCGCCGACTTCTCCAAGCTGTGGTCCGCCGCCGCCGTCTCCGCGATCGGCGACGGCGTCACGATCGCCGCCGGTCCCCTGCTGGCCGCCCAACTCACCGACGACCCCCGCCTCATCGGCGGCGTCTCGGTCGCGTTCACCGCCCCGTTCGTGCTGTTCGGCATCCCCGCCGGCCTGCTCGTCGACCGCGTCGACCTCCGCAAGGCGCTGGTCCGGGTCGACCTCGCCCGGGCCGTCCTGCTCGTCGTGCTCACCGCCGGGATCATCGGCGGTTGGGGCGGGCTGCCGCTGCTCTACGTGTGCATGTTCCTGCTCGGTGTCGGGGAGGTCTTCTGCCGCAACGCCGCACAGGTCCTCGTCCCGTTCGTCGCCCCCGAGTCCGGACTGTCCACCGCCAACGCCCGCATCATGGCCGCCCAGGAGGCCGGAACCGGCTTCGTCGGCCCGCTCTTCGGCGCCCTGCTCTTCGGCGTCGCCGTCGCCCTGCCGTTCGGCGTCGACGCGGCCACGTTCCTGTGCTCGGCCCTGCTCCTCGCCCGGATGCGCCGCACCCGACCGCCCGCCGAACGGCGCGACACCACCGGCGTGCTGGCGCAGATGCTCGCTGGCGCGAAGTGGCTGTGGCGCCACCACCTGCTCCGCAACCTCGCCCTGCTCTCCTGCACGATCAACCTCGCCGGCAGCGCCATGCTCGCCGTACTCGTGGTGCACAGCAGCCAGGTGCTCGAACTGAGCCCGTTCGGGTACGGCGTCATGCTCTCCTGCCAGGCCGTCGGAGCCGTCCTCGCCTCCCGGATCGCCCCCCTGCTGACCAACCGGCTCGGCCGCGAGGGAGCACTCGTCGCCACCGCCACCCTGATCGCCTCCAGCGAAGCCGTGCTGGCCCTCGTGCCCTCGCCGTACGCGGCCGGCATCGCCCTCGCCCTCTTCGCCTGCGGGACGGTGACCTGGAACGTCGTCGTGGTGGTCCTGCGCCAGACCCTGGTCCCCCGGCACCTGCTCGGCCGCGCCAACAGCGTCTACCGGCTGATCGCCTGGGGCGGGCTGCCCGTCGGCGCGGCGGCCGGCGGCATCGTCGCCGCCGAGGCCGGCACCCCCGCCGTCTTCGGTGCCGGCGCGATCGTCATGACAGTCATCGCGGTGATCCTGATCCGCGGCGCCCGCCGGCGGTGGATCACCACCGTCGTGGAGGCCCAGCAGGACGACGGCCCCGCCCACGCCACCGACGACCGGACACCCGCCGGGCCGGACACCACCGACACCGGGCCGAACGCGCGCACCATGCCGGAAAGGTAAGCCGATGACCGTCACCCGCCCGCCCCACCTGCACCGGTCACCGCTGGGGCACGCGTACGTGGAACACCTCGCCGGAGCCGCGGACGCGGGCGACCCGACGGCCGCCGCCCGCGAATCCGCCGCCCTCACGCTGGCATACCGGGACCGGTTCCTGGCCGGCCCCGCCTTCCTCGGCGACGCCGAGCGCCGCACCGTCGCCGGTGACCTGCGCACCATCTACGACCTGCTGCGCTCGCTACCGGACCGGATCTTCGGGGGAAGCCTCGCCGCCCTGGCCGGGGCCGTCGGCATGAGCGGCCAGCAGACCGAGCTGATCACCCGCAGTGCCCGTACCGGGTCGCTCGTCCCGCTCGGCCGCGCCGACCTCTACCACGACGGTACGGCGTTCAGCCTGCTCGAATTCAACATCACGAGCGCGCTCGGCGGTTTCGAGAACGCCGACCTCAACCGGGCCATGCTGACCTTCGCCCCGCTGCGGGAGTTCGTGACCCGACACCGGCTGGGCCACCGCGACACGCTGGCCTGCATGGCGCGGACGATGCTCGCCGAATGCGCCACGGCGGTCCCCACCGGCCGGCCGCCGGTCGTCGCCGTACTGGACACCGTGGACAACTTCGCCGTCATCGGGCCCCGGCTGCGGGTGTTCGCCGCGAAGCTCGCCGAACACGGCATCGAGGGAATCGCCTGCCACCCCGGCCAGCTGACCTATCCGAACGGCCGCCCCACCGTCGCGGGCCGGACCGTCGACATCGTCTACCGGTATTTCCTCGCCGAGGACCTCGCCGATCCGGCGTCCGTGGCCGAACTGGAACCGCTCCTGGCAGCCGCCGACCAGGGGAAGGTCGGCCTGTTCAGCCGGCTGGACGCCGAGATCTACGGCAACAAGGCAACGCTGGCCATGCTCTCCGACGACCGGCACCGTGCCCTGTTCGACGCCGCGGAACTCGCCTGCGTCGACCGCCTCCTGCCCTGGACGCGGTACGTACGCTCACGGACCACCGACCCCGGCGGCAGCGACGTCGACCTGCTCCGCTACGCCGTGGCGCACCGCGACGACCTGGTCCTGAAGCCGACCCTGCTGCACGGCGGCAGCGGGATCGTCGCCGGCTGGCAGGTCGACCCGGCCCGGTGGGAGGCCGACCTCACCGCGGCGATGGACGGCCCGTACGTGCTGCAACGCCGCATCCGCCCGGCGGCCGAAGCCTTCCCGGACGGCGCCGGCGGCGCCCAGGACCTCTACCTCAACTGGGGGATCTACCTCGGCGACGTCGACGTCGTCGGCGAGGACGGATACGCCGGATGCTTCGTACGCGGCAGCACCGACCCGGCGGTCGGTGTGGTCAGCCTCGGTGCCGGCGCGGCCGTCGGGTCCGCCTTCCACGAGAGCTGACCGGATCGGGCACCGGCGGCGCGGCCGCGCCGCCGGTCCCGGCGAATCGGTTCAGGACGTGGTCACTCGTCCGCGCCGGACTGCACCCGGGCGATCCACGCCTCGACGTCGTCGGCCGTGCGCGGCATCGCCGACGACAGGTTTTCGTGGCCGTCCTGCGTGACGAGCACGTTGTCCTCGATCCGGACCCCGATGCCGCGGAACTCCTCCGGCGCCACCAGGTCGTCCGCCTTGAAGTAGAGACCCGGCTCGACGGTAAGGATCATGCCCGGCTTCAGTTCGCCGTCCATGTAGTCCTTACGCAGCAGCATCTGGCAGTCGTGCACGTCCATGCCCAGGTGGTGGGAGGTGCCGTGGACCATCCAGCGCCGATGCCAGCCACCGTTCTCGGGGTCCAGCGTCTGCTCCAGCGTCACGCCGTCGGGCAGCAGCCCCCACTCGTGCAGCTTGCGGGCGATGACCCGGTTGGCGGCGGCGTGGATGTCGCTGAACTTGTTGCCCGGCTTCACCGCCGCCATCCCGGCCTCCTGTGCCTCCAGGACCGCCTCGTAGATCTTGCGCTGGACCTCGGTGAAGCGGCCGTTGACCGGCAGGGTCCGGGTGATGTCGGCGGTGTAGAGCGAGTCCAGCTCCACCCCGGCGTCGATCAGCATCAGGTCGCCCTCGCGCACCTGCCCCGTGTTCTTCGTCCAGTGGATCGTGTTGGCGTGGTCCCCGGACGCGCAGATCGACTCGTATCCGACGCCGTTGCCCTCGTGCCGCGCGTACAGGCCGAAGAGTCCCTCGACCCAGCGCTCGCCGCGGCCCTTGCGGACCGCCTCCGGCAGCCCGTCGATGATCGACTCGAAGCCCTGGTGGGTGGCGGCGATGGCCCGGCGCATCTCGCCGATCTCCCACTCGTCCTTGCAGATCCGCATCCCGGACAGGAACCGGGCAAGTTCCTCGTCCGCGTCGGTCGGCCCGGAGGCGGACGTCGCCGCCTCGGCACGGACCTCGTCGACCCGGCGGGCCACCTGGTCGTCGGCCGCCCGCACCACCCGTAGCTGGATCACACCGGCGTCCTTGGCCAGCGTGTCCGGCAGCGAGTCGATGTGGCGGGCGCCGACCCCCAACCGGGACTCGATGTCCTGGATCGTCGGGCGCGGCCCCACCCAGAACTCGCCGAACCGGGCGTCGGCGAAGAACTCCTCGGTGTCGCGCGCGGCGAGGGGCCGGAAGAACAGGATCGCCTCGTGGCCGCCGCCCTCCGGCTTCGGGTCGAGCACCAGGACACTGTCCGGCTCGCTGTCCGCGCCGAGACCGGTCAGGTAGGCGAACGCGGTGTGCGCCCGGAACGTGTAGTCCGTGTCGTTGCTGCGTACTTTCAGGCCGCCGGCCGGGATGACGAGACGCTCGCCCGGGAACCGCTCGGACACGGCCGCCCGGCGCCGGGCGGCGTGGTCCGCGATCTCGGCGCGCGGTACGGGTTCGGTACTCCGGCTGGCCCATCCGGAAGCGATGAACGCGCGGAACGCGTCGCTGCCCGGGGTGTTCCGGTGGCTGGCCTTCACCTGCTTGTCGCTCGTCATGGTCGATATTCTGCCACGTGGTCGGGTGTTTCCCGACCCGCGACCAGGCCGCCCGCACCGACGGTGACGGCGCGGACACGGCACCGCCGGGCCGGTGTCAGCCGGGTGGTCCCACCCGGAGCGGCAACACGTTCCGGTGCAGCCTAAAGCCGTCGAGGTCGGCGGGGTCGACCGCGAGACGCAGGTCGGGGAGGTGCCGGACGATCCGCTCGAACATGATCCGGCTCTCCAGCCGGGCCAGGTGGGCGCCGAGGCAGAAGTGGATGCCGTACCCGAAGGCGATGTGCCGGCGGACGTCGGTGCGATGGATGTCGAACTCGTGCGGCCGGTCGAAGACCGCGGGGTCCCGGTTGGCGCCCCACAGCGAGAGTCCCACCCGGTCGAACGCCGGGATCCGCCCGCCGGCCATCTCCACGTCGGCGAAGGCGAACCGCGGCGGCACGATCTCGACCGGGCCGCGGAACCGCAGCGTCTCCTCGACCACCGCCTCCGCCAGCGCCGGATCGTCTCGTACCGCCCGCCACTGGTCGGGGTGGGTCAGCAGCAGACGAAGCCCGTTGACGATGAGGTCGACGGTCGTCTCCTGACCGGCGACGAGCAGCAACTGCACCAGTGCCACCAGTTCGTCGCGGTCGAGCCGGTCTCCCCGGTCCTCGATCGCCACGAGTTGCGAGATCAGGTCGTCGGCGGGGTCGGCCCGGCGCCGGGCCGCCAGCTCGTCGAGGTACGCCCCGAACTCCAGGGTGGCCGCCGGGCCTTCGGCGCTGGCCGACACGATCGCCGCCGACCAGGCGCGGAACCGCGGCCGGTCGGCATCGGGTATGCCGACCAGTTCGGCGATGACGTTGACCGGCACCGGGTCGGCGAGGTCGGCGACCCCGTCGACGTCTCCCCGCTCGCGGGCCCGCGCGACCAGCCGATCGGCGAGGTCACCGATCCAGGGCTCCAGCCTGGCCACCATCCGTGCCGTGAAGCCACCGCTGACCAGCCCCCGCAGGCGGGTGTGGTCGGGTGGGTCGAGGTTGATGAGCTGACGGGCCTCGAGTCGCGCCACTTCCGTCAGCTCGTGCGGCGCGGGCCGCCGGCTGCCGGGAAAGTGCCGGTGCACCTCGTGCCCGATCGCCGGATGACGGAGTCCTTCCAGGACATCGGCGTGGCCGGCGATCACCCAGAAGCGGGCGCCGCTGGGGTCGATCTGGAGCACCGGCCCGCCACTGTCCCGTACCCGGTCGTAGAAGGCGTGCGGATCGCGGCGAACCACCGGATCCCACAACTCCGAGATGCCGAACTCGGCGGCCACGTCGCCCCCTCCTGGCAGGACAGTCCACTGTGCACCTCGACGGCCCCGCGCGATGCCGTCGGACGGCACGCCTCCGACGGCCGCGCCGCAGGCCCCGCGGGCCGCGTACGACTTACCGAGCGACAGTATGTGAGCGTTAACATAGTTGGGTTACCGGAATGTGTCAACCGTGAACTCTTACTCGATCGTAGGGATTGACCCGGGTGAAGTTAGCGTTCACACTTCCTGAACACCACAGTTGCCGACGCCGATGAGACGACCCCCGCCACGGCCGCCGCAGGTCCCCTACCGTCACGAATCAGCGCTTGACAGAGAGGCTGGGATGCAATTGCAATAGTATACGCGCCACATCCTCGTCCCGCCCGACGGCGGGAGGCAAAAGAACACTCCGGCAGGCCACCGAGTCGCGCCGCACGCGGTACGTCCGACGCCGCACCGGGCCCACCCACCTGAGGAACGGGCGGACCGGCTCCCGGAGCAGCGACACGACAGACCCGCCGACTCACCAAGCCACCGTCCCGACCTGCCCAGCGACACCCGCCCCGCCGTCCGCCGTGGTCACCACCGCCGCCGTCAGGGATGGCCGCCAGCCCCGGGCCGGACCCACGTCAGCCAGTGGATCCAACCGGGCCCGGCGAGCGGGCGGCAGGCCGAGCCGTCACACATACCCACCCCTGGAAGGACGATCCTCAGTGGTTCAACCCGAGAAGCTCCCCATCAGTCGTCGTCAGGTTCTTCAGGCCTCCGCCATCGGCGCGGCCGCGGTCGCCGCCGCCGGTGCGCTCCCGGCCGCCGCCGCGCAGGCGGCACCGGCGACCGAGGCGGTGACCGGCCCGAACCCGTTGCCCGGGACCCCGCCCGACCTCGGCCCCGGCGGCACCGCCCCGGTCCGGCCGTTCCAGTTGCGTGACGTCTCGCTCGGCGACGGCCTGTTCCAGGAAAAGCGCGACCGCATGAAGAACTACCTCCGGCAGTTCGACGAGCGGCGGTTCCTCGTGCTGTTCAACAACCAGGCCGGCCGGCCGAACCCGCCGGGGGTGTCCACCCCCGGGGGCTGGGAGAACGGCGGGCTGCTCAGCGGTCACTGGGCCGGCCACTTCATGACGGCGCTCGCGCAGAGCTACGCCGATCAGCGTGAACCGATCTTCAAGAGCAAGCTCGACTGGATGGTCGACGAGCTGGCCGCGTGCCAGGCCGCGATCACCGCCCGGATGGGCACCGGGGGGCCCGGCGGCGAGAACCCGCAGGAGCCGGAGATCGGCCGGGTGCCGGGCCGCTTCGGCAGCGCCCTGCGCCTCAACGGCCCCAGCCAGGCCCAGTACGTGACGCTGCCGCAGGAGACGATCAGCCAGCTCACCAACTTCACCATCGCCACCTGGGTGAACCTCGCCTCGGCCCAGGACTGGAGCCGGCTGTTCGACTTCGGCCAGAACAGCACGGTCAACATGTTCCTGACCCCCCGCTCCGGCGCCGCGGGCAACGCCCCACGATTCGCCATCACGGTCGGCGGTACCGCCCAGGAACAGCAGATCAACGGTAACGCCGCGCTGCCGACGGGCCAGTGGGTCCACCTGGCCGTCACCCTGTCGCAGAACACCGGCACGCTGTACGTCAACGGCCAGGTCGCCGGCACCAACACCAACATGACGCTGAACCCGGCCAACCTCAGCAACCCGGCCAACCGCTGGATCGGCCGCTCGCAGTACGGTGACCCGTTCCTCGACGCCACCGTCGACGAGTTCCACATCTTCGACCGGGCGCTCAGCCAGCAGGAGGTCCAGTCGCTGCAGGACTCGGCCGCCGGGAGCACCGGGGGCGGGAGCATCGCCTGGTACCGGTTCGAGGAGGAGGGCGGCACCACCCTGCGGGACTCCTCGCCGAACGGTCGCGACGCCGGCGTCGTGGCCGCCGACAGCGGCGGGTCCGACCTGTGGATCCCGACCCACCCCGGTTACCTGGGTGCGATCCCGGAGGACGCGGTGCTGCGGCTCGGGCCGCCCCGCTGGGCCATCTACGGCGGCAACGCCGACACCAACACCTGGGCGCCCTGGTACACCCAGCACAAGATCATGCGTGGCCTGCTCGACGCCTACTACCACACCGACAACGCCAGGGCGCTCGAGGTCGTCGTCAAGATGGCCGACTGGGCCCACCTCGCGCTGACCCTCGGGGACAAGAACCACCCCGACTACGAGGGCCCGCTGACCCGGGACAACCTGAACTACATGTGGGACCTCTACATCGCCGGTGAGTTCGGCGGGGCGAACGAGGTGTTCCCCGAGATCGCCCGGATCACCGGCGACGCGAAGCACCTGGCGACCGCGAAGACCTTCGACAACCGGGAGTCGCTGTTCGGCGCCACCGTCGAGAACCGCGACATCCTGGTCACCACGCCGGAGACCCGGCCCGGCCGGCGCCGCCCGGAACGGCTGCACGCCAACACGCACGTGCCGCAGTTCATCGGCTACCTGAGCGTCTACGAGCAGAGCGGCGACCAGGAGTACTTCCAGGCCGCGAAGAACTTCTACGGCATGGTCATCCCGGACCGCATGTTCGCCCACGGTGGTACGGGCGGCAACTACCCCGGTTCCAACAACAACATCGAGATGTTCCAGAACCGGGGCAACATCGCCAACGCGATCGCCCAGGGCGGCGCGGAGACCTGCACCACGTACAACATGATCAAGCTGGCCCGGAACCTGTTCTTCCACGAGCACGACGCGGCCTACATGGACTACTACGAGCGCGGCCTGCTCAACATGATCCTCGGCTCCCGTTCCGACAGCTCGAGCGTCAGCAACCCGCAGGTCACCTACTTCCAGCCGCTGACACCCGGCAACTCCCGTGGTTACGGCAACACCGGCACCTGCTGCGGCGGTACGGGCATCGAGAACCACACGAAATACCAGGAGACGATCTACTTCAAGTCCGCCAAGGGCAACACGCTCTGGGTGAACCTCTACGTGCCCTCGACCCTGACCTGGGCGCAGAAGGGCTTCACCATCACGCAGGAGACGAGCTACCCCCGGGACGACCGGGTCAAGCTGACCGTCACCGGCAGCGGCCGGCTCAACCTCAAGCTGCGGGTGCCGGGCTGGACGCGGCGGGGCTTCTTCGTCAACCTCAACGGCGAGCCGGTGAACATCAACCAGAAGTCCGGCCGGTACGTGACGCTGAGCCGGACCTGGACGTCCGGTGACGTCGTCGAGATCCGGATGCCCTTCAGCATCCGGATCGAGCGGGCCCTGGACCGTCCGGACACCCAGGCGATCTTCTGGGGTCCCCTCGTCCTGCAGGTCCTGGGCAACCCGGGCGGCGGGAGCTACCGCGAACTGTCCCTCTACCGCTACCTCAAGCGGGACGGCGACTACGGCCGCTCGGCCATCACCCACGCGAGCACCACGGCGGCGGGCGACAAGCTCTTCACCACGCACGACTTCACCCTTCGGCCCTACTACATCAGCGACACCCAGGCCGCCTCGACCTACTTCCGGCGGGTCGAGCCGACGATCGTGTTCGGGTCGATCGACACCGGGGTGCCGAACTACAAGCGCAACGACGGCCTCCCGAACTACGACGTCCCGGTGACGGGCATCCCGTCGCCCGGCACCGACGGACCGACCTTCCTCGACCTGCTGTGGGACCAGGCACCCTTCCGCAACCACGGCCAGTTCGTATCGAAGGTCACCGAGCTTGCCGAGGCGTTCGTCGCGGCCGGCATCCTCACCGAGGCGCAGAAGACCCTCGTCGTCTCGCACGCGGGTCGCGCCAACAGGGAGCTCGCCCCGTAGGCCGTAGGCCCCGCCCCGGAGGGCCGCGGTCGACCGCGGCCCTCCGGGGCACCTCGATCGGCGGCGGCTTGACCCTCACGTCACGTGAGGCTCGATGCTGGCGTCATGACCGACACCTTTCCCGCCTTCGACCTCAGCCCCGTCCCGACGCCGGCACTCGACGCGGTGCCGCCGGAGTTGTTCCGCGGCATCTACGGGATGCCGATGTTCGTGACGGTGCCGACCGACGACCTGGCGGCGTCGGCCGACTTCTGGGTCCATGGCCTGGGCTTCTTCGACCTGTTCTCCATTCCCGGCCGGCTCACGCACCTGCGGCGCTGGGCGTTCCAGGACGTCCTGCTGATGGCGGCCGAAAGCGCCGCCGAACCTCCGGCGCTGACCGTGAGCTTCTCGTGCGTGCTGAGCCAGATCGACGAGATCGCGGCCGCGGGCGAGAAGCTTCTGCCCGGTTCGACGACGGGGCCGCGGCACATGCCGTGGAACTCGGTGGAGTTGGAGGTCGTCACGCCGGAGAACACCCGGGTGATCATGACCGCCGCGCGCCCGTACGACCCGGACAGCCCCGAGGCCCAGTTCCTGCGGGACATCGGGATCGAAGCCCCTGCGGCGTGACGCGGCGGGCCCGACCGGACCCGGCTGCCACACTGGTGACGTGACACCTCGACCTGCCGACGGGACCGCGGCGACCGACGGGCTGACCGTCGGCGCCGTGGCCTCCGTCGCGGGCGTCACCGTCCGGACGCTCCACCACTGGGACGCGATCGGGCTCGTCCGCCCGTCCGCACGCACCACCGCCGGCTACCGGCTCTACACGGCCGCCGACGTGGCCCGCATCCACCGGGTGCTCGTCTACCGCGAACTGGACGTACCTCTCGACCGCATCGCGGACCTGCTGGACGCGCCGAGCGGCGACGCCACCGAATCCCTGCGCCGGCAGCGCGACCAGCTCCGCGAACGCATCCTGCGGATGGAGCGGATGGTCGCCGCGCTCGACCGCATCGTCGAGGCCCGGGACACCGGCATCCTGCTGAGCGCCGAGGAACAGGTCGCGATCTTCGGCGCGCAATGGCGACCCGCCTGGGTCGCGGAGGCGCGCGAGCGCTGGGGCGAGACCGGCCAGTGGGCGCAGTACGCCGAACGCGCCGCCGGGAGGACCGCCGACGACTGGCGGTCGATCACCACGGACGTCGAGGCGCTCAACGCCGACCTGGCCGCCGCCCGCCGCGCCGGGGTCCGGCCCGGAAGCGACGAGGCGAACGCGCTCGCCGAGCGGCACCGGGCGTCGATCGGCGTGTACTTCGACTGCACGCACTCCATGCACGTCTGCCTGGGCCGCAGGTACACGACCGAGCCGGGTTTCGCCGCCTACTACGACGGCTTCGAGCCCGGCCTGGCCGGGTGGCTGCGCGACGTCATCGACGCCAACGCCCGCGCGCACGGCGTCGACCCGGAGTCCGCGACCTGGCGGTGACGGCGGCGGGGCGCGGTTCGGGGGCTGCTACGGGACCCACACGCTGTCCGCCTGGAACGAGCTGAGGTCGGCGATGCCGCTGTTGCCCGCCACCTGGTAGGGACCGCCGACGCAGTCGTCGCCCGCGAACAGTGCGGCGGACCCGGCACCGGAGTTGAGCACCGAACGGATCCGGCCGCCGCCGAAACCGTGGTCCACCAGGCTGACGCAGGCGCCGCCCGGACCGGTCGCGGCCACGGTGAACCGGACACCGGCGTAGCCGGTCTGGTCGAACAGACACACGGTCTTCGGGAACGGGCAGTCACCCGCGGTCACGCCGGCCCGCTCGGTATGCACCGCGGCCGCGCCGGGGGTGGCGGTGGTGAGCACGGTCGTGGCGGCGAGCACCACGACGGCCAGGACGGATTTCACGCCACTGTGCACTGACACGGGAACCTCCAGGGGGATGGCGAACAGGCCGGCACGATATTAACAGACTTCGATGCGCCAACCTGGTCACCAGGGGCCCAGACAGCACAGATCCCCTGAAGATCGACAAAGCACCGCGGCCGATGTTGGCCGTTGACGATCATGATCGTCCATTGTTAGATGATCTCCAACGTCCGGGATGCCTGGTCAGCGGGCTCCGGTCGGTCCTGGGTGCCAGTACGGCGACGCCATCACCCCGGCGCTCGCAGACCTGTCATCCGCGACAACCCTCAGAAGGGAACGTCACCGTGTTCAGAACGCGCCGCAATCTCCTCCTGGTAGCCCCGATGTTGCTCGCCACGGCACTCGTGCCCGGCGTCGCCAACGCCGACGGGCCGTTCGTCCCCCCGAACCAGAACACCGTCAACCGCGCGTCGATGCTCAGCGCCGCCGAGGTCGAGAGCACCCTCCACTCACTCGCCGCCCGCAGCAAGGGCGCGCTGCGGGTGGAGGAGATCGGCCGCAGCGGCCAGGGCCGGCCGCTCCAGGTCGCCTACATCGGCACCGGCGAGACCCGGATCTGGATCCAGGGCCGCATCCACGGCAACGAGCCGTACGGCGCGGAAGCCTCCCTGGACTTCCTGAAGACCCTGGTCTCGGGCGGTAAGCACGCCCGCGAGGTCCTCGAGGAGATCACCTTCGCCGTCATCCCGCTCTACAACCCCGACGGCTTCGAGGCGTACCAGCGGCAGGAGCAGGTGCACCGCGTCGACCTCAACCGCGACTGGGGCGTCGACCGACCGATCTTCGACCAGCTCAACTCGGTCCGCGCCTCGCTCGGCCAGCCGCCGCTGTCGGAGAACACCTACAACAACTACACCCGGCACCGCGCCGTCGAGTCACAGGCGTTCTGGTACGCGTGGGCCGACTTCCTGCCGCACTACATGATCGACCTGCACCACCAGGGCACCTACTACGTCGGTGACACCGACGAGATGACCACCTTCTCGGTCGGCATCTCGCTCGACCCCGGCATGCTCCAGCCGGCCCAGTGGGACGCGGTCCGCCGGATGGGCGTGGTGGCCGCCGACGCCGCCGGCAAGAGCGGCGTGGTCAACGTGACCCGCTACCCGTACATCAACATCCCCGAGGGCGTCACCTCGGCGTCGATGCTCAACGGCCCCGGCCCGCGCGGCGAGTACGCCAACTGGCGGACCAGCGCGATGTTCTTCGAGTCGCGCGGCGGGATCGGCCACAAGAGCAGCGGCTACATCATCAAGCAGAACGTCAACGGCCTGTGGGCGATCACCGACGCGATCGCCGACGGATCGCTGGCCACGGTCGACGCCAACCGTTGGGCCGACATCCCCGCCCGGGGCGCCACGATCCAGACCTGCGACAAGTTCCCGCAGCAGTGTGAGTTCTGATCCACCCGTACCGCGCCGGGACCACCGGCGGTGACCGTCTCCGGACGGCCGCCGCCGGTGGTCCCGGCTTCTCGTTGCGGGAAAGCCGGCCGGGGGTCAGCTCACGGCGGGCGGGTCGGCCAGGACGACCAACGTCGGCTGGTGCGTACGGATCACGACCGGGGTCGCGCTGGCGAAGTCGGTGCCACCGTGCCAGCGGACCGTGTCACCGCACAGGCACTGGATCTTGACCTGCTGGCCACCGAGGATCTCCATCACCGGGGCGAACGCCCACGGACTGACCCGGTCGGCCACACCGATCGGGTCCTGGGTCACCGCGTTGCGGACCACCAGCCGGCCACCGACCGGCGGCGGCTCCGGAACACTGACCGTGACCAGGGCACCCTGGTCGAGGTGGTGGTAGCCGGGAACCGGCTCGCCGACGGTCGCCGGCACCAGGTCGGCCAGCAGCCGGTTGCCGACGTTACCGCTCCACTGGTACGGACGATGATCCGTACGGAACAGCAGCGGCCACCCGTACGGGCCGAGCCAGTCGATCCGGAACGTACCGTCGGCGGCGATCGGCGCGTAACGCGGATCGACCCGGCCGTACGGGTCGGGGCCGACGATGCCGACGGTGCCCTCCCCCGCCGCCGGGCCCACCCGGCCACTGATGACCGCCCGCCGGTCCAGCCGGATCATCGGTACGGACTTGGCCTCGCCGGCGGCGAGCGTGATCCGGCGGGCGCCCTGCTGCGCTCCGGTGCCGCCGGCCGGTCCCACCCACTGCGCGCCGTACCGGCTCCCGGAATCCGGCAGCACGAAGAGGTTGTACGAGCCGGGTTCCGGCACCGTGACGGTCACCTGTCCGGCGACGTCGCTGCGCTGCGGGCAGGTGTCCGGAAGGCGGAAGGTCAGCACCGGGACGGCGAAGACGCAGATGTCGCGTACCGGTGTGGCCGTGGCGCCGTCGACGACCTTCGTCCGGATACTCAGGCCGGGCGGGTCGGCGGCGTACGCCGGTGGTCCGACCGCCACGACGGCGACCAGCAGCGGTACGACCAGCGTCGCGAGCCCGCGCAGCTTTGCTCGATCCATCCCGGCTCCTCGGTGTCACGGAGAAGATCCGGGCATCCCACCGTCGCCCGGATCGGTGGTCAGGACGCTAGCCGAGCGGCGGCGCCGCGCACAGTGGACGACCGACCGACGGCTCCTCGCCGAACATGTCGACGAGACGACCGTGCCACCGCTACCCGGCAGGCCGGGTTTCCTGTCGGTGGCCGGCCCTGGTGTTCGGGCACGGCGCGGACAATTGGCAGGACGGTCGCGCAGAAGATGGGCGTCCGCCCTGGGTGCCGAGCACACCTGCTGGGTGCGCCGGCAGAGGCGGTCGCCGCGCTCGAGTTTTGCCCAACCTTGCTCGGGTCGACGGGCTGGACGGGGAGTTCGACTACCTCCACCTGTTCGTGGGGCCGTTTCGCCACTCCGGAGGCCGGCCGCTCCCCGGCCCGATGCCCGCCTGGTCGGCCGCTCCCCACGTGGTACCCGCTCAGCCGGCGGTGCCCGCCCGACGCCCGCCCAGCCAGCCGGTGCCCGGACGATGGCCGCCCACCCGGCCGGTGCCCGCGCGACGCCCACCCGGCCGACCACTTTCCGGCGCGGTGTCCGCCGGGCCGGACGTCGCGACAGGTGCGGCCCGGCCATGGCCCGACGGTCGCCCAAGCGGGGGTGTGCAGCGGGTGGGCAGCGGCCACCTATTGCTGTCGCGCTCCACAGCGAATTCGCTGTTTGTACGCCGAATTCGCTGTGGGCCGCAACAGCAGTACCGCCCCGCCAGCCGCCTCATCCCCCGCCCGCCGCCTCATCCCAGCCAGCGCCTCATCCCCCGTCAGCCACCTCGTCCCGCGCCGGCCGTGCCCGGGCCGGGGTTCGTCGATCAAGGACCGCGGGCGGCACGGTCACCACACGGTCAGGACGAGATGGTTGACCGCGAGCGCGGTGACCGCCTGCGCGACTAGCCACCAGCGCCGGTGGCGTGCCGGGAGCAGGGCGGCGCCGGCCATCAGCCAGACGCCGAACGGCAGCCAGATCCGCTCCACCTCGGCCTTGCTCAGCCCGGACAGGTCCGCCGCGACGATCGCGACCACCGCCGCCAGCGGCAGCGCGACCGGGCCGGTCGACAGCCGCCCGAGAAACCGGCGGACGGCACCGGGCGAAGCCGGCCGCGCGTGCCGCGGTGCCCCGGAACCGCCGGCCCGGCCATCCCACCCTGCACCGCCGGGCTCCCCGGGGGCGGCCGGGCCGAGGGCGACGACGGCGCGGCGCAGGATCGGGGCGGTGGCCGGACCGGCCGCCAGTACGAGGGTGGCCAGGTTCGCCCAGACCCAGTAGGCGTACGGCCGTTCCCGGCCGATGCCCTGGTAGTAGCGCTCGACGACGAGCCGGTAGCCGTCGTACCACCAGAAGCCGGCGGCGGCGAAGACGGCAACGACCGCGACCGCGCCGGCCAGGGCGAACAGGGTGGCCCGCAGCCGGCGCGACACCAGGGCCGGGACGAGCGCGATCGGGGCCATCAGGACCAGCCCGTAGGAGAGGAAGATGCCGTAGCCGAGAAGCACGCCGGCGGCCAGGGCGAGGACGGGGCCGCGTCGCCGGCCGGCGACGGCGAGCGCGGCGACGCCGGTGGCGGTCACCCCGGCGAAGATCGCGTCGGCGGACGCGCCGAGCCAGACCGCGCCGGGGAAGAGGACCACGAACGGGAGTACGGCCCGGGCGGCGGGCTCGTCGCCCAGCGCCCGCAGGGTCACCGGTACGGCGACGGCGGTGAGCGCGCCGACCAGGACGCAGAGCAGGGCCGCGGCCGTGCCGCCACCGAGGCCGATCCGGTCGAGGACGACGAAGACGAGCAGCGCGCCGGGCGGGTGCCCGGAGACGTGGGTGTGCCAGGAGTCCGGCTGGAAGTCCAGGATGCGGTCGGTGAAGGTGCGCAGCATGACGGGGATGTCGGTGACCCCGGGTACGTCGATGAGGTATTCGGCGTCGCCGGTCAGGCGGCTGGTCAGGCCGTCCCGCCACCCGTCGATCATGGCGAGGGAGAGGATCCAGGCGAGCGCGGCGACGTACGCGGTGAGCAGCAGGCGGCGCCAGCCGAGCCGGTCGGCGAGCCGGGGCAGCCAGCCGACGACCGCGGCGGCGACCAGGGGTGCCAGCACGGTGCCGATGCCGACGTGCGGGCCGGGGGTGGCGAAGAGCGGGGCGCTGCCGGCGTAGATCGGCACGTGGCGCCGGTTCAGCCACCAGCCGACCGCGACGGCGGCCGCGACCAGGAGCAGCGCGGCGCCGGCCGCGACGACGTCGGCGCGGAGGCCGTTCCGGGCCGCCGCACCGGTACGGTCCGTCGGCGCCTGGCGCACCCGGTCACGGTAACGGTGCGCCGGGTACGACCGGGCCGGAACCTCCGAAGCGCCGCCCCGGCGTTTAGCCGGCACGGAAACGGCTAACTCGCGCCCATGACCGAGCGGAGCGAGGGAATCAGCCGGCCCGGCCGATCGTCAGGGCGGCCCGAGCGGAGCGAGGGTCTGCCATGACCGAGCGCAGCGAGGGAATCAACCGGCCCGGCCGATCGTCAGGGCGGCCCGAGCGGAGCGAGGGTCTGCCATGACCGAGCGCAGCGAGGGAATCAGCCCGCCCAGCCGATCGTCAGGGCGGCCCGAGCGGAGCGAGGGTCCGCCATGACCGTGGACGTGGTGCTGCCCTGCCTGGACGAGGCGGCGGCCCTGCCGGACGTGCTGCGCCGGATTCCCCGGGGCTACCGGGCGATCGTGGTCGACAACGGTTCCCGGGACGGGTCGCCGGAGGTCGCCGCCCGGGCGGGCGCGACGGTGCTGGTCGAGCCGAGGCGCGGCTACGGCGCCGCGGTGGACGCGGGGCTGCGGGCCGCCGACGCCGATGTCGTCTGCGTGCTCGACGCGGACGGCTCGATCGATCCGGAGGGGTTGTCGATGCTGGTGGACCTGGTGACCGGTGGTGCCGCGGATCTGGCCGTCGGCCGGCGGGTGCCGGTCGGGCGGGGCGCGTGGCCGTGGCACGCCCGGGTCGGGAACGCGATGCTCGCGGCGTTGATGCGGCGGCGGGGGCTGCCGGTGCGTGACATCGGTCCGGTGCGGGCGGCGCGGCGTGGTGACCTGCTGCTGCTGGACGTACGTGACCGGGCGTTCGGCTATCCGCTGGAGCTGCTGGCGCGGGCGGGACGGGCCGGCTGGCGGATCGTGGAGCGGCCGGTGGCGTACCGTCCCCGCGCGGCGGGCACGACTTCGAAGGTTTCCGGTTCGGTGCGGGGCAGCCTGCGGGCGGCCCGCGACATGGCGCGGGTGCTGTGGTGAGCCGGTCGGGCCCGCCACCGGCTTCGGGGCATCGGGAGCCGCCGGCCGGGACCGGCGGCCCGGCGGTGCTGCTGGTGGTCGCGAAGGCTCCGGTGCCGGGACGGGTCAAGACGCGGTTGTCCCCGCCGGCGAGCCCGGAGCAGGCGGCGTGGATCGCCGCGGCGGCGCTGCTCGACACCATCGAGGTGGTGTCGGCGGTGCCGGACGTGGTGCCGGTGCTGGCGCTGGAGGGCGAACTGTCCGACGGGGTCGGATCGGGGCCGATCGTCGGGGCGCTGGACGGCTGGACGGTGCTCGCCCAGCGGGGCAGGGAGCTGTCGGAGCGGCTGGCCGCCGCGCACGCCGACGCCGCGGACCGGTATCCGGGGTCGGCGGTGTTGCAGATCGGCATGGACACCCCGCAGGTGACGGTGGCGATGCTGACCGACTCGTTGGACCGGCTGGCGGGTGGTGTCCCGGCGGTGCTCGGTCCGGCCCACGACGGCGGCTGGTGGGCGCTCGGCCTGTGCGATCCGGCGCACGCCGAGGTGCTGCGCGGGGTTGCGATGTCGCGGCCGGACACCGCCGACCGGACGCTGGCCGCGCTGCACGGGCGGGAGCTGCCGGTCGGCATCCTGCCGAGTCTGTCTGATGTGGACACGATGGCGGACGCGGTGGCGGTGGCGGCCGCCGTACCCGACGGCAGGTTCGCGGCGGCGGTGCGCGCGGTCACCGCACCGGAGGTGTCGGCGGCCCCGGTCGGGGCGGTGCCGACCGTACCGGTGGCGGACCGTCCGGCGACGGCGCCCCGCCTGGCGGCCTGGTGACCGCACGCACCGCCGGCACGGTCGCCGACGGGTACGCGGCCGTGCTCACCGGGCTGCGCTGCGACCGGGTCGACGGCGACGGCCGGCAGACCGTGCTGCCGGTACACCGGTGGCACGGCGCCGCCGAGCCGGTGATGCGCCGGCTCATCGACCGGTGCGCGGGGCCGGTTCTCGACGTCGGCTGCGGGCCGGGGCGGCTCAGTGCCGAGGTGGTGGCCCGGGGCCTGCCGGCGCTGGGTATCGACACGTCGCCGCGGGCTGTCCGGTTGACCCGGAAGCGCGGGGCGGCGGCGTTGTGCCGCAGCGTCTTCGACCGGTTGCCGCACGAGGGGCGCTGGCGGCATGTCCTGCTCGCCGACGGCAACCTCGGTATCGGTGGCGACCCGGTGGCGCTGCTGCGCCGCTGCGCGGGCCTGCTGCGCCGGGGCGGCACGGTGGTGGTCGAGGTCGACGAGCCCGGCAGCGGCCTGTGGCGGGGCTGGTCGCGGCTGCACCACCAGCGTGGTGAGGGGGTGCCGTTCGAGTGGGCGCGGGTCGGCCTGGACGCGCTGCCGGCGCTGGTGGTGGACACGCCGCTGGTGATCGGGGTGGTGCTGTGCGACGAGGACCGTTGGTTCGCCGAGCTGGCCCCGGCGTGACCGGGGTGGGCGCGTGACCGGGCGCGGCGAGGTCACCGGCAGACCTCACCTCCGGCTGCCGCGGGAGGAGGACTTCCGCGCCGAGGGTCACGACGTACGGGTGGCCGCCCGGCTCGGTGTGCTGCTCGGGGTGGCGTTCGGGTTGTGTTTCGTCACCGGTGTGCTCTCGCACGTCGCCCAGCACGGTTCGTGGTGGCCGACCCGGCCGGTGAACCTCTACCGGGTCACGCAGGGTGTGCACGTGCTGAGCGGGATCGCGGCCGTACCACTGCTGCTGGCCAAGCTGTGGAGCGTCTACCCGAGGCTGTTCGCCCGGCCGGTGCTCCGGTCGGTCGGGCACGCGCTGGAGCGGGCGTCGCTGTTCGTGCTGATCGGCGCGGCGTTCTTCCAGCTCGCCACCGGGATGTTCAACAGCGCGCAGTCGTACCCGTGGTTGTTCCGGTTCGTGCCGACGCACTACGCGGTGGCCTGGGTGGCGGTCGGGGCGCTGCTGGTCCATGTCGCGGTGAAGCTGCCGAAGATCCGCGACGGGTTGCGTCGGCAGGTGGGGCGGCCGGCGCCGGGGGTGTCCGGGCTGAGCCGGCGCGGGCTGCTCTCGGCCAGCGGGTTCGCCGCGCTGGCGGCGGTGGTGGCGACGGCCGGGGCGACGGTGCCGTGGCTGTACCGGGTGTCGCCGCTGAGCTGGCGGGCGTCGCGGGGACCGCAGGGGTTGCCGATCAACCGGAGTGCGACCGCGGCCGGGGTGGCGCGGGTCGGCGCCGACTGGCGGTTGGCCGTCGAGTGGCCCGGTGGCCGCCGGGAGCTTTCCCGGGACCAGTTGGCGGCGCTGCCGCAGCACACCGTACGGCTGCCGATCGCGTGTGTGGAGGGGTGGAGCGCGTCGGCGGTGTGGACCGGGGTGGTCGTCGCCGATCTGCTCGCCGCGGTCGGTGCCCCGACCGGCCGGGTGCGGGTGGAGTCGCTGGAGGCCGTGGGGACGTACCGGGAGAGCCTGTTGCTGCCGGACCACGTCCGGGACCGGCTGACCCTGCTCGCGTTGGGGCTCAACGGCGAGGAGTTGAGCCTGGACCACGGCTATCCGTGCCGGATCATCGCCGCGACCCGGCCGGGGGTGTTGCAGACCAAGTGGGTCGCCGTGCTGCGGGTGTTGCCGTGACCGCCGGCCGGGGGCGGCCGGGCGGGGTACGGGTGGCGCTGGCCGCGGTCGGGGCGGCCGTGATGGGGTACGGCGGCTGGCTGCTGGCGCGGGAGGTCGAGTGGACGCCGGCGGTGCTGTTGTCCGTGGCGGCGTGGCTGGTGACCGGTCCGCCGGCGCACGACCTGCTGCTGGCGCCGCTGGTGGCGGTCACCGGTGTGCTGGTCGCCCGGCTGCTGCCCCGGCCGTGGCGCACGATGGTGGTGGTCGGCCTGTTCGCCACGGGGACGCTGCTGCTGGTCGGTACGCCGTTGCTGACCCGCCCGTCGGCGGCGCCGCCGAATCCGGGGCTGGACGACCGGGACTACCTCCCGGGTCTGCTGGCGTATCTGGGGGCGGTGTGGGCGCTGCTGTTCGCGGTGACCGCCGGTGTGGCGCTGCGCCGGCGCCGCCGGGCCCGGCGGTCGGCTCAGAACGGCAGTTGACGGGCGAGCGCGGTGGCGATCACCCCGACGAGTACGGCGAGCAGCATCGGTGCCCGCCACGCCCAGGCGGCGGCGGTGGCGGCGAGGCCGACCAGCAGGGTCCAGTCGACGCCGGTCCACTTCGGGCCGAGGACCTCCACGACGATCAGCCCGGCGAGCAGGGCGGGTGCCAGCAGTGCGATGACATTGCGGGCGGCGGGCGGCAGTTCCCGGTCGCCGAGCAGGGCGGGGCCGATCGCCTTGAAGGTGAAGCTCACCGCGGCGACGGCGATGATGGCCAGCCACAGGTTCATGACTGCTTTCCCTTTCCGCGCAGGCCGAGCAGTGCCCCGGCGGTGGATCCGAGCAGTGCGAGGCCGGTCGGAACCACGAGGACCAGGCCGGCGGCGACGACACCGCCGATGGCGGCGGCGAAGCGGCTGGGGCGTGCTCCGCGTAGTTCGTCGAGCAGGAGCAGCAGGAAGAAGGCCGGGAAGATGACGTCGAGGCCGAGGGTTTCCACCAGACTTTCCGGCGGGGCGAGGGCGACGCCCAGGGCGGTGCCGGCGACCCACGCCGGCCACTGGACGATGGTGGCGCCGATCAGCCGGTAGCGGTCGAAGCGGCCGCCGCCGAGGTGCGCGGCGACCCAGGAGGCGTCGACGACGGCCTGGCCTTCGATGGCCCGGCGCAGCCGGCCGCCGCGCAGGTCACCGGCGACCGCGACGCCCATCGGGATGAACCGCGCGTTGATCAGGGCGGCGGCGGTGACGGCCGCCGGGATGCCGCCACCGCCGGCGAGGGCGGCGGCGAGCGCGAACTGCGCGGAGCCGGAGAAGACAACCAGTGAGCAGACGATCGGGGCGATCACTCCCCAGCCCTCGGACCGGGCGAGGGCGCCGAAGGTGACGGCGAGCATGAACGCGGCCAGGGCCAGCCCGACGCCGACCCGGAGCCCGGCGACCAGGCGCTGGCGGGGGGTTTCGGATAGTGCCGCCGGGCGGGTTCCGCCGGTGTCCGATGCCGGCTCGGATTCCATGAGGCTGGAGACTAACAGTCAGCGGTGGATCACCCGGTCCCTGCCGCGCGACATCTGACCAATGACAACACATCAATCGATGTCCGTCATCATCGATTGATGTGTCGTCGACTCACCAAACCCCGTCGGACAACGACGCCCGACCCTCGAAAGCGGGCCAGACTTCCGAGCCGGAGGATCGCGACAATACCGACCGATCGGCATCGAAATCGATCATCAATCGTACCGAACTTACAAACCGGTCAACATGATGTGGCGACGTCACGACACGTGATTCATCGAGAGACATCGACGCTCTAAAAATGCTACCGGCCCCCCGGAAACCGACACGGTCATCATGAGCAGCGCAGACGCCACCCCACACCACAGCGACAGCAGACAGCCAAGTCGATCAATATTGACAGTGGTCCGAATACCGAGATAGCTTCGCCCGGCAGGGGATTCGACCGGCTGCGCCACGTCACGCAGCAGGTCCCGGTAGAACCGAACACACCACACGGAGGCTCGCCGCCGTCCGGCGTACCGCCGTGCCCGTGATCCGACAGCCAGGTCCCGGCCGCGTCCGCGCCCGCGACCGGCACGGCCGTGGGCGCCCCCGGCCACCGGCCGGGCGGTGCGCACGCCCCACGGTGACCGGCGCGTACGTGGTGGTCGCCGGGACCGCCACGGCCGCGGAGCACGGTCGAGCGGCACCACGTAAGGGAGATCCGAGATGACCGATTCCGACGAGCGGGACGACACCCGGTACGCGGTCGTGGTGAACCACGAGGAGCAGTACTCGATCTGGCCGGAGGGTCGGGAGATCCCCGCCGGTTGGCGGACGGTCGGCGTCACTGGCCCGAAGGACGAATGCCTGGCCCACATCGCGCGGGTGTGGACCGACCTGCGTCCGTTGAGCGCCCGGCGCAACAGCTGAGCACAGGCACGGAAGGGGCACGAGATGACGGCGGGTGTGCGGGACCCGGGCGAGATCAAGCGCGCGTTGCTGGAGATGAAGATCCGGCAGCGGCTGGCGGAGAAGGCGCAGCGGCAACGCATCGTGCCGGTACCGCGCGAGGAGAAGATGGCCGTCTCGGAGCAGCAGCGCTACCTGTGGTTCGTGCAGCAGCTCACGCCGAAGTCCCCGGCCTACAACCAGCCGTTCGCGCTGCGCCTGCGCGGCGCGCTCGACCTGGCCGCGCTCGGCGAGGCGCTCCGCGGGCTGGTCGTACGGCACGAGGGGCTGCGCACCCGGTTCGGCAACGACCACGGGGTGCCGTACCAGGTGATCGACCCGGCACCGGACGACTGGCCGCTGACGGTCGTCGACGCCGGGGACCGGTCGGTCCACGAGTGGGTCCAGGAGCAGGCCCGGGTGCCGTTCGACCTGGAGAGCGGCCCGATGTTCCGGACGCCGCTGCTGCGGGTCGCGCCCGACGACCACGTGCTGCTCCTGCTGATGCACCACATCGTCATCGACGGCTGGTCGGTCGGCCTGATCACCACCGAACTGGCCGACCGCTACGACGCCGCCGTCACCGGCCGGACCCTCGACCTGCCGGAGCTGGCGATCCAGCCGGCGGACCACGCGGCCTGGCAGCGGCGCTGGCTGGCCGAGGAGGTCGGCGAGAAGCAGCTCGCCTACTGGCGTGAGCAGCTCGAGGGCGCGGAGGACCTCGACTTCCCGCTCGACCGGCCGCCGTCGGCGACCCCGACCGGCGCCGGTGCCGACTTCAACACCACGCTGCCGTCCGACGTCGCCAAGGCGACCCGGGCGTTCGCCCGCGACCACGGCGTCGGCCTGCTCGCCGTGCTGTACGCGGCCTACCTGGCGGTGCTGCGGCGCTACAGCGGGCAGGACGACATCGCCATCGGCGGCGTGCTGCACGGCCACACCCGCTCGGAGATCGAGCCACTGGTCGGCTACTTCGCGAACATGGTGGTGCTGCGCTCCGCCGTCGGCGACAACCCGACCTTCGGCGACCTCGTACGCCGGTGCAACGAGACGGTGCTGGACAGCATCTCCAACCAGGACGTGCCGTTCGGGGCGGTGGTCGACACGCTCAAGCCGGAGCGGGTGGCCGGCCGCAACCCGCTCTTCCAGGTCTGCATCGCGCTCACCGGTGCCACCATGGCGACCCAGTTCCGCCTCGGCGACCTGGCGGTGGAGCGGGTGCCGGTGCACGTCGGCACGTCCCGGTTCGACCTGACGTTCATGCTGTTCGACGGCGCGGACGGCGAACTGCGGCTGTGGGTGGAGCACTCGACCGAGACGATCGACGCCGAGCGGGCGCACCGGCTGGTCGACCACTTCACGACGGTGCTCGCCGAGGCGCTGGCCGACCCGACCGTCCGGGTCGACGACCTGACGCTGCTGCCACGGGCGGAGCTGTCGTCGGTGCTGGCCGACTGGAATCCGGAGCCGGTGGAGCGGTCCGCCGCGCTGCTGCACGACCTGGTCACCGAACGCGCCGCCACCCAGCCCGATCACACCGCCATGCGCTTCGAGGGCACCGAACTCACCTACCGCGACCTCGACCGCCGCGCCAACCAGCTCGCCCACCAACTCGTACACACCGGTGCCCGACCCGGCACCGTCACCGCACTACTACTCGACCGCGGACTCCACCTACCCGTCGCCGAACTCGCCATCCTCAAAGCCGGCTCCGCCTGGCTCGCCCTCGACCCCCAATACCCCGACGACCGACTCGCCTACCAACTCCACGACGCACACGTCACCACCGTCGTCACCACCACCGACCTCACCCACCGACTCCCCCACCACATCCACACCATCACCCTCGACACCGACACCCCCGACACCCAACCCACCACACCACCCACAGTGGACATCCACCCCGAAGACACCGCCTACGTCATCTACACCAGCGGCTCCACCGGACGCCCCAAAGGCGTCATGGTCCCCCACCGCGCCATCGTCAACTTCTGCCGCAACATGCGCGAGCTGTTCAAGCTCGGACCCGGCGACCGGGTGCTGCAGTTCTCCAACCCGTCGTTCGACGTCAGCGTCTCGGACTTCTTCACCACCTTCACGACCGGGGCGACCCTGGTCGGTGCGCCCCGGACCACGCTGCTCGACCCGGACCGGCTGCAGGAACTGATGCGCGACGAGCGGATCACCTTCATCGACATCCCGCCGGCCGTACTGCGACTGCTCGACCCCGAGCCGCTGGTCGACCTGCGGGCGCTGTTCATCGGCATGGAGCCGTTCCCCGCCGCGCTGGTCAACCGGTGGCGCCGGCCCGGCCGCGAGTTCCACAACGGCTACGGTCCGACCGAGGTCACCGTCACCTGCACCGACTACCTGTGCCCGAGCGACAACCTGGACGCCGCCCCGCCGATCGGCCGGGCGATGGACAACCAGCGCGCCTACGTCCTCGACCGCAACCTGCGCCCGGCACCCATCGGCATACCCGGCGAGCTTTACATGGCCGGCGACGGACTCGCCCACGGCTACCTCGGCCGCACCGACCTCACCGCCGAAAAATTCCTCCCCGACCCCTTCACCACCCAACCCGGCCAACGCATGTACGCCACCGGCGACGTCGTACGCTGGCGCACCGACGGCAACATCGAATTCGTCGGCCGCGTCGACCGACAAGTCAAGATCCGCGGCCTACGCATCGAACTCGGCGAGATCGAGCACGTGCTCGCCGACCACCCCGGCGTACGGCAGGGCGTGGTGGCCGTGCGCGACCCCGGCACCCCGGACGCCTACCTCGCCGGATACGTCGTACCCGAGACCGGACAGGACGTCGACCTCGACGAGGTACGCCGGTTCCTCTCCGACCGGCTGCCGCTGCACATGGTGCCGTCGGCGCTGCTGACCCTGGCCGAGCTGCCGCTCAGCCCGACCGGGAAGGTCGACCACCGGCGGCTGCCCGACCCCACCCCGGATCGCACCGGGTTCGCCGAGCCGGCGACCGACACCCAGCGCCGGCTCGCCGACGTGTGGCGGACCCTGCTCGGCGTGGAGCGGATCGGAGCCGTGGACAGCTTCTTCGGACTGGGCGGCAACTCGCTGCAGGCCACCCAGCTCATCTCCCGCATCCGGGACCGGTTCGAGGTGACGTTGGAGGCCCGGCAGATCTTCACCCATCCGACCCTCGAACAGCTCGCCGCCCAGATCGACGAGGCGGCCCAGCCGCGGCTCGACGCGGCCGAACTCGACGCGCTCGAGGCGGAGATCGCCGGCCTGTCCGAAGAGGAAATCGACAAGTTGCTCGGCGAAGCCGGCTGATCGGCGGATGGAGCGCGACATGACCGACTCGCACGGCCGGCAGCTCGCCTACTGGCGGCAGCGGCTGGCCGACGCGCCCGAGCTGGAGTTCCCGACCGACCGGCCACGGCCGAGCCGTCCCACCGGCGCCCGGTCGTGGGCGGCCCGGGAGATCCCGGCCGTCCTCGTCGGTGAGCTGCGGGCCCTGGCCGGTACGCGGCCGTCGTCGTTCGACGCGGCACTGCTGGCCGGCTTCCTGGTCGTGCTGAACCGGCATACCGGGCAGGAGGACCTCGTGGTCGGTGCGCGGGTCGGCGCCGGTGAGGCCGGCGGCGGGTCGGCCGGCCCCGGCCCGGTGGTGCTGCGTACCGACCTGGCCGGCGACCCGACCTTCCGGGCGCTGGTGGACCGCTGCCGGGACACCGTGCTCGACGCCGCCGCGCACCGGGACGTACCGTTCGGCATCCTGGTCGACGCGCTCGCGCCGGAACACGTACCCGGCCGTCACCCGCTCTTCCAGGTCGCCTTCGGGGTGGCCGCCGCCCCGCCCGGAACGGCGGCGGGCGACACCGGGCCGGACGGGGCCGCGCCGGACCTCGAGGTCGTGGTCGTCGACGCCGGGGACGGCGGCCTCGGGCTGCACGCCGGATACGCCACCGACCTGTTCGACGGCGACCGGATCACCCGCCTGCTCGACCACGTCATCACCGTCTACGCGCGGGTTGTCGACGCACCCGACGAGCCGGTCGGCGGAATCGACCCGCTGGGCGCCGACGAACGCGCCACCCTGGCGGCGTGGGGCGCCGGACGCGCCGACTTCCCCGCCGACGAATCCCTCTACCGGCTCTTCGCCGACCAGGTGCGGCGCACCCCGGACAACATCGCCGTCACCGCCGGCGACACCCACCTCACCTACGCCGAACTCGATGCCGCCGCCGGCCGGGTCGCCGCCCGCCTCGCCCGGCTGCGCGTGGGAGCCGGTGACCTGGTCGCGGTCTGCCTGCCGCGGACGGCCGACCTCGTCACCGGCGTCCTCGGCATCCTGCGCGCCGGGGCGGCGTACGTGCCGGTCGACCCCGACCAGCCGGCCGACCGGATGGCCCACATCCTCGCCGACTCCGGGGTGAAGGCGGTGCTGGCACCGGCCGACTTCGCGCTGCCGGCCGGCGGGCACGTACGGGTGTCCATGGCGGACCTGCCGGACGAGCAGGGGCCGGTCGCGGCGGTCACCGGTGCCGACCTCGCCTACCTGATCTACACCTCCGGTTCCACCGGCCGGCCGAAGGCGGTGATGATCCCGCACGGCAACGTCGTACGGCTGATGCGCGCCACCGACGACTGGTACCACTTCGACGACACCGACGTGCACACGCTCTTCCACTCCGCGGCCTTCGACGCCTCCGTCTGGGAACTGTGGGGAGCCCTGCTCTACGGCGGCCGGCTGGTCGTCGTGCCGTACTGGGAGACCCGCTCGCCGGAACGCTTCCACGAGCTGCTGCGCCACGAACGGGTCACCGTGCTCGAGCAGACCCCGGCCGCGTTCCGGCAGCTCGTGGCGGTCGACGAACGGCGCCCGGACGCCGGCGAGCTGGCCCTGCGGGTCGTGGTGCTGGTCGGCGAGGCCCTCGACCCGGACTCGGTCCGGCGCTGGTTCGACCGGCACGGGGAGGAGCGGCCCCGGCTGGTCAACATGTACGGCATCACCGAGACCACCGTCCACGTCACCTACCAGGTGCTGTCCCGGGAGCTGCTGGCCCGGTGCGCCAGCCCGATCGGGGTCGCTCTCCCCGACATGCCGGTCCGCGTCGTCGACGCCGCCGGCCGGCCGGCCCCGATCGGGGTGTGGGGCGAACTGCTCGTCGGCGGCCCCGCCGTCAGCTACGGCTATCTCGGCCGGCCCGAACTCACCGCGCGGCGGTTCGTACCCGCCGACGGCGACCGGCTCTACCGCAGCGGCGACCTCGTCCGCTGGCTGTCCGACGGCACGCTGGAATACCTCGGCCGGGCCGACCAGCAGGTGAAGGTCCGCGGCTTCCGCATCGAGCTCGGCGAGATCGAGACCGCCCTGACCGACCACGCGGGAGTCACCGACGCCGTCGTCGTCGTACGCGGCGAGGCCGACAATCCGCTGCTGGTCGGCTACGTCGTCGGCACCGGATACGACGAGGCGGCGCTACGGGCGCACCTGGCCGCCCGGCTGCCGGCGTACATGGTGCCGGCCCACCTGGTCCGGCTGGACGCCATCCCGCTGACCGGCAACGGCAAGACCGACCGCAAAGCACTGCCCGAACCCCGGCACGAGATCGGTGCCGGTTTCACGCCGCCCGCCACCGCGACCGAGAAGACGCTGGCCGCGGTCTGGGCCGGCATCCTCGGCACCGACCGGATCACCGCCGACCGGATCGGCGCGCGGGACAACTTCTTCGAGCTGGGCGGCAACTCGCTCCAGGCCACCCAGATCATCTCCCGGGTCCGGGACGCGTTCCAGATCAGCCTCGAAGCCCGGCAGATCTTCACCCATCCGACCCTCGAACGTCTCGCCGGCCAGATCGACGAGGCGGTACGGCAGCAGCTCGACGCGGCCGAACTCGACGCGCTCGAGGCGGAGATCGCCGGCCTGTCCGACGCGGAGATCCACAAGTTGCTCGGCGGAGCCGGCTGACCCTCTGGAGCGCGACATGACCACCTCGATCGACCAGAAGCGGCGGGCACTGCTCGAACTGCGGCTCAAGCAGCGCCGGGCGCTGGAGGCGGAGCAGGAGCGGATCACTCCGGTGCCGCGCGACGGTGGACCGCTTCCGGTCTCGCACCTCCAGGAAGGGCTCTGGTTCCTGCACCAGCTCGACCCGTCCTCGCCGGTCTACCACGTGATCTTCGCGTTGCGGCTGCGTGGCGACCTCGACGTCGGTGCGCTGCGCCGGGCGCTGGCCGCCCTGGCCGGGCGGCACGAGGGGCTACGGACCCGGTTCGGCAGCCGCGACGGTGTGCCGTACCAGGTGGTCGACCCGGCACCGGACGACTGGCCGGTGCCGGTCACCGACCTCGACGAGGCCCGGCTCGGCGACTGGGTCAACGACCTGGTCCAGCAACCCAGCGACCTGGAGCGCGGCCCGATGCTGCGCACCTGGCTGGCCCGGCTCGCCGACGACGAGCACGTGCTGCTGCTGGTGGTGCACCACATCGTCGCCGACGGCTGGTCGGTCGGTCTGCTCACCGCCGAACTGGCCGAACTCTACGACGCCGCCCGCGCCGGACGGGCCGCCGCGCTGCCGCCGCTGGCGATCCAGCCGGCCGACCACGCCGCCTGGCAGCGCCGGTGGCTGACCGGTGAGCGGCTGGACCGGCAGCTCGACTTCTGGCGGGACAACCTGCGGGACCTGCCGGCGCTGGACTTCCCGACCGACCGGCCGCATCCGGCACAGCCGAAGGGTGCCGGTGCGCTGATGCGCCGGGAGCTGCCCGACCGGGTCGCCGCCGCGTCGCGGGAGCTGGCGCTCGGCGAGCAGGCGTCGCTGCTGGCCGTGCTGCTCGCCGGGTTCCTGGTGGTGCTGGAGCGCTACACCGGGCAGGACGACCTGGCGGTCGGCTCGGTCTTCTCCGGGCGTACCCGGTCGCAGACCGAGCCGCTGGTCGGCTACTTCGCGAACGCGCTGGTGCTGCGTACGGACGTCGCCGGCGACCCGACGTTCCGCGAGCTGGTCGGGCGCTGCAACGCCACGGTGCTGGGTGCGACCGCGCACCAGGAGGTGCCGTTCGGGCTGGTCGTCGACGCGTTGAACCCGGACCGCTCGCCGGGCCGCAACCCGCTCTTCCAGGTCAGTTTCACGTTGCAGGCGGCCGGGGTCAGCGGTGACTTCCGGCTCGGCGACGTCGCGGTCAGCCCGGTCGACATCGACTGGAACCGGGCCCGGTTCGACATCGCGTTCGCCGTCGTGGAGAAGCCGGGCGGTGGCATCGACGCGCTGGTGGAGTATTCCACCGAACTGTTCGACGCCGACCGGATCGACCGGCTGGTGGAGCACTTCGAGGTGGTCCTGCGCCGGGCGCTGGCCGAGCCGGACACCCGGATCGGCGACCTGCCGGTGACCGGCCACGACGAGCGGCGGCGGATGGTCGAGGAGTGGAACCCGGCTCCGGTGGAGCGGTCCGCCGCGCTGCTGCACGACCTGGTCACCGAGCGCGCCACCGCCCAGCCCGATCACACCGCCATGCGCTTCGAGGGCACCGAACTCACCTACCGCGACCTCGACCGCCGCGCCAACCAACTCGCCCACCAACTCGTACACACCGGCGCCCGACCCGGCACCGTCACCGCACTACTACTCGACCGCGGACTCCACCTACCCGTCGCCGAACTCGCCATCCTCAAAGCCGGCTCCGCCTGGCTCGCCCTCGACCCCCAATACCCCGACGACCGACTCGCCTACCAACTCCACGACGCACACGTCACCACCGTCGTCACCACCACCGACCTCACCCACCGACTCCCCCACCACATCCACACCATCACCCTCGACACCGACCACACCGCCAACCAACCCACCACACCACCCACAGTGGACATCCACCCCGAAGACACCGCCTACGTCATCTACACCAGCGGCTCCACCGGACGCCCCAAAGGCGTCATGGTCCCCCACCGCGCCATCGTCAACTTCTGCCGCAACATGCGCGAACTCTTCAAGCTCGGACCCGACGACCGGGTGCTGCAACTGGCGAACCCCACCTTCGACGTCAGCGTCTCCGACTTCTTCGCCACCCTGTCGGCCGGCGCGACGGTCGTCGGTGCCCCGCGCAGCACGCTGCTCGACCCGGACCGGTTGCAGGAGCTGATGCGCGACGCGCGGATCACGTTCGGGGACATCCCACCCGCCGTACTGCGGCTGCTCGACCCCGGGCCGCTGGTCGACCTGCGGGTGCTGTTCATCGGCATGGAGGCGTACGGGCCGGAACTGGTCAACCGGTGGCAGCGGCCGGGCCTGGAGTTCCACAACGGGTACGGACCGACCGAGGTCACGATCACCTGCACCGACTACCGGTGCCCGGACGAGCCGCTGACCGGGCAGCCGCCGATCGGCCGGGCGATGGGCAACCAGCGGGCCTACGTGCTGGACCGGCGGCTGCGGCCGGTGCCGGTCGGGGTGCCCGGCGAGCTTTACATGGCCGGCGACGGACTCGCCCACGGCTACCTCGGCCGCACCGACCTCACCGCCGAAAAATTCCTCCCCGACCCCTTCACCACCCAACCCGGCCAACGCATGTACGCCACCGGCGACGTCGTACGCTGGCGCACCGACGGCAACATCGAATTCGTCGGCCGCGTCGACCGACAAGTCAAGATCCGCGGCCTACGCATCGAACTGAGCGAGATCGAGCACGCCGTCAACGGGCATCCGGCGATCCGGCAGTGCACGGTCGTGGTCCGTGAACCGGGCACCCCGCAGGCGTACCTCGCCGCCTACGTCGTACCGGAGGCGGGTCAGGAGCCGCGCGACGAGGAACTGCGCGGCTACCTCGCCGACCGGCTGCCGCTGCACATGGTGCCGGCCACGGTGGTGACGCTGGCCGAGCTGCCGCTCACCGCCTCCGGCAAGGTCGACGAGGCCCGGCTGCCGGTGCCCGAACCGGTCCGTGGCGGCCGCGACGCCCCACCGGAGACCGACACCGAGCGGCGGCTCGCCGACATCTGGCAGGGGCTGCTCGACGTCGACGCCGGCTCGGTCGGGGTGCACGACAGCTTCTTCAACCTCGGCGGCAACTCGCTCCAGGCGACCCAGCTCATCTCCCGCATCCGGGACGGGTTCGGGGTGACCGTCGACCCGCGCCAGCTCTTCGTCCACCCGACCCTGGAGCAGCTCGGCAAGCTGGTCGACGGCGGGGAGGCCACGGCCGGCGACCGGATCGCCCCGGTGGACCGCGCCGGCCCGCTGCCGGTGTCGCACCAGCAGGAAGGGCTGTGGTTCCTGCACCAGCTCGACCCGGCGTCGCCGGTCTACCACATCCCGATCGCGTTGCGGCTGCGTGGCGACCTCGACGTGACCGCGCTACGCGGGGCGCTGGCCGGCCTGGTCGGCCGGCACGAGGCGCTGCGGACCCGGTTCGTCGCGCGCGACGGCGTACCGCACCAGGTGATCGACCCGGCGCCGGCCGACTGGCCGTTGCCGGTCACCGGCACCGACCCGGCCGGGCTCGCCGGCTGGGTCGCCGACCAGGCCCGGCTCCCCTTCGACCTCGGTACGGGCTCCGGCCTGCGGACCTGCCTGGCCCGGCTGGCCGACGACGACCACGTGCTGCTGGTCGTGCTGCACCACATCATCGCCGACGGCTGGTCGGTCGGGGTCGTCACCGCCGAACTGCCCGCCCTCTACGACGCGGCCCGCACCGGCGGCGGCGCCACGCTGGCCCCGCTCGCGGTCCAGCCCGCCGACCACGCCGCCTGGCAGCGGCGCACCCTCGACGGCGACCTGCTCGACCAGCAGCTCGGCTACTGGCGGCAGCGCCTCGCCGACCTGCCCGAGCTGGAGTTCCCGACCGACCGGGCCCGGCCGGCCCAGCCGACCGGGGCCGGCGCGCTGGCCGACCGGCGGGTGCCGGCGGACCTCGCCGACCGGTTGCGGGACCTGGCCCGCACCGAGCAGACGTCGTTCCTGGCCGTGCTGCTGGCCGGCTTCCTGGTCGTGCTCAACCGGCACACCGGCCAGGGCGACCTCGTGGTCGGCTCGGTGTTCTCCGGGCGGACCCGGTCGGAGATCGAACCCCTCGTCGGCTACTTCGCCAACACCCTGGTGCTGCGCACCGACGTCGCCGGCGACCCGACCTTCCGGGAGCTGGTGCACCGCTGCCGGGACACCGTGCTCGGCGCGACCGCGCACCAGGACGTGCCGTTCGGCACCCTCGTCGACACGTTGCGGCCGGAACGCGTACCGGGCCGCAACCCGCTCTTCCAGGTGTCGTTCACGTTGCAGACCAGCGGTGTCGCCGGCGGCGAACTGCGGCTGGGCGGCACCGTCGTCGAACCGGTCGGTTTCGACTGGGACCGGGCCCGATTCGACCTGGCGATCTCCGCCGTCGACCCCGGCGCCGGTCCCGTCGACCTCAACGTCGAATACTCGACCGAGCTGTTCGACGGCGACCGGATCGGCCGGCTGCTCGACCACCTCGCCGCCGTCTACGCGCAGGCGGTCGACGCACCCGACGGTCCGGTCGGCGGGCTCGACCCGCTGTCCGCCGCCGAACACGCGGCGCTGGAGGGCTGGGGGGCGAAGCGGGCCGACTTCCCCGCCGACGAATCCCTCTACCAGCTCTTCGCCGAGCAGGTACGGCGCACGCCCGACAACGTCGCCGTGGTCGCCGGTGACATCCGGCTGACCTACCGGGAGGTCGACCGGCAGGCCGGCCGGGTGGCGGCGAAGCTGGCGGAACTCGGCACCGGACCGGGCGACCTGGTCGCGGTCTGCCTGCCGCGGACAGCCGACCTCGTCACCGGCATCCTCGGCATCCTGCGCGCCGGGGCGGCGTACGTGCCGGTCGACCCCGACCAGCCGGCCGACCGGATGGCCCACATCCTCGCCGACTCCGGGGTCCGGACGGTGTTGACCCTGCCCGGCACGCAGCTACCGGCCGGCGACCACCAGCGGGTGTCCGTCGAGGACCTGCCGGACGGGCAGGCGCCGGTCACCCCGGTCACCGGCGCCGACCTCGCCTACCTGATCTACACCTCCGGCTCCACCGGCCGGCCGAAGGCGGTGATGATCCCGCACCGCAACGTCGTACGGCTGCTGCGGGGCACGCGGCACTGGTACCACTTCGGCCCGGACGACGTCTGGACCCTGTTCCACTCGGCGGCGTTCGACGTGTCGGTGTGGGAGCTGTGGGGCTCGCTGCTGCACGGCGGCCGGCTGGTCGTGGTGCCGTACTGGGAGACGCGTTCACCGGAGCGGTTCCACGAGTTGTTGCGCCGCGAGCGGGTGACCGTGCTCGGTCAGACCCCGGCCGCGTTCCGGCAGCTGGTCGCCGCGGACGAGGAGTGGGGCGGGCCGTCCGACGAGCTGGCGCTGCGTACGGTGATCTTCGCGGGTGAGGCGTTGGACGTCGACTCGGTGCTGCGCTGGTTCGACCGGCACGGCGAGGAGCGGCCCCGGCTGGTCAACATGTACGGCATCACCGAGACCACCGTGCACACCACCTACCAGGTGCTGTCCCGGGAACTGCTGGCCCGTTCCGCCAGCCCGATCGGGGTGGCGATCCCCGACCTGCCGCTACGGGTCGTCGACGCCGCCGGCCGGCCGGCCCCGATCGGGGTGTGGGGCGAACTGCTCGTCGGCGGCCCGGGCGTCGCGTACGGCTATCTCGGCCGGCCCGAGCTGACCGCGCAACGGTTCGTGCCGGCCGGGAACGGGCGGTTCTACCGCAGCGGCGACCTGGCACGCTGGCGGTCCGACGGGACGCTGGAATACCTCGGCCGGGCCGATCAGCAGGTGAAGATCCGCGGCTTCCGGGTCGAACTCGGCGAGATCGAGACCGTGCTGGCCGGCCACCCGGACGTCACCGACGCCGTCGTCGTCGTACGCGGCGACGCCCGCAACCCCCGGCTGGTCGCGTACGTCGTCGGGACCGGGTACGACGAGGCCGCGCTGCGGTCCTACCTGGCGGCCCGGCTGCCGGCGTACATGGTGCCGGCGATCCTGGTCCGGCTGGACGCGATCCCGCTGACCGGCAACGGCAAGACCAACCGGAAGGCGCTGCCCGAGCCACGGCACGAGATCGGCGGGGAACACGTCGCGCCACGCAACCCGGCCGAGCGGGACCTGGCCGGAATCTGGGCCGGGGTGCTGGGCACCGACCGGATCGCCGCCGACCGGATCGGGGTCCGCGACAACTTCTTCGACCTCGGCGGAAACTCGCTGGACCTGGTGCGGCTGGCCGCCGAGGTACGGCGGGTCTTCGACGTCGCCCTCGACCCGCGCAGTCTCTACGCGGCGCCGACGCTGGAGGCGATGGCCGGCACCCTCGGCCCGGCCGGTGCCGGAGCCATCCGCCCGGCCGGTGCGGGGAGCACCCGCCCGGCCAGCCCGCTGGTGCCGATCGTGACCACCGGCGACCGGCCGCCACTGTTCTTCGTCCACCCGGTCGGCGGCTCGGTCGCCCCGTACGTCCGGCTGGCCGGGCTGCTCGGACCGGACCAGCCGTTCTACGGTCTGGAGGACCCGGCCCTGCACGGCGGCACCCCCGGCACCTCGATCGCCGCGACGGCGGCGGCCTACGTCGCGGCGGTCCAGCGGCAGCAGCCGGCGGGGCCATACCACCTGGGCGGCTGGTCGCTGGGGGGCGCGGTCGCGCTGGAGATGGCCCACCAGCTGCGGGAGCGGGGGCAGCGGGTGGCGCTGGTCGCCGCCCTGGACACCGGGCTGCCGGACGGGTCGGACGAGCCGGACCACGCCGACCTGCTGGCCTGGTTCGTCCGCGACCTGGCCGGCATCGCCCGCGCGCGGCCGCCGGCCGTCGATCCCGGGCAGCTTCGCGGCCGGCCGGAGGCCGAACAGGTCGCTGCGGTGCTCGCCGCCGTCGCCGACCTGGTGCCGGGCGGGCTCGCCGACGAACTCGCCACCCGGGTACGGGTCTTCACCGCCAACTACCGGGCGCTGCTACGGCACCGGCCGCGGCCGTACCCGGGGCGGGTGCTGCTGCTCAGCGCGGCCGACGAGCCCGCCGACGACCTCGACCGGTGGCGGGCGGTGGCGGCCGGCGGCCTGGACCGGCGGACGGTGCCCGGCGACCACTACACGATGTTGCAGCCGCCGAACCTGCCGGAGCTGGCGCGCGCCCTGCGCGCGGGCCTCGACCAGGCCGACCCCGGAGGTGCCGAATGATGCCGTTGTTCACCCCGGAGCAGGACAAGTTCCGGGCCGAGGTCTGCGCGCTGCTGTGCGAGGAGGACGTGGTCGAGGCGGTGGCCCGGTGCCGCCGGCTGCCGGGGGGCGAGGAGCCGGAACTGCTCGACGTCTACCGCCGGCTCGGCGAACGCGGCTGGCTGGCCCCCAACTGGCCGGTGGAGTACGGCGGACTCGGCGCCACCATGGTCGAGAAGGCGATCGTCACCGAGGAGCTGATCCGGCACGGGGTGCCGGACGTGACGCACGGGCTGAGCGTCGACATCGTCGGGCTCGCCATCGCGCTCTTCGGCACCGACGCGCAGCGCGCCCGGCTGCTGCCCGGGCTGGCCCGCGGCGAGACGTCGGCCGCGGTGCTGTTCAGCGAGCCCGGGGTGGGTTCGGACCTCAGCTCGTTGCGGACCCGGGCCGAGCCGGACGGCGACGGCGGCTGGCGGCTGTTCGGCCGCAAGATCTTCAGCATGAAGACGCAGTTCGCGGACTTCGCGGTGGCCGCCGTCCGGACCACCGACACGGGCGTGAAATACCACGGCATCACACTGTTCCTGGTGCCGCTGCGGAATCTCGCGGTCACGATGCGTCCGATGTGGAATCTCACCGAGGACCGGATGGTCGACGTCACCCTCGACGGCGTACGGGTGGGCGCCGACGACGTGCTCGGCGAGGTCGACGAGGGCTGGCAGACCGTCAACCGTTTCCTGGGCCTGGAGCGCACCGGCGTCGACACGGCGGCCAAGGCGCAGCGGCTGCTCGACACGGTGCTGCGGCAGGCGGCGGCCACCGGCCGGCTCGACGACCCGGCGTACGCGCACCGCCTGCTCGACCTGACCGCGCGGGTCCGGGCGGCGCGGCTGCTCGCCTGGCGGTGCGTGACCAACCTGGTCGAGGGCCGCCCCGACGACGTGCAGTCGTCGGCCGCCAAGTGGCACGTCACCGAGGTGTTCAAGGAGCTGGCGGTCCTGGCACCGGAGTTCACCGGCCTCGACGGGGTGCTCGACGCCCGCGACGCCGACGCCCCGGCCGACGGCATCGTCGACGCCGCCTACCGCGAGGCGCCCGGACTCACCCTGGCGGCCGGCACCTCCCAGATCATGCTGTACGTCGTCGCCACCCAGGGATTGGAGCTGCTGACGTGACCACGACCCGGGTGCACGCGCTCGCGGAGTTCCTCGACCCCGACCTGACCGCGATGGTACGGCGGATGGCCTACCGGCCCCGGCCGGACAACGGGTCGACCGACGACAACCCGGCGATCCGCGCGATGATCTGGCAGGGCCTGGTCGGGCTCGGGCTGACCGGGCCGCCGCCGGACACCGCCGGGCCGGCGGCCGACGGGGCCGGCCCGGCACCGGTCGCGGACTCGCCGGTCGGCGGCCACGAGGAGCTGGTCGCGATCACCGAGCGGCTCGGCGCCGCCCTCTACCAGGGGCCGCTGCTCGACACCGTGACCGCCGCCGACCTGCTGGCCCGGGACGGGCGGGACCTGCCCGGCGACGGCGGCATCGCGCTGGCCGTACGCGCCGACGGGGCGGCGAGCCCCGCCGACCCCGGCGCCATGACCGTCGACCCGACGACCGGCGGCATCCACGCCGAACGCCGGTTCGTCGGCTTCGCCGCCGAGGTCGACCACCTGCTCGTGGTCGGTACGACCGACGACGGGCCCCGGATCGCGCTGGTGCCCCGCGACCATCCGACGGTCACCGTCCGCCGCCACGAGGAACTCGGTCAGGGCGAACTGCACCACGTGCGGCTCACCGGCACACCGGCCGTCTGGAGCGCCGACGGGTCAGGCTGGTCCCGCGCGCTCGCGACGGCCCGGATCCGCCAGGCCGGCTACCTCGTCGGGCTGGCCCGGGGCGCGTTCGACCTCGCCGTGGCGTACGCCCGCCAGCGGCAGCAGTTCGGGCAACCGATCGGCCGGTTCCAGGCGATCGCGTTCCGGCTCGCCGAGCTGTCCATCCACCTCGACGCCGCCCGGCTGCTCACCCTCGACGCGGCCCGCGATGCCGACCAGGGTCGCGACACGCGCCCCGCCGCCGCGCGCTGCCTTGCCACGGCCGCCGATCTGGCCCGTACGATGACCACCGAAGCGTTGCAGGTGCACGGCGCGTCCGGCCTGGTCAACGACCACGACGCACATCTGTTCCATCGCCGGGCGGCGATCGAGTCGCTGTGGCTCGGCTCGCCGACGCAGCTTCGCGCCGAGGTGCTGCCGCTGCTGCGCGAACAACTCAGGTGACGAGGAGACCGACGATGGACGCTCCGGAGCCGGAGAAGCGACCCGGGCGGCTGTCCCGGGACGCCGACTTCATGAAGTTCTGGTCGGCGGAGTCGCTGTCCATGATGGGCACCCAGATCTCCATCGTGGCCATTCCCCTGCTGGCGGCGGAGACCCTGGACGCCACCGCCTTCCAGATGGGTGCGCTCAACGCGGCCCAGTTCGCGCCGTACCTGCTGCTGACCCTCTTCGTCGGGGTGTGGGTCGACCGGACCCGGCGGCTGCCGCTACTCATCGGCACCAACCTGGGCCGGGCGGTCCTGATCGGCCTGATCCCGGTCATCGCCCTGCTCGGCGGGCTCAACGTCTGGCTGCTGATGGTCCTGGTCGTGCTGTCCGCGTCGCTGACGGTGGTGTTCGACCTGGCATACCAGTCCTACCTGCCGTCCATAGTCGAGCGTGACCAGCTCGTCGACGCGAACGGGCGGCTGGAGGGCAGCCGGTCGTTCGCCCAGCTCACCGGTCCGGGCGCGGCCGGCCTGCTGGTCGGCACGCTGACCGCGCCGGTGGCGATCGCGGTCAACGCGGCCACGTTCCTGGTCTCCGGGGTCACCCAGTTGTTCATCCGGCGGGTCGAGCCGGCCCCGGCCGGACACGACGGGCCGCGGCCGTCGGTCTTCGCCCAGATCGGGCACGGCCTCGGGCTGCTGCTGCGCAACGTCTACCTGCGGGCGCTCGGCATCGAGGCGGCGGTCTACAACCTGTTCAACCAGATGCTGTGGGCCGTGCTGATCCTGCACCTGACCCGCGGCCTCGACCTGTCGCCGACGGTGATCGGCATCGTGCTCACCATGTCCGGTGTCGGCGCCCTGCTCGGCAGCACCCTCTCCGCCCGGCTCGGCCGGCGGTGGGGCCTCGGCCCGACCCTGATCGTCTCGATCATGATCGCCAACGTGGCGCCACTGGCCATCCCGGCCGCCGGCGGGCACTGGTTGCTCGCCGCCGTCGTCATCGGCGCCGCGCTGCTGGTCAACGCCGCCGGCCTGGTCATCTACAACATCCAGGCGATCAGCCTGCGGCAGGCGTCGGTCACCTCCGACGTGCTCGGCCGCACCAACGCCGGCTACCGGTTCGCGGTCACCGGCACCGCCGCCATCGGCGCGGTCATCGGCGGTGCGCTCGGTGACCTGATCGGGCTACGCGCCACGATGGTCGTCGCCGCGCTGGGCACCATCTTCGCGGTGGTCTTCGTGATCCGGTCGCCGATCCCGAAGCTGCGGGACCTGTCCGAGGTCGTCCCCGAGGAGCCGTCGCCGCCGGTCACGCCGGTGCCGGCCGCCCCGAAGGCCGGCTGAACTCCCCTACCCGGCCGCCCCGAAGGCCGGCTGAATTCCCTACCCGGCCGGACCACGGGCACCGGCGGGGGCGAGAATCTGCCGGTGACGACACCATCCGACATCGGCCTGCTCCGGCTCACCGCCCAGCGCCTCGCCGGCCCCGGCCCGGCCGGCCCGGCCGAGGTGGTCGGGTGGCTGACCGCAGTACAGGCCCAGGATCTCAAGGGCGCGCTCACCTCGGTCGCGCTGCGTACCGCCGCCCGTAGCCTGGCGGTGGTCGAGGCCGCCCTCGACGCGGGCGAGGTCGTCCGGTCCTGGCCGATGCGCGGCACCCTGCACCTGGTCGCGGCCGGCGACCTGCGCTGGATCCTGGACCTGACCTCGGCCCGGATGGTCGCCCAGGCCAGGGCCCGGCTCGCCGAACTCGAACTCACCGACACCGTCGTCGAGCAGGCCCGGGTGCTGGCGGTCGAGGCGCTGACCGGGGGCCGCCGGCTGGGCCGGCGCGACCTGCTCGCCGTCTGGGACGGTGCCGGCGTCGCCACCACCGGACAGCGCGGCTACCACCTGCTGGCACACCTGGCGCTGACCGGCACGCTGTGCTTCGGCCCGATGTCCGACGGCGAACAGCAGATCGTGCTCGTCGACGAGTGGATCCCGCCGTCGCCGCGCCCGGACCGCGACGAGGCGCTCGGCGAGCTGGCCCGGCGCTACTTCCGCGGCCACGGCCCGGCCACGGTCAAGGATCTGGTGCGCTGGTCCGGCCTGACGACCACCGACGTACGGGCCGGGCTGGCGGTCGCCCGCCCGGGCCTGGCCGCCGTCGAGGTCGACGGAATCGAACACCTGATGGCGCCGGAGACGCCGGACCTGCTCGCCACCCTGCGCGCCGAGGCCGCCGACGTCTTCCTGCTGCCCGGCTTCGACGAGTTCATCCTCGGCTACGGCGACCGGACCGCCGTCGTACCCGCCGAATACGCCGACCGGATCGTGCCCGGCCGCAACGGCGTGTTCCAGCCGACCGTGGTCAGTGCCGGCCGGGTCGTCGGCACCTGGAAGCACACCGGCCGGGCACCGAACCGGACGGTGCTGGCCACCCCGTTCACCGCCTTCACCGAGCGGGTCGAGGCCGCCATCCCGCAGCGGTACGCCGACCTGCCGTGACCCCCGGGCGGTCCCGGCCACCGGTTGCCGGGCGCCGGTATCGTCGTGCGACGTGACCGGTCTTCTGCACTCGCACTGCTCGTACTGCGGAACCGTCTACGGGGCCGGGGCCGACTGGCCCAGGGTGTGCGCGGCCTGCGCCCAGACCACCTGGCGCAACCCGCTCCCGGTGGCGGTGGCGATCCTGCCGGTGCTGACCGCGGACGGCCTCGGCGTCGTCGTGCAGCGCCGCGACATCGAACCGGCCCGCGGCAAGCTCGCCCTACCCGGCGGGTTCATCGAGCACGGCGAGGACTGGCGCGACGCCCTGGTCCGCGAGTTGCGCGAGGAGACCGGCCTGATCGGTGATGCCGAGACGGTACGCCCGTTCGCGGTCCACAGCGCGCCCAGCGGCGGCACCCTGCTGATCTTCGGGGAGCTGCCGCCGCAGCCGGCCGACCGGCTGCCGGCGTCGGCGCCGACCGCCGAGGCGACCGAGTGGCTGGTCGTCACCGAACCGACCGAACTCGCCTTCTCCACCCACACCGAGGTCCTGGCCACCTTCCTCGCCGCCCAGGGCGGGTGAACGCACCCCGGGCGGCCGTCCACAGCGGACCCGTTGATGCCCGGAGAGTCGGCAACCTGACGCATTCCAAGTGCGAGCCCGGTCGACCTCCAGCGGAATCCCGACCGGTGACCGCGCAAACGCGCTGGTCACACCGCTGCGGGCGACTCTGCTGAGAGCCACTGGGAGCACGCTGCAACCCGGGTTGAGAGCCGAGTGGATGCGACTTGCGTGGCTATGGTGAGGTTGGAGTGCCTGGGGGGGCCGACAACACCACCCGACCGGCGTGGGCGGCGCACGGTAACCGGGTGGGGATTGCATGAGTATTCAGTTCCGGGTTCTGGGCCCTCTCACCGCCGAACTGGACGGGGACCCCGTCGACCTCGGCGGCCGCCGGCCGCGAATGGTCCTCGCCTCGCTGATCGCGGCGCAGGGCCGGGTCCTGTCCACCGAACGTCTCGTCGAGCAGGTGTGGAGCGACGGGCCGCCGCCGACGACGGCCACCCTCTTCAGCTACGTCGCGGCGCTGCGGCGCGCACTCGAACCCAACCGGGCCGCCCGGACGCCGGCCCGGCTGCTGGTGCGGGAGGGCACCGGGTACGCGATCCGGGTGCCACCGGAGACGATCGACGCCGAGCGGTTCACCGCGCTGGTGACCGCCGGCGACCGGCAACTCGACCGCGGCGACCCGACCGGGGCGCTCGAGTCGCTGAACGAGGGCCTGGCGCTGTGGCGGGGCCAGGCGTACGGCGACTTCGTCGACGCGCCGTTCACCGTCTCCGAGGTGGCCCGGCTGGAGTCGCTGCGGGCGGTCGCCCGGGAGCAGCGCCTCGCCGCGATGCTCGCGGTCGGCGAGCACAGCACCGCGATCGGTGAACTCGAGGCGCTCGTCATCGACCATCCGCTGCGGGAGCGCGGCTGGGAACTGCTCGCGGTGGCGCTCTACCGGGCCGGCCGGCAGGGGGACGCCCTGGCGGTGCTGCGGCAGGCCCGGGACCGCCTCGCCGCGGATCTCGGCTCCGATCCCGGTCCGGGCCTGCTGCGGGTGCAGGCGGCGATCCTCAACCAGGACGAGTCGCTCGAACAGCCGGGCGGTGACGGAGCGGCGCCGGCCCGGCAGGTACGGGTGGCGTTGCCGGCGAGCCGCAACGTGTCGGTGGCGCACTCGTCGTTCGTGGGCCGCACCGCCGAACTGGCGACGCTGTCGGACCTGTTGGCCCGGCACCGGCTGGTCACCGTCACCGGGCCGGGCGGGATCGGCAAGACCAGGCTGGTCCTCGAACTCTGCCGGGGCCGCGCCGACGCGGACGGGCCGTGGGTGGTGGAGCTGGCCGGGCTGCGGGAGCCGACGCTGGTCGCCCGGACGGTCGCCGAGACGGTCGGGATACCGGGCAACCCCGGCGCCGACGAACTGGCGGCGGTGCTCGCCGAACGTGAGATGGTGCTGGTCCTCGACAACGCCGAGCATTTGCTGACGGCGGTGGCCGGGCTGGCGCGTACGCTGCTGGGCCGGTGCCCGGGGCTCCGGCTGCTCGTCACGACCCGGCAACCGCTGGCGGTGGCCGGGGAGGCCGTCCTCGACCTGGCCCCGCTGCCGCCCGACGACGCGGTCGAACTGCTGGTGCAGCGCATCGCGGCGGTCCTGCCCGGAGCCGGGCCGGCCGACGTCGACCGGCCGACCGCGGCCCAGGTGTGCCGCGACCTCGACGGCCTGCCGCTGGCGATCGAACTGGCGGCGGCGCAGTCCCGCGCCCTGTCCCTGCGGGAGATCGCGTTCCAGCTCGACGACCGGTTCACGCTGCTCGACACCGGGCACGGCGACGACCACCGGCACGCCACGCTGGAGAACACGATCGGGTGGAGCTACCACCTGCTGACTGAACCGGAGCAGTGCCTGTTCCGGCAGCTCAGCGTCTTCGACGGCGGCTTCGACCTGGACGCCGTACGGCTGGTCGGCGGCGGCCTCCCGGTGTCGCAGGTGGTGCCGGCGCTGCTCGGCCTGGTCCGCAAGTCGCTGGTCGCCGCGGACGCCGGGACGACGCCGCGCCGCTACCGGATGCTGGAGTCGGTACGGCTCTACGCGGCGGCGCTGCTGCGCGACGACGAACTCCACGACGCCCAGGCCCGGCACCGGAGCTGGCTGCTGGGGCTCGTCGAGACCGGCGAGCAGCGCCTGCCGACCCCCGACGGCGACACCTGGCTGATCCGGCTCGGCCTGGAACGCGACAACATCCGGGCCGCCCTCGCCTCGGCGCTCGCCGTCGGGGACCCGCTGTGCGCGGCCCGGATCTGCGGGGCGCTCGCCTGGTTCTGGTACCGGACCGGGCAGATCGCCGAGGGGCTGCGCTGGGGCCGGCGTACCCTGGCCGCGCTGGACGGCCGGCGGCCGGCGGCCGACGCCGTGCCCGACGGGTGGACGCTGGCCCGGGCCCGGCTGCTGATGACCATCGGCGGGGTCAGCTACCTGGCCGGCGAGCACGCCGCCGCCATCCGGGCGCTGCGGACGTCGGCCGACCTGTGCGAGCGGGTCGGGGCCCGGGACGCGCACACCACCGCCGTCATCTACCTGGCCTCGGTCACCGCGATCAGCGGCGACATCGCCAGCGCGCTCCCCCTGGCCGACCAGGCCGTCCGGCTCGCCGAGGTGGTCAACCAGCCGTGGGCGCTGGCCGAGGCGCTGACCGTACGCGCCCAGCTCAGCCGGGCCTGCACCGACCTGCCCCGGGCCCGGGCCGAACTCGCCCGCGCGAACGAACTCGCCCGCTCGTGCGGGCACCGGTGGGCGGTGATCTCGTCGGACTGGGTCGACAGCAAGGTCAGCGTGGATCTCGGCATGCCGGGGCGGGCCCGGAACACCCTGACCACGCTGCTGCTGGAGTCCGATCCGGCGACGGACCGGTCGAGCTGGCTGGCGACGGCCCACTCGCTGGCCGGGGCGCTGGGGCGGACCGGGCGGGCCGGGGACGGGGCGGTCCTGCTCGGTGCGGTCGCGGCGCTCGGCACCCCGATCGGCTACTTCCCGGAGCGGATGGACCCGTTCGACTCCCCCGGCGACGTCGCCGCCGTGCGGGGCGCCCTGGGCGACGGCGCCTTCGACGCGGGCTTCGCCCGGGGCCGGCGGCTCGGCTGGCCGGAGCTGATCGAGCTGATCGTCTCCCTCGCCGGCCCGGACAACCGGTGGACCGGACCGGCCGGCGTCACAGGGCCGGTGGCAAGGTGACGCCGGGGTCGGGGGCCGGTGGGCGTACGGCGGTGACGGCCGCGTAGCCCTCGGCCAGCCAGCCGAGGTCGGTGCCGGGTGCCGGGTGCGGCTCGGACGCCTCGACGGTGGTGCGGACGTACCCCTCGCCGCGCTCGGCGACCGCCATCTGCACCTGCCCGAACGGGGCGAGAGTGGCCGGCCGCAGCCCGGCGATCCGGTCGGCGGGCAGGTCGGGCACGTTCAGGTTGAGCACCGTGCCGGCCGGGGCGTCGAGCAGCCAGGGCAGCAGGCCGATCGCGAAGTCGGCGGCGGCCGGCCAGTTGCGGACCTCGTCGTCGGCGGTGTCGAGGGCGGCGACGGCGGCGCCCCCGGTGGCGCTGGTCGCCGCGGCCGGGGTGAGCACGTCGAGGGAGACCGCCAGCGCGGACAGGCCCTGGTTGGCGGCGGTCAGGGCGGCGCCGACGGTGCCGGAGTGCAGGATCGCGTGGCCGGCGTTGGCGCCGCGGTTGATGCCGGAGAGCACCAGGCGCGGGGCCGGCCCGAAGACGCCGAGTCCGGCCAGCACGGCGATGTAGGCCGGCGAGGCGGCGACGCCGTACGCGACGACGTCCTCCAGGCCGGGCAGGGTGGGCCGGGTGATCACCACCCGGCCCTGGTCGGTGACGGCGCTCAGCGCCGCGCTCATGCCGCTGGCCTCCCGCTCGGGGGCGGCGACGACGACCTCGTGCCCCGCGCCACGGGCGGCGTGTGCCAGCCAGCGGATGCCGGGTGCGGCGACGCCGTCGTCGTTGGTGATCAGAATCCGTACCGGTCGGTCCGTCATGTCCACCGCCTACCCCTCGCCGAGCGGTGCCAGCCGCACCCGGCCGATCAGCTCCTCGATCGTCTCCGCCCGGCCGGTCCCCAGCCCGTGCCGGGTGACGTTCACGGCGCCGGCCGCGGCGCCGGTACGTACCGCCTGTTCCAGGTCGCCGCCGCGGGCCAGGACGGCCGCGACCCCGGCGCTCATCGAGTCGCCGGCACCGCGGTGGTCGACGACCTGGAGCGGGGGTACGCGCACCTCGGTGACGTCGTCGTCGAGCAGCGCGAGCGCGGGCGCGTCGGCGCGGCTGACCAGGATGGCCCCGGCACCGTCGCGGCGGAGCTGGTGGGCGGCGGCCACGAGTTCGTCGACGCTGTCGTCCTTCGCCCGGCCGTCGTCGATGAGTTCCTCGTGGCTGACCTTGACGAACGTGACGCCGCCGTCGAGGACCGCGGCGAGGTACGGGCCGGACAGGTCGGCGACGACCTGGCCGTCGTTGGCGCGCAGGTCGGCCGCGAGGCGCCGGTAGACGTCGGGGTCGACGACTTCCGGGGCCGCCGGTCCACTGAGTACGGACACCGGGGCGCGCAGCCCCTCGGCGAGGGTGATGCTGTAAAGCTCGTCGATGTCGTGGCGGACCATCGGCTCGCCCGGGTGTTCGGCGATCTCGGTCCGGCTGCCGTCGCGCCGGTCGTGGACGCTCCAGCCGGAGCCGGCCTGCCGGGCCACCGCCCGTACCTGGACGTTCTCGTCGGCGAGCAGGACCCGCAGGACGTCGCCGACCTCGCCGCCGACGGTGACGCACAGGGTGGCCGGCACCCCCAGTGCGGCGATCATGCGGGCCTGCCAGACGCCCTGCCCGCCCGCGTGCAGGTGCAATTCGACCGCGTCGGCCTGCTGTTCGATGGTCACGGTCAGCAACGGTGCCGGCGCGAACACCACCACGTGTCCAGTCATCCCCGCCTACTTCCCAGTACGGGCCGGCGGCAATCCGGCGTCAGGCGGGTCACGCCGTGAGGGCGGCCCGGTCCAGCGTGGGCCGGCCGCCCGGATGCCCCACGGTGGCGCCGGCAGCGGCGACGGCGTAGCGGACGGCGGCCGGTGGCGGGTCGCCGCGCAGCAGGGCGACGGTCAGCGCGGCGACCAGCGCGTCGCCGGCGCCGGTGGTGTCGACGACGCGCTCGGCGGTCAACGGGACCAGCAGGTGGCCCTCGCCCCAGCGCGGGTCGCGCCACACGGCGAGGTTTCCGGCCCCGCCGAGCCCGAGGACGAGCAGTCCGGGGCCGGCGGCGAGCAGGTCGGTGGCAACGGCCCGGACCCGCTCCGGGTCACCGGCGGTCACCCCGGTCAGCAGTTCCGTCTCGTGGTCGTCGGCGCGCAGCACGTCGGCGGCGGCGAACAGCGCGGCTCGGTGCCCGTCGTCGGTGGGCACGCCGTCGAGCACGACCAGCCGGCCGGCTTCGCGCGCCAGCCGGGCCGCGGTCAGCGTCGCCGTCGGCGGTTGCTGCAACTGCACCAGTACGGCGTCGGCGGCGGTGAGTACGTCGGCGTGGGCGCGCACGTCGGCCTCGGTGAGCAGGACGGCGTCCGGCAGATGTTCGACGTAACGCCAGTGCCCCCGCCCGTCGAGCAGTTCGACGATCAGCCCGGTGACCGTGTCGCGGCGCCGTACGACGGCCGACACGTCGATGCCGTCGCGGGCAGCCTGGGCGAGCAACTGGTCGGCGACGCTGTCGTCACCGGTCACGGCCAGCAAGGCCGGGTCGGCGCCGAGTTCGGCGAGCGAGACCGCCTGGTTGGCGCCTTTGCCGCCGAGCATCTCGCGGCGCAGCCGGGCGTCGACGGACCGGTTGGCGTCGGGCACCTCGTCGACGAGCAGCACCAGGTCGCGGGCGATCTGGCCGGCGACGGCCACCCGGGCGCTCACCGCCCGGCCTTCCGCGGGTTCGAATCGGTCATCCGCATATCCGGTGCGCTACCCGGTGCCGTACCGACCAAACCGGCCGCGGCTAGGGTGGGCCATGCCCAGGCGACCCGCGCTGCTCGGACTGGCCGGCAATCCCGCCCTGCCGGAGGCTCTCCTGATCCGGCTCGCCGGTGATCCCAGGGCCTCGCGTGAGCTGGCGAGACGATCCGGGATCCTGCCGGATCCGGTCGTGGAGGTCATGCTCGGGCACCGGGACGAAGGAACCCTCATCCTCCTAGTCCCGGACCGGGTGTCCACGGCGATGCTGGCCCGGATCGCCGGCGATCCCGATCCGGCCGTACACGACGCCCGTGCCGGGTTCCTTCGTGACCTCGTCGAGAGTGGCGTAGGCGGCCACATCGACGATCTGGAGGAGGCGTACGGCCGGCCACTGACGGTGCTCGCCGCTGACCCCGACCCGCGGCTCCGGGCGGCGGTGGCGCGGGCCTGGTGGGACCGGCCGGCGGACGTCCAGGTCGTTCTGCTCACCGACCCGGTTCCAGCGGTTCGGGCGGCCGCCGCCTGGCATCGTCGGCCCGGGGTGCCGGTGGAACTCCAGGCGGCGTGCCTGGCGGACCCGGCGACCCGCGCCTCCGTCGCCCGCTACGCCGAACTGACGACGGAACGCGCGATGGAGCTGGCCACCGATACCGACTACAACGTACGCACGTCCGTGGCGCGCAACCCGGCGCTGTTCACCGAGACGGTCGCGGTGCTCGCCGCCGACCCGCATCCCTCCGTACGCGGGGCGGTCGCGCAGCACCGGCTGGTCGACCGGGAGACCCGCGACCGCCTGTACGCGCGGCTCGCCGAGGAGAACGAGGCCGGCAGCGTCGACGCATATGTCGCCCTGTACTGGGATTTCGCCGAGCCCGATTGGCTGCTCGCCGAGCCGTCGGCAATCCGGCTGGCCTATGTGGACTCTCCGCACGTCGTGTTCCGCCGGGTCGTGGCACGTTCGGGCGACCTGCCGGCACAGGCGTGGCAGCGTCTCGACCGTGACCCCGACTGGCGGGTCCGGCGGTACGCCGCCATGCGACCTGACGTGCCCGCCGAGGTGCTCCTACGCCTGTTCCGGGAGCATGGCGACGGTGGTCCGCTGCGGCCCAACGTGATCGACCACCCGAACTTCCCCCGGGACGCGCTGCGTTCTTTCGTCGAGGTGCCGGAACCGCGGGTGCGGGCGCTGACGCTGGCCGATCCCGACCTGCCCGCAGACCTCTTGGCCCGACTCGCCGCCGACGCGGCACCTGCCGTCCGGCGGGCCGCCGCCGCCCACCCCGGGCTCGACCCGACGCTGCTGGAAGCCATGCTCATCGACGAGAACGACGACGTCGTCCAGCGGGCCGCCGCGAACCCCCGGCTGCCGGTGGCCTCGATGTACCGGATCGTCGACTCCGCCGGCCTCTGAGCCCACGGGGGCGGTTACGCGCGTACGACCGGGGTGTCGACGAGGTGTTCGGCGATGAACCAGGCCTGCAACTCGCCGGTCCGGATGACGTTGGAGACCAGTATGTCGTTGGTGCCGTCGTCGCCCATGTCCGCGACCCGGGCCGCGGCGTCGTGCGCGTCGGTCAGGATCATCTCGTGCGCCTCGAGGAGGCGGGACAGCATGGCGGGCACTTCCTCGGCGCCGTCCGGCGGGCGGGGCACCTTGGTTATCTCCGCGACGTGCCGGGGGTCGCCGACGGCGACGCCGCCGAGTGTCTGGACCCGTTCGGCGAGCATGTCGACGAGGGCGAGTTGTTCGCCGGCGTGCTTGTCGAGCAGCAGGTGCAGTTGGTAGAAGGTGTGGCCGCGCATCAGCCAGTGGTGCTTCTTGTAGAGGGCGTACAGGATCTGGGTGTCGGAGAGGATGCGGTTGACCCGCTCGCAGGAGTACATCCGGGCGTCGTACGACAGCCCGACCGGCAACTGGCGTACGGAGCCGAACTCCTGGATCTGCCGGCCGTGCTGGTGCAACAGGGGTTGGCTGGTGCTCGTGGTTCGCTCCACATACCTCGTCATGCCTGTGGCCTCCTGGAGATGTCGGGCATCACACGCCGCTCCCGACCACGCGGGTGGGGTCGCCGGTATCGGCGTCGGCGTGGGTGCGGCCGTCACCCGAACGATATGCCGGAAAAGGAGGGGCTGAAGATGCTTCGACGGTATCCATCGGGCTGCACCGTCGGGCCGGCCGCTGGCGGCTGTTTCCTGATCTGAGCGCCAGGGACCTTTCCGCCGACGGATAAGGTCCCTGGCGCTCAGATCGACAACGCGGAACCGGCGGTGGCGCGGTCAGCGGCGGGCTACACAGGCCGCGGCGGTGAGGTGCCGGGCTACACGGGCCGACGGTGGCGCGGTCTCAGCGGCGGGCGATGCCGGGCTGGCCGCGGCCGAGCGCGTCGAGCCGGCCCCAGCGGCCGGGGATGTCGTGCAGCTCGATTTGTCCCATCTCCTCCGGCACGGCCGGGTCGACCACGAGGTGGTCGTCGTACGGTTCCAGGCCGAGCAGGGTACGCAGGAACAGCAGCGGGGCGCCGGCCGAGGTGGCGTGCGGGGCGCCGGCGGAGGCGTACAGGACCGGATACTTCGTCAGGGTCGAGTCGTAGCCGGCTAGCGCCTCGGGCAGCCGTCCGCCGAAGTACCGGCCGGCGCCGAGGATCGCGGCGGCGACCCGGGCGGCCTCGGGGCGGAAGCCGTACCGGCGCAGCCCCCAGGCGATGATCGAGTTGTCGAACGGCCACACCGTGCCGGTGTGGTATCCGATCGGGTTGTAGCGCTGCTCGGTGGTCGCCAGGGTGCGGATGCCCCAGCCGGAGAACAGGGCGGGGCCGAGCAGGTGCGAGACGACGGCCTCGGCCCGGTCCGGTTCGACGATGCCGCTCCACAGCAGGTGGCCGATGTTCGAGGTGAGCGAGTCGACCTGCTGCCCGTCGGCCTGCAGGGCGGCCGCGTAGTATCCCCTGTCCTCGATCCAGAAGTCGCGGTTGAAGCGTTCCCGCAGTGCCGCGGCCTCCCGCTCCAGCCGGTCGGCGTACCCCGGATCGCCCCAGACCCGGCGGGCCAGCCGGGCGGCCCGGCACTTGGCGTCGTAGACGTAGCCCTGGATCTCGCACGCCGCCTGCGGATAGCCGGCCAGCCGGCCGTCGCGGAAGGAGACACCCTCGTTGGAGCACTTCCAGCTCTGGCCGACCATGCCGTCGGTGCTGCCGTGCGGGCCGTACCAGAGGTAGCCGTTGCCGACCAGGTCGGCGTACCGGTCGATCCAGTCGAGCGCCTGGGTGGCCTCGAACCGCAGCTCGTTGACGAGTTCGGTGTCGCCGGTCCAGCGTTCGTACTCGTCGAGCAGGATGACGAACAGCGGGGTGGTGTCGGCGGCGGCGTACAGGATCGCGTGTGGCCGCTCGTTGAACGCCGCGGACTCGTCGTACCGCAGTTCCTGAAGGATCTTGCCGGGCTCCTCGCCGCGGAACGGGTCGATCCGGGCGCCCTGCGCGAGCGACAGGATACGCAGGGCGGGTACGCAGGTCTGCGGCAGGAACGGCAGGGCCTGCATCCGGCTGAAGATCGCGTCGCGGCCGAACAGGTTCATGAACCACGGCATCCCGGCCAGCGGCTGGTACGCCCGGTAGTTGAGGCCCTTGTACCGCAGGGCGACCAGGTCGGAGAGGCTGCGCTGGTAGGTCTGCTGGAGCGGTTCGTAGTCGGTGCGCAGCCGGGGCGCCCCGCTCACCCAGTCGTCGAGTTCCTGCCGGATCTCCTCCGTGCTGCGCAGCCGGTGGCCGGGCAGCGCCTCCCGCAGGTCGGCCGGCTTGGCCGGCCGCAGGAGCGCGGTGACCCGCAGGTCGGTGTGCCAGATGCCGTGCGGTTCGACCCGGGTGGTGAACGTCATGCCGTTGTCGTCGGTCGCGCAGGGCTGGCTCGACGCGACCAGCGTCTCCCGGACGAAGACGCCGCGTTCGTACCGGATGGTCAGCACGCCGTCCCGGATCGTCGTCGTGGTTTCGCGGTGCCGCTGGATGCCGTGCTTGATGTCGAGCAGTTCGGCGAAGTCGGTGCCGATGTCGAGGCGGATGGTCAGGTCCATCGGCTCCTTCGAGTGGTTCTGCACCGACACCCGTTCCTCGAAGGCGTCGCCGGCCCACCGGTGCCGGAACACCGAGATGTCGGTGTCGACGTAGTGGGTCGGCTGGCCGGGGGTGAGGAAGAAGCGGGACTCGAAGTACTGCAGGTCGTCGATCGACAGCGTCTGCAGGCGCTCCCCGTTGACGGTGAGCCGCCAGGTGGACAGGAACCGGGTGTCGAAGAAGAACAGGCCGAGCGGCATCTGCCGGGACGGTTCGACGTCGCCCTTGCGGTCACAGGTCATGAACAGGTTGCCGTAGTAGATGCTGACCGGATTCACTCGCCACCTCCGGGCCGGGGGGCGTGCGCGGCGACGGCTTCGGGCAGCGGACCGCGGGTGTCGGCCAGGGGCGGCAGCAGTCTGCGGAAGGTCAGGAAGAGGGTGAGGTCGCCCTCGACGGCGGCGCGGTCGCGCAACGTCATCGAGACGGTGTGGTCGCGGCCGGCGAGCAGGTTCTCGAACCATTCGCCGGACATGTTCACCACGCACCCGGCCGGGCGGTCGTCGGGCACCGCGGTGGCGCCGCCGCCGGCGAAGGTGACCAGCCAGTTGTCGACGGCCCCGTTCCGGTGCAACACGAACTTGATCGTCCCGTGCCTGCTCGGTGGGAGCCGCCCCACCGACGTCTCGCCCAGCGTGGCGAAGAACCGATCGATGTCGTCCACCACCGGTGACAGCTCCCTCCGCTCGGCGTACGGCGGCAAGCCTGGCCGCAACCGGGGTGGCCGGGGATCACCCGGTTCGGGTGAACCGTCGCGGGAGCCGGGTCCGGTGGTCACCGGGAACGGCGTCGCCACTCCCGGGCGAGGAGTTCGTACGAGCGCACCCGGTCGGCGTGGCGGTGGGTGATGGTGGTGACGGCCAGTTCGTCGGCGCCGGTCGCCTCCCGCAACTGTTCGAGCCGGTCGGCGACCTCGGCCGGGGTGCCGACGAACTGTGTGTCGACGCGGTCGGCGACCAGTTCCCGGTCGGCGTCGGTCCATTCGTGGGCGCGGGCCTCCTCGGGGGTCGGGAACGGCATCGCGCCCTCGCCGGTGCGGATGCCGCGTACCCACGGGCCGTAGCCGGCGGCGAGTTCGCGGGCGGTGTCGGCGTCCGGCGCCACGACGACGTCGGCGGAGACGCTGACGTAGGGCCGGTCCAGTTCCGCCGACGGACGGAACGCGGCCCGGTAGCCGTCGGCCGCCTCCAGGACGGTGGCCGGGCTGACGTGGTAGTTGGCGGCGAACCGGAGCCCGTGCGCGCCGGCGACCTGTGCGCTCTCGCCGCCGCTGCTGCCGAGGATCCAGACCTGTAACCGGGCGCCGGTGCCCGGTACCGGCTGCGCCGGTTCGCCGTCGGTGGACCGGTAGGTGCCGCGTAGCAGGCGCAGCAGGTCGTCGACCTGCTCGACGTAGTCCTGCGACCGGGCGCCGGGTAGCTGGAGCAAAGTGCGCTGCAGCACGAAGCGGGGCGCGGCGAGCAGGTGGGCGGCGGAGAACCGGGGCGGGATCAGCAGCCCGTTCGGCGCCCGGCCACCGACCGGGGCCGGGGCCGGCTCGGTGGGCCGGCCGCCGGAGCGGCCGAGGCCGAGGTCGAGCCGTCCGGGATGCAGGGCGTCGATCAGCCCGAACTCCTCGACGGTCGACAGCGCGGTGCGGTGGCCCATCAGCACCGCGCCGGAGCCCACCCGGATCGTCGAGGTGGCGGCCGCGGCCAGCGCGATCATGATCGCCGGGGAGGTGCCGGCGACGCCGGGGTTGAGGTGGTGCTCGGCGAACCAGTACCGGGCGTACCCGAACCGCTCGGCCCGCCGGGCGAGGTCGATGCTGTTGCCTATCGCCTGCGCGGCGGTCGCCCCGGACGGGATCGGGACCAGGTCGAGCACCGCGAGCGGGGTGGTGGGCATCGGATTCTCCTCGTTCACTCGGCCGGGGCGGGAGCACGGGCGACGGGCGCGACCGCCGGGAACCTCATCCGGCGGTCCGGACCGCCGGTTCGGGTACGGCGAGCCCGAGGTGGTCCCGCAGCGTCGGCCCGGTGTATTCGGTGCGGAAGACCCCGCGTTCCTGCAGCAGCGGTACGACGGTGTCGGCGAACTCGTCGAGCCCGCCGGGGGTCAGGTGCGGTATGAGAATGAACCCGTCGCTGGCCTCGGCCCGGACGAACTCGTCCATCGCCCGGGCCACGGTCGCCGGTGAGCCGATGAAGGTCTGCCGGCCGGTGACCTCGATGACCAGTTCGCGGATCGACAGCCGCTTCGCCGCCGCGCGTTCGCGCCACTCCTTCGCCGTGGCCAGCGGGTCGCGGTACATCCGTACGCTGGCCCGGCCGCGGGCGACCAGGTTCTCGCCCGGCTCGGGATCGATCTCGGGCAGCGGGCCGTCGGGGTCGTACCCGGACAGGTCCCGGTTCCACAGTTGTTCCAGGAACCGGATCGCGGTCTGTCCGCTGACCTGCCGCAGCCGGATCTCGTGGGCCTGCTCGTGTGCCTCCTCGTCGGTGTCGGCGAGGGCGAAGGTCGTCGCCGGCAGGACCAGCAACTGCTCGGGCCTACGGCCGTAGCGGTGCAGCCGCGCCTTGACGTCGGCGTAGAAGGCACGTCCGGCCGCCAGGGTGCCGTGCTGGCTGAAGATCGCGTCGGCCGAGGAGGCGGCGAACTCCCGGCCGGCGTCGGAATCGCCGGCCTGGAAGATCACCGGCCGGCCCTGCGGCCCGCGCGGCACGGTGAACCGCCCGGCGATGTCGAAGTGGGCGTCGCGGTGCGCGAACGTGCCCGCCCGGGCGTCGCCGAGGAACACCCCCGACCGTCGGTCGGCGACGATCTCGTCGCCCCGCCACGAGTCGAAGAGCTCCCACGTGGTGTGCAGGAAGCTGCGGGCCCGCTCGTACCGCTGCTCCTGCGGCAGGAAACCGCCGCGCCGGAAGTTCTCGCCGGTGAACGCGTCCCAGGAGGTGACCACGTTCCACGCGGCCCGGCCGCCGGAGAGGTGGTCGAGGCTGGCGAACTGCCGGGCGACCTCGTACGGCTCGTTGAACGTGGAGTTGATCGTGCCGGCCAGGCCGAGGTGGTCGGTGACCGCCGCGAGGGCGGCGAGGACGGTGAACGTGTCGGGGCGGCCGACGACGTCGAGGTCGTGGATGAGGCCGTTCTGCTCCCGCAGCCGCAGCCCTTCGGCCAGGAAGAGGAAGTCGAACCTGGCCCGTTCGGCGGTGTGGGCAAAGTGGGCGAAGGAGCTGAACTCGATGTGGCTGCCGGCCCGGGGGTCGCTCCACACCGTGGTGTTGTTGACGCCGGGGAAGTGCGCGGCGAGGTGGATCTGTCTGGGCGGTCTGTCCATGGTCGGCTGGCCCTCCTGGGTCTGGCGGTGCCGGCGGTTCAGGCGGCGGCGTACCGGTTGGCCGGGCGGGGCAGGCCGAGCAGCCCGCGCAGGGTGCCGGCCGGGTACGTCCGGCGGAACGCACCGCGCCGGGACAGTTCCGGCACCAGCCCCCGGGTGACCTGTTCGAGGTCGTGGGGCAGGCAGGCGGGACGCAGCCGGAAGCCGGTGAGCCCGGCCTGCTGCCACTCCTGGAGCTGGTCCGCGAGTTCGGCCGGGGTGCCGGCGAAGACCGCCGCGTCCGTGGCGGGCGGGCCCCCGGCGAGTTCGTCGAGCCGGGCCCGCCGGGCGCGGGCCCGCGCGGCGGTCGCGTCGAGGAACACGATCAGATCGCCGAAGACGTGCGGGGTCTCCCCCGCCCGGTCCGCGGCGGCGCGGATCTCGGCGACGACGGCCCGGGCCGGCCCCGGACCGTCCGGAGTCACGAACCCGAGGTCGGCCGAGCGGCCGATCAGGCGGTACGGCAGGCTGCCGTGGGCGAGCGCGGCGACGACCGGTTGCCCCTGCGGTGGGCGGGGGGTGATCGACGGTCCCTTCACGCTGAACCAGCGGCCGGTGAAGTCGATGTGGTGCAGCCGGTCGCGGTCGACGAAGCGGCCGGTGGCGACGTCCCGGATCTCGGCGTCGTCCTCCCAGCTGTCCCAGAGCCGGCGGAGGACCTCGACGTAGTCGGCCGCCTCGTCGAACAGGTCGCGGACCGCGTCGGCGTCGCCGGGGTACGGCGGCCGACGGCGGCCGAAGTGGGCCGCCTCGTCGGGCCGGGCCGACACCCGTACCTGCACGCCGGCCCGGCCGCCGGACACGAAGTCGAGGGTGGCGATCGCCTTGGCGATGTGGAACGGCTCGGTGTGGGTGACCACGACGCTGGGCACGAGTCCGATGCGGCTGGTCAGTGGTGCGACGCGGGACGCGATCAGCACCGCGTCGAGCCGGCCGCGGATCCGGTCGGTGCGGTCGTCCGGCTCCGCCGGGTGGGTGGACTGCGGGCCGAGCGAGTCTTCGATGGTGACGAGGTCGAGCCGGCCGCGTTCGGCCTCGGTGACGAGGTCGGCCCAGTAGCCGGCGGTGAACAGGTCCGCCGGCCGGGCGGTCGGCTCGCGCCAGGCGGCGGGGTGCCAGCCGGCGCCGTCGAGCGTCACGGCGAGATGCATCGACGGGAGGGTGTCGGGCATGGCGCGGCTCCGCTTCCTGGGTGGGAGGTGGTGACGGGCCTGGCCGGCGGCGGAGGAACACGCCCGGTAAGCCGGGTTTGTCGGCTATCGCCGGACCGTTCTGCGAGGCTACCCCGGATCGAACGTACCTGTCTATCCCTACAGGATTAGTGGGCTTTACGACCGGCTCGCGGCTGCCTCCGGGCCGAGGCCGGCCAGCCACCGCTCGAGGTCCGCCGGCCGGCGGAACAGCAGGACCGGCGGCCCGCCCGGCCCGGCCTGCCAGCGCCGCATCCGCCGACGCTTGCGGGCGAACGACCCGAAGTGCCACACGACGACCGACTCGGTGGAGAAGACGCTGCCCAGCGACTCGTGGTTGCCGTTGCAGATCGGCTCCCGGGTCACCACCCGGCGCGCGGTCCGGCGCAGCAGCCGCCACAACGACAGCCAGCGCGGATAGTCCAGGCCGATGACGAGGTCGGCGTGGGCCAGCGGGAGGTCCAGCCAGGAGCCGTACGCCCCGTCGAGGATCCACCGCCGCTGCCGGCAGATGGCCCCGATCCGTTGGCGCTGCACCGCCGTGGGCACCTCCACCCAGCCGGGTTCCCAGGTCAGGTCGTCGACCGGATGCCACGGCAGGCCCAGCCGCCGGGCCAGTTCCTCGGCCAGCGTGGACTTTCCGGCGCCGTACACCCCGTAGACGAGGATTCTCGACGGGCCGGCCACCCGGCGAGGGTATGCCGTCGTGTCCTCCTCGACGAACCCGCGGCCCCGGAGCCGGTCGGCGCGGGGTCACCTCAGGAGCCCGGTCTAGCATTCGCTGATGCGAGCCAGCGTGGACGAGGACCCGGCAGCCGGAAACGACGGTGCCGGGCGGCGACCGGGGCGTCCCGCCCTGGCCGGCGCCCGGGAGGTGCTGGCGATCCCGGCGTTCCGCCGGCTGTGGATGGTCACCGGGCTGTGCAGCAGCGCGGACTGGCTGGCGCTGGCCGCGTTCGCCGCGCTCGCCGGCACCCTCGCCACCAGCAGCGCCGGGCTGAACTACGCGTTCAGCGGCGTCCTGTTCGCCAACCTCCTGCCCGGCCTGCTCTTCTCGCCGGTCGCGGGCCTGCTGGCGGACCGGTTCGACCGGCGTACCGTGATGGCCGTCGCCGACCTGGCCCGCTGCGCGCTGCTGCTGTCGATCGCGGCGGTGAACAGCTACTGGTGGATCCTCGTCGGCGGCTTCCTCGTCCAGGTGGCCACGACGATGTGGATTCCGGCGAAGGACGCCGCCGTACCCGGCCTGTTGCGGCGACCGGACCAGGTCGCGCCGGCGGCCCAACTGGGCCTGGCGATGACGTACGGTCTCACGATCGCCGTCGCCGGCGGCCTGTTCACGCTGATCACGGGAGCCGGTACGGTCTTCGGCCTGCCGTCGCACGTGCTCGACATGAACGGTCTGACCCGGCTCGCGGTCGTCGTCGCCGCGCTGTTCTACCTGGCCAGCGCGGTGTCGATCGCGACCGTCCTGCCCGAGCTCGCCGCCCGCCCGACCCCGGCCACGGCGGCCGCACCGGCCGGTGCGGCCGACCGGGCGCCGGACGCGACGCCCGGCCCGGGTCTGGGCGCGATGCTGCGCGACAGCGTCTCCTACGTACGCGCGAGCCCGCTGGTCCGGGGGCTGCTGATCGGCATGGCCGGCGCCCTCGCCGCCGGCGGCGCGGTCGTCGGCTCGGCCCAGACGTACGCGCTGAGCCTGCGCGGCGGTCAGGCCGCGTTCGGACTCCTGCTCCTCGCCGCGTTCGTCGGGCTGGTGGCCGGCATCCTCGGTACGCCCCGGCTGGCCCGTCGGGTGACGCACGAACGGCTGTTCGGGATCGCGGTCGTCGGTGCCGGGAGCGTACTGGTCGTGGTGGCGCTCTCCCCGCACCTGGCCGTGTCGCTGGCGGCCGTCGTGGCCGTCGGCGCCGGTGCCGGCACCGCCTTCCTGACCGGGGTGACGATCATCGGCTCCCGGGTCGAGGACGCGATGCGGGGCCGGGTCAACGCGCTCTACCAGTCGATGCTGAAAGTCGTCCTGGGGTGTTCGGTGGCCCTCGCGCCACTGCTGGTGACCCTGATCGGGCAACGCCGGCTGCACCTGTGGGGCGAGGACTTCCTCGTCGACGGCACCCGTCCGGTGATTCTCGGCGCCGGCCTGCTGGCCGCCCTGGCGGGCGGGCTGGCCTACCGCCGGATGCGGGCCGGCATTGCGCATTCCGGCGAAAGTGCCGGGCAACGTCGCTAGCCTGTCGGGGACCGCACTGGCGCGACCGGAGGGAGCACCCGATGGGTTCCCTGCTCAACCCCTACCTCAGCTTCGACGGCGACGCACGGCAGGCGATGGAGTTCTACGAGCGGGTCTTCGGCGGCACCCTGATGATGAACACCTACGGCGAGTTCGGCGCGCCGGACCCGGCGGCCGCCGACAAGGTCATGCACGCCAGGCTGGACACCTCCGGCGGGTTCACGCTCATGGGCGCCGACCACCCGCCCGGCGAGGACTACCGGCCGGGCAACAACCTGTCGGTCAGCCTGAGTGGTGCCGACGCCGACGAGCTGCGCGGCTACTGGGCGAAGCTGTCCGAGGGCGGGAACGTGTCGGTGCCGCTGGAGAAGCAGATGTGGGGCGACGAGTTCGGCACCTGCCAGGACCGGTTCGGGGTGACCTGGATGGTCAACATCTCCCAGCCGCAGGGCTGACCGGCCGATGCCGGCTCAGGACCGGCGGAGCCGGTAGCCGAGGCCGCGCAACGTCTCGATCACGTCGACGCCGAGCTTCTTGCGCAGGGTGCTGACGTGGACGTTGACGAGGTTGGGGCTGGGCTCGAACTCGTAGCCCCAGGCGTGGGCGAGGAGCTGTTCGCGGCTGAGTACCCGGCCGGGATGCCGGAAGAGCACTTCCAGAAGGGCGAACTCACGCCCGGTGAGGGCCACGTCCCGCCCGTACACGGTGACCCGCCGGGCCCGCGGGTCGAGTCGGACCGGGCCGGATTCGAGGATGGGCGGCTCGTCGATGCCGGCGTCCCGCAGCCGCGCCCGGATCCTCGCGAGCAGTTCCTCGAAGCGGAACGGCTTGGTCACGTAGTCGTCGGCGCCGGCGTCGAGGCAGGCGGCCGCGTCCTGGCCCGGCCGGCCGGTCAGCACCAGCACCGGTAGCCCGCGGCGGTGTGTCCGCAGGGTCCGCAACACGTCGAGGCCGCTGCGGTCGGGCAGTCCCAGGTGGATCGCGACCCCGCCGCCCTCGGCGACCGCCTCGTTCTCCGCGAACGACGCGCCGGTGACCGTCGCCCCGCCGCTGCCGCCCAGGTAGAGCCCGGCCCCGCCGCCGTCGCCGGACTCCGGGTCGCCGGCCGTGTTGCCGGTGAAGACGGTGCCGCGTACGGTCGTCGCCCGCTCCGAGTCGGCGAGCACGCCGCCACCCTCGCCGCCGGCGACGTTGCCGGAGACGGTGCCGCGGGTGACGGTCAGCCGGGTCTTCGAGGTACTGCTCACCCCGCCGCCGTCACCGCCGGCGGTGTTGCCGGCGAGCGTGGTGTCGGTGAGGGTCAGTTCGACCTCGTGCTGGTTGTGGACGCCGCCGCCGTCGCCGCCGGTGGCGTTGCCCCGGACGACGGAGCCGCTGATCTCGACCCGGCCCTCGCCGTCGAGGTCGATGCCGCCACCGGTCACCCCGGCGTACGAGTCGAGCACGGCGACGTCCTGCAGGCGCAGCAGGCCCGGTGACCGGCTGAGCAGCGCGCCGCCCTGCTCCGGGTCGTACCCCTCGCGCAGGGTGAGGCCGGAGACGGTGACGTTGCCGGCGGTGTCGTGGATCTCCAGCAGCCGGTCCAGGCCGCGCCGCTCCGGCGGCGCCCCGGCCGGCGGCTGGCCGCCGTCGACGACCGTGTGTTCGTCCCCGGCCCCGACGATGGTCAGCGGGCTGACGATGTCGAGGTCCCCGGTCGCGTCGCCGTTGTCGCCGGCCGGCGGCCGGGTGAGCTGGTAGGTGCCGGCCGGGACCTGGATGGTGTCGCCGGGCAGGGTCGCGTTCGCCTCCTGGATCGCGGCCCGCAGCGTGCAGGTGTTGGCGCTGGTCCGGCAGACTCCGTCGCCGATGTTCGCGTCGACGCCGTCGGCGGTGCTGGTGACCGTGAACGTCACCGCCCAGACCGGCTGGACCGTCAGCAGGGTGGTCAGCAGCCCGGCGGCGGTGAGCCCGGCCAGGACGAGCGTCCGGCGCCGCCGGTGGCCGTGCCGCCGGCGGTCCGCTGTCGCACCACCGCGCCGCGCGTTCGTGATCGTGGTACCGATACCAGCCATACCTGTCCCCACCCCGGTCGTGCCGCCAGTACCGGCCAGTGTCGGGAGGGTGCGTCACCCGTTTCTCAGGCGCCGATGAGAGTCCTCTCATCCGGTCCCCGCCGACGGTTATCCGACAGACGACGACGCCGTGGACGGGAATGACGGATGCTCGCTGACGGGTGGGTCGGGTGCCGTGTCGGCGGGGGTGGTTCGGTGCATCGCATACTGGTCGCCGAGGACGAGCCGAGGATCGCCGCGTTGCTGGCCAGAGGGCTGCGCGCGGCCGGCTACCTGCCCACCGTGGCCACCACCGGCACCGACGCGGCCGCCCTCTGCCCGGGCCACGACCTGCTCGTGCTGGACCTCGGGCTGCCCGGTCAGGACGGGCTCACCACCCTCGGTCAGATCCGGGCCAGCGGCGAACGGATCCCGGTGATCGTGCTGACCGGCCGCGCCGCGGTGTCGGACCGGGTCAACGGACTCGACCTCGGCGCCGACGACTACATGACCAAGCCGTTCGAGTTCGACGAACTGCTCGCCCGGATCCGCGCCCGGCTGCGGGGTCCGGCCACCGCCACCGTGCTACGGGCCGGACCGGTGCAGCTCGACCTCGTCCGGCGGACCGTCACGGTGCACGGCCGGCCGGTGGTGCTGACCGGCCGGGAATTCATGCTCGCCGAGACCCTGCTGCGTCGCCGTGGCGAGGCACTGAGCCGGGAGAGGCTGCTGGACCAGGTCTGGGGGCTGGCCCACGATCCCGGCTCGAACGTGGTCGACGTCTACATCGGCTACCTGCGCCGCAAGCTCGGCACCGACCTGATCCAGACCGTACGCGGCGTCGGCTACCGGCTGGCCGCCTGACGTCCCGCCGTACCGGGCCGCCGGCACCGGTCAACTTTCGGTGAGACCGGCCTCGTGGGCCAGCAGCCCGGCCTGGGTGCGGTTGGCGCACTCCAGCTTGACCAGCAGCCGCGACACGTAGCCCTTCACCGTCGCCTCCGACAGGTGGAGCCGGCGGGCGATCTGCTGGTTGGACCGGCCGGCGCCGAGCAGGGTGAGGACCTCCCGTTCCCGTTCGGTGAGCGCGGCGACGAGACCGCGGGCCCGCTGCCGGGCCTGCGCGGGACCGTCCACGATGCCGACCAGCCGGCGCGCCGCGACCGGCGACAGCACCGTGTGGCCGGCCGCCGCGACCCGGACCAGGCCGATCAGGTCGTCCGGCGGGGTCGACTTGAGCAGGAAGCCCGACGCGCCGGCCCGCAGTGCCCGCAGCACGTACGAGTCGACGTCGAAGGTCGTCAGCACGATCATCCGGGGCGGGTCGTCGAAGCCGGCGATGCGTTCGATGGCGGCGAGCCCGTCAACGCCGGGCATCCGCAGGTCGATCAGCAGGACGTCGGGCCGCAGCCGGATCACCGCCTCGACGGCGTCGGCATTGTCGTACGCCTCGCCGACGACCTCGATGTCGGCGGCGACGCCGAGGATGGTGCGCAGGTGTGCGCAGACCAGTCGCTCGTCGTCGGCGAGGAGGACACGGATCACCGGGCCGCCCCCGCCGGCAGCGCGGCCGAGACGGCGAACCCGCCGTCCGAGGTCGGCTCGGCCGACAGCGTGCCGCCGACCATCTCCACCCGGTGCCGCAGCCCGAGCAGCCCCGAGCCGCCGCCGGTCGCGGCGACCACCGGGTCGGGCGGCCGGCCCGGAGCGGTGTTGGCGACCGCCGCCCGCGCCTCGCCGGGGCCGTAGCGGACGGTGACGGTGACCGTCGAGTCCGGCGCGTGCTTGTGGACGTTGGTCAGCGACTCCTGGACGACGCGGACCAGGGTGCGGCGTACGGCCGGGGCGGTCGTGGCCGGGTCGCCGGACTCGGCGAGGGTCACCGGCAGGCCGACCGCGCGGGACTGGTCGACCAGGTCGGCGACGACGCTGCCGGGCGCGGCGTCGGTCGTGCCGTCGTGGTCCGGGCCGCCGGCCGCACCGTCACGGGCCGGTGGCGTGCCGGTGCGCAGCACCCCGACGACGTCGCGCAGTTCGGCCAGCGCGCGGCAGCCGTTCGCGCGCAGTTCGGCGGCCGCCGCCCGGGTCGCCGGGTCGGTCGTGGTCACCCCGAGCGCGCCCGCCTGCAACACCATCAGGTTGATCCGGTGGGTGACGACGTCGTGCATCTCGCGGGCCAGCCGCATCCGCTCGTCGGTACGGGCCTGCTCGGCGAGTTCGTCGAGCAGGTGGCGGCGGGCGCGGACGTACATTCCGAGCAGGGCGGAGACCAGGATCAGTGCCGGGCCGGAGAACGGGTCGGCGATCGCCCAGGCATGCGCGCCAACCGTCCAGCACACCACCAGTACGCCGATGGCCAGCCAGCCGCGTCGCCGGTCCCGCCCGTACGCGGTCACGGCGTACGGGGCGAACAGGGCGGCGGTGGCCGGGGCGAACAGGCTCAGCGCGGCGGCCCCGAGGGTCACCGCCTCCGGCCGGGTGCGCCGACGCAGCAGCAGCGTGGCGGCGAGGACCTGTGCCGCCACGTACACCCAGACCGGTGCGGCGACGTGCTTGGTGGCGAGGTTCGGGTCGGCGATCTCGCGGGCCGCGCCGAGCACGGCGGATCCGGCCCGGTGCGTCTCCGGATCACCGACGGGGGCCTCGGGGCATGCGACGAAAGTAGGGTCCGGCGGCTACCTTTCCCGCTGCCGGCGGACCGGGTCGGGCTGTTCGACTGGGGACATGGACGTACCTCAACGGGCCGGGGCGCCCGCCGGCCGGCGCATCTCCGAACTGGACGCGCTGCGCGGGCTGGCGCTCGTCGCCATCGTCATGGTGAACATCGTGCAGTTGACATCCTCCCCTCTCTGAAGGAAGGGGATTCCCTGGGTCGCCCCAGGGGTTTCCTGCTTCACCGCTGACCGCCCCGTCCGGGAGGACTCCCGTTGAGGTCTTACACCAGCTCCACAGGCAGCGACCGAGAGCCCCTCGGCCAGAATGTTCCTTGCCGCGTTGAGGTCCCGGTCGTGCACCGTGCCGCACCGGCAGGTCCACGACCGCGTGTTCAGCGGCATCCGATCCGCGAGCGCACCACAGGTGGAGCACAGTTTCGACGACGGGAACCAGCGGTCCACCACGACCAGGTTCCGGCCGTACCAGTCGGCCTTGTACTCCAGCATGGTCCGGAACTGCCGCCAGCCCGCATCACTGATCGCGCGGGCCAGGCTCCGGTTTTGGACCATGTTTCGTACGGTCAGGTCCTCGATCACGAGCGTTTGGTTCTCACGCACGAGTCGAGTGGACAGCTTGTGCAGATGGTCACGGCGCCGGTCGCCGATCCGTGCGTGGACACGGGCGACCTTCAGCCGGGCCTTGGCCCGATTCGCCGAACCCTTCTCCTTACGGGCCAGGTTCCGCTGTGCCCTCGCCAGCCGTTGGCGGTCGACGCGTTCGTGCCGGGGGTTGACGATCTTCTCCCCGGTCGACAGGGTCAGCAGGCTGTCGAGCCCGGCATCGATCCCGACCGACCCCATGCCCGGGGCGGAACCCGGTTCGATCACATCTTCGCAGAGCAGGGACACGAACCAACGCCCGGCAGCGTCCTGGGACACGGTCACCGTCGACGGCGACGCACCCGCCGGCAGCGGCCTGGACCACACGATGTCCAACGGTGCGGACATCTTCGCCAACCTCAGCTGGCCGTCGCGGAACCGGAACGCGCTGGTGGTGTACTCCGCCGACCGGCGGGACCTCTTCCTCGACTTGAACGACGGATACCCGGCGCGTTTGGCCCAAAAGTTCGTGAACGCGGTCTGCAGATGTCGCAGGGCCTGCTGCAACGGTACGCAGGAGACCTCGTTGAGGAACGCCAACTCCTCGGTCTTCTTCCACCCGGTGAGCAGGGCCGAGGTGGCGTTGTAGTTGGCCCGTTCCTGACGCAGCGTCCACGCCTCGGTCCTGGCCCGCAGGGCCATGTTGTAGACCAGCCGGACGCACCCGAACGTGCGGGCAAGCTCGGCTGCCTGCTCAGTGCTGGGGTAGAAGCGGTACTTGAACGCCCGCTTCACCGTCCTGGACACGGCCCACATAGTGCCAGCCATGCTTGCGAGCCCCGGTCCGGGGGCGGCCCGTACGCCTGTCCACTTAGCAGACGGATCGACTTTCCCCGCCCTGCTCCGCACGGGTTCCGATTCCTCACCAGCCTAAAGGCCGGAGTATCCACGAGAGGAATCCGATGACCGGGATGCCGAGGGCGTCCGGGGACAGCGGCGACCATCTCGGCGCGTACGTCTTCGAGCTGCTGTTCCTGCAACGACCGTTCCCGATCTTCTCGCTGCTGTTCGGCGTCAGCTTCGCCATCTTCCTGCGATCAGCGGCGAACCGGACCGACCGGCCACGGGTGGTGCTGCTGCGCCGGCTGCTGTGGCTGGGTGCCTTCGGGGCGCTGCACAGCCTGCTGCAACCCGGTGAGGCGCTGAAGTTCTACGCGGTGTTCGGGCTGCTGGTGCTGCTGCCGGCGACGTACCTGTCCCGCCGGTGGGTGCTCGGCCTGGGCGTCGTGCTGTTGGTGGCCGCCGGAGTCACCTTCAACGGCCTAGTAGTGCTTTGTTAGGTCGTTGTGGCGTGTCGCTTGTATGTGGATCGTGGCGGTGTTTGGCTGCCGTGTGTGGATGAACGCGAGCTGGCCCGGGTG